>JBBSRM010000111.1:0-8202 GCA_038243055.1 Actinomycetales bacterium
AAACCGTGCTGCATGAGGGCCAGGCCGATGAGGCCATGGCCGGTCAGGTCATTGCGACCTTCCTGTCCGAGGAAGTCTTCTTCCTCAGCCGTGAGCAGGTGACCGAGGAAACCGACAACGTCCAGCCGCTGCTGCTGCAGAATAAGGACGGCGAGCCCGTGATCGCTCTGTTCACGCACGTGAACCGGATCCCCGAGACCTACACCACCGAAGCCCCCTACGCCGTGCGCGTCGTCGGCGCAGCGGTGATCGACAACCTCAACGGTGCCGGTGTGGTCCTGAACCCGGGCCACCAGCTCGGTTTCGAGATCCCGGCCGAAGGCGTCGACGCGATCCGCCGCGATTTCGCCCCCGATGGAACCCCCGCACCGGAGGCCCCTGCCGAGGACGCCGCCGACGGCGAAGCGACCCCTGGGGCCTGAGTCCGTACCACCAGCATCAACAGATGGCCGCCGCCGGTTTACTGGCGGCGGCCATCTGCGTTCGGCGCCCAGGGGCTGCCTGACCGTCACCCGGGGACTACGCTGGAGTCATGAATCTGGAAGAAACGCCCCTTCCGGGCATCGGCATGCGCCGCGATGTCATGTTGGCCACGGGACGACGCGTCGGCGTCGTGATCAAACGCGAGGGCGGCATGGAGCTGATCATCTCCGAAAAACAGGATCCCGACGCCTGCCAGGCGGCCATACCGCTGACCTCCGAGGAAGCCGCGGCGATCGGCGGCCTGCTAGGCGCCCCGCAACTGGTGTCCGATCTCTCCGCGGAGCACCGCGAACTGCCCGGGGTCAACACCCAGCAGTTCGTCATCAGCCAGGACAGCCCCTACGCAGACCACACCCTGGGCGATACCCATCTGCGCACGCGCACCCACGCATCCATCGTGGCCATTTCGCGCAGTGGCCAGGTCTTCGCCTCCCCCTCGCCGTCCTTCGAGCTCGAAGCCGGTGACGTCGTCGTCGTGGTCGGCACGGCAGACGGTCTCGACAAAGCGGCCCACCTGCTGAATCACGGATAGGGCCGGCCCGTGGAACCCACCACCGTCGTCCTGATCGAACTCGGCGCCGTCTTCCTCGGCCTCGGGCTTCTCGGACGTCTGGCGGCTCGGGTCGGCATGTCACCGGTCCCGCTCTACCTGCTCGGAGGGTTGGTCTTCGGCCATGGTGGTCTGGTCCCCCTCTCGGGGATCGAAGCGTTCGGAGACGTCGCCAGTGAAATCGGCGTGGTCCTGCTGTTGCTGATGCTCGGGCTGGAATACACCGCCAAGGAACTGGTCACCGGACTGCGCCGTTCTTGGCTGGCCGGTCTGGTCGACCTGGTCCTGAACTTCGTTCCCGGCGCCGCCCTGGCTCTCATCCTGGGGTGGGGAGTCATCGGGGGCCTGGTGCTCGGTGGGGTCACCTACATCTCCTCCTCGGGGATCGTCGCCAAGGTCCTGACCGATCTGGGCCGGTTGGGCAACCGCGAGACTCCGGTGGTGCTCTCCATCCTGGTGCTCGAGGATCTGGTGATGGCCGTCTACCTGCCGATCCTCACGGCGGCCCTGGCCGGGGTGAGTTTCTGGGGTGGGTTCCGGGCCGTGGGCGTCGCACTACTCGCCGTGACCCTGGTGTTGCTGCTGGCCCTGCGGTACGGCCCCCAGATATCGCGGCTCGTCCACTCCCCCGATCAGGAGAACTTCCTGCTCAAGCTCATCGGAGCCGCCCTGCTCGTGGCGGGACTCGCCGCGGCCCTGCAGGTTTCGGCGGCCGTGGGCGCCTTCCTGCTGGGCATTGCAATCTCCGGTTCGACGGCGCATTCCGCCGCCAAGGTCCTGGCCCCGCTGCGGGATCTGTTCGCGGCCATGTTCTTCGTCCTGTTCGGCATCAACACGGACCCGGCGACCATCCCTCCGGTGTTGCTCCTGGCTCTGGCCTTGGCCCTGGTGACGTCGGTGACGAAGATCTTCACCGGCGTCTGGGCCGCCCGTCGGGCCGGCATCGGTGTGCCGGGCCGGATCCGCGCCGGAACGGCGTTGATCGCCCGCGGGGAATTCTCCATCGTGATCGCCGGGCTTGCGGTCGCCGGTGGAGGAGCCTCCCCGGAATTGGCGGCCCTGGCCACCGCCTATGTGATGTTGTTGGCCGTTCTGGGTCCGATTGCCACCAAGCTGGCCGAACCCGTGGCGCGGGCCCTGACAGGCCGTCCAGGACGGTCCCCGCAGGGTGCAGGACACGACTAGGACCCTGCGCGGGGTAGGGCTCCAATATGCATGTCAACGCCCTGTGGGCTATGCTGAGATGCACCCGCGGGTACGAACGGACCGGCGGGTGTTTTGCGGGCGTAGCTCAATGGTAGAGCGCCAGCTTCCCAAGCTGGACACGCGGGTTCGATTCCCGTCGCCCGCTCTCTTCATGCCGGGGCCGGGAGTCCAACCACCGCACGGCGCGTAGACTAGGAGTGCTATGAAACGCACAATGTTCAAGTCGAAGATCCATCGCGCCACCGTGACCCATGCCGATCTGCACTATGTCGGATCGGTGACCGTCGACCTCGATCTACTCGAAGCCTCCGACATCCTGCCCGGGGAACTGGTCAGCATCGTCGATGTCACCAATGGTGCCCGGCTCGAGACCTACACCATCGCCGGGGACCGCGGAAGCGGCGTCCTGGGGATCAACGGTGCCGCCGCGCATCTGGTGCATCCAGGAGATACGGTCATCCTCATCAGCTTCGCCGAGATGGAGAACGCGGAGGCACGCAGCTACGTGCCGCGCATCGTCCATGTCGATGCCAACAACTCGATGATCGCCCTGGGCAGTGACCCCTCCGAGTCGCTGTCGAACAACGCCGTGCGTCCACCGCACGCCATAGCCGGCTCCCCCGCGGACTCCTAGGACCGTGCTCGGGGTACTCTCGGGTTTTTCGGTTGTCTGGGCCGTCATCATCGTCGGCTACCTCGTCGGACGCACGGGGGTCCTCGGCCCCGATGCCCGGTACGTCCTGAACCGCCTGACGTTCTTCGTCGCCAGTCCCGCCTTGCTTTTCGTCACCGTCGCCGACGCCGATCCGCGGGCTGTCCTGGGGCCCAGTCTGGCCGTGGCGGCCATCAGCGCCGCGGGTGTTGCCGTGCTCTACTTCGGCTTCACCGGCTGGTGGTTGCCTCGTGGGCGTCCCGAACGAATCATCGGGGCCATGAGTGCTTCAACGGTAAACTCGGCGAACCTCGGGCTGCCGATCGCCGCCTACGTTCTGGGCAGCACCGCACACGCGGCCCCGGTGATCCTCTTCCAGCTGGCGTTGTGGAGCCCCGTCTTCCTGGCACTGCTGGACTCAAGCACCTCGGGACGGCGCACCACCCCCACTGCCTTGGTCGTGAGCACCCTGCGAAACCCGATGATCGTCGCTTCGTTGGCGGGGCTACTTTTCGCCGTCTTCGATTGGACGCTTCCGCAGCCGATCGCCGATCCCGTCGAGCTCATCGCCGGAGCTTCCATTCCAGCCATGCTCATTGCCTTCGGCATTTCCCTCGTGGGATCCAAACCACTGGAGAAGGCCACCGACCGGCGGTCCGATGTCCTGGTCGGCACCGGACTGAAACTGATCGTCCACCCGGTCCTGGCCTGGCTCACGGGGGCCTTCCTGTTCCACCTGCACGGCTCGGAGCTGTTCGCCGTCGTCATCATGGCTGCGCTGCCCTCGGCGCAGAACGTCTTCGTCACGGCTTCACGCTACGAGCAGGGCCTGGTGGTCGCCAAGGACACCGTCCTGCTGACCACCATCGCCGCCGTCCCCGCGATGATGCTCGTGCCGCTGCTGATGAACTCCTGAATCAGCCGGCAGACGAAAAGGGTGTGGCGGCTTGGGCTGCGCAACGGAGCACGGGAGAATGGATCAGTGAGTAAAAAGCGTCTAGAAATCAGTTGGATCGGCTCGGTCGGCTCCGCCTTGGGGGCCGTCACCTCGGCGGTGGTGTTGTCCACGTTGGGTGTTGGCGGGACCATCATCGGCGCCGCACTAGGTAGTTTGCTGATCACCATCGGCGGTTCGGTGTACTCCCAATCCCTGCGAAAAACCAAGGAACACGTGGGTGAACGGGTCAGCAACGCGCGAACAAAAACCCGATCACTAAACGACTCACAGCAGCCGAATCCGATACCCCGGGACACGGGCCTCGTTGGAACGTCCATCGACGAACGCGAGAAACCGCCGAAGAACGCCGGGCGCGGGATCCTGCAGCGGCTTCCGTGGAAGCACATCATCGGCGTCACCGTCGCCTTATTCGCCATCACCATGGCCCTGATCCTGGCCTTCGAACTGTCGGCAGGACGTGCGGTGTCCTCGTTCACAGGGGGCACCAGTGGAACCGGCGGTACCTCGATCCCGGGGATCAGTGGGACCACCAACCAGACGGATGACTCCGGAACGATCGACCAGGACCAGGACCAGGACCCGAACGCGCCAGAGCAGGATGAGGCACCCGACGAGGAGCAGCAACCCCAGCCGGATCAGGCGCCAGTACCGGAGAAGCAGGAACCCGCAGCTCCCGAAGCGCCCCAGGAGCCCGCCCCGGCACCGGCCCCTGCGCCGGATCAGCCGGTGGAACCGTAATCCGGTAGCGACTGGATATAGCGGTTTCCCACCGCGCACACAGTTCGGGCAAAGGACCGTTCCCTAGTATTGAAAGTGCCTCATCAAGGTGCGAGTGATCCGCAAGGCCCCAGCCATCCCCCTCGGCTGGGGCTTTGTGCGTGTCGGGGTGCTCCCCCCTGCGCATTCGGATGCTTCTCGCATGCGCTGGACCAGGGCAGATGCCTTCTGTCGGCCTCGCGGGGACCTGGGACGGTCGCCATGATGTGAGTTCGGGAAGACCATCCCGAGCGGCCGGGACCTCCGTGGTGGACTATGGCGTCTGAAGACGGAAGCCGCCCGCGGCGGCTGGAAAACCGGGTTGTTCGCCGCCGTCCCGGCGATGATGCTCCCGGTACTGGTGCTGAACTCCCGGTTCCCGGGTCGGCGTCGTAGTTCGGAATACTCGGTCGCTCCCCGGCGCTGCAAGTGCTAGCGTTCCAATCCCCGGCCACCGCCGGGAGCATGCCAACCGTCGGACCACCGACCACCGCACCGAAGGGCCTCCCCCCATGAACCGCCGTCTCCTGCCGCTGGCTGCCGCCGCCGTCGCCTTGGCCTTCACCGTCTCCGGCTGCTCCTCCGACGCGGGACCGGACACCTCCAGCGGAGAAAAGGCCGAGGCCCCGACCCTGCAGGACATCAAGGACAACGGCGTATTGATGGTCGGCACCGAGGGCACCTATAAGCCGTTCTCCTTCCACGAGGGCGGGGCGGGCAAGCTGACCGGGTACGACGTCGAGGTCGTCACCGCCGTCGCCGATCAGCTCGGGGTCAAGCCCGAGTTCAAGGAGACCCAGTGGGATGCCCTCTTCGCCGGACTCGAGTCAGGGCGTTTCGACGTGATCGCCAATCAGGTGACCATCAACAAGGACCGCCGCGAGGCCTACGATTTCTCCACGCCCTATACCGTGAGCAAGGGAGTCGTCGTCACGAAGGCCGACAACACCGACATCGCCTCGTTCAAGGACCTCAAGGGCAAGACCACCGCCCAGTCGCTGACCAGCAACTGGAACGACCTCGCCAAAGAATCCGGGGCCAAGGTGCAGGCCGTCGAGGGCTGGGCCCAGTCGGTCACCCTGCTCAAGCAGGGCCGCGTCGATGCAACGATCAACGACCAGCTGACCTACCTCGACTACCAGAAGAGCACGCCTGACAAGGGGATCAAGATCGCCGCTGAAACCAAGGAGAGCTCCGAGAGCGCATTGGCCCTGCCGAAGGGCAGCACCGATCTGGTCAAGGCCATCGGCTCCGCGCTGGAAGAGCTCCAATCCGACGGGACGCTGGCGAAGATCTCCCGGAAGTACTTCGGCGAAGACGTCTCGAAGTAGCCGGCGGAACGTAACCTGAACCCATGAATGTCGACTGGTCACTATTCCTGGACTCGCTGTGGCCGCTCGTGCTCGGCGGGCTCACCGGAACCATTCCCCTGTCCCTGTCCAGCTTCGCCCTGGGTCTGATGCTGGCCCTGCTTGTCGCGCTGATGCGCATCGGCTCCAACCCGGTGCTGGCCTGGATCGCCCGCGCCTACATCTCGGTTATCCGCGGTACCCCGCTGCTGGTGCAGCTGTTCGTGATCTTCTACGGCCTCCCCTCGATCGGGGTGACGCTGAGCCCGTGGCCGAGTGCGATCATTGCGTTCTCGCTGAACGTCGGTGGCTACGGCGCCGAAGTCATCCGCGCTTCCATACTCTCGGTCGCCCGCGGGCAATGGGAGGCCGGTTACACGATCGGCATGTCCCGCGGAAAGACCCTGCGCCGGCTGATCCTGCCCCAGGCTGCCAGGGTTTCCGTGCCGCCGTTGTCGAACACGTTCATCTCACTGGTGAAAGACACGTCGCTCGCGTCGCTGATCCTGGTGACCGAATTATTCCGCCAGGCACAGGAGGTCGCCTCATTCAGCCAGGAGTTCATGTTGCTCTATCTGGAGGCGGCACTGGTTTATTGGTTGTTCTGTCTGGTGCTCTCGACCGGACAGACCAAGATCGAGGAAAGGCTTGACCGTCATGTCGCCCAATGAACCACTGCTCCGTGTCTCCGGGCTGCAGAAATCCTTCGGCAGCAACCGCGTGCTGACCTCGATCGACCTGTCGGTGGACCCCGGCGGAGTATTGGCTCTGATCGGTCCCTCGGGCTCCGGCAAGACCACGGTGCTGCGCTGCCTGAACGGACTGGAGAAGCCCGACGCCGGCACGGTCGCCTTCGCCGCGGGCCCCTCCATCACGTTCGCCGCCTCGACGAAAACGAAGGAAACCCAATCGCTGCGCACCCGCAGCGCGATGGTCTTCCAGAACTACAACCTCTTCCCGCATAAGACGGTGTTGCAGAACGTCATCGAAGGGCCCGTCCAGGTCCAGCGGCGTCCCCGGGCCGAGGCGGTCGCCGACGCCACGTCCCTGCTTCAACGCGTCGGGTTGGCCGATAAATCCGACCAGTATCCGCACGAGCTCTCCGGCGGCCAACAGCAGCGCGTCGGAATCGTCAGGGCGCTGGCACTGAAACCCTCCCTGCTGTTGTTCGACGAACCGACCTCGGCGCTGGACCCCGAACTGGTCGGCGACGTGCTGCGTGTCATCAAGGAACTCGCCCAGGAGGGCTGGACGATGGTTCTGGTCACCCACGAACTCGCGTTCGCCCGCGAGGTGGCCGACCAGGTGGTCTTCATGGACGGGGGCGTCGTCGTCGAACACGGTCCCCCTGACACCGTGCTGCGCGCCCCGCAGGAGGAGCGGACCCGGCAGTTCGTCCACCGCCTGCTGAACCCCTTCTAGACGACCCCTCGAGGCCACAGAAGCACCAGACGGTACGCACGGGCCGAAGCCCTACACCTTCATCGGCAACCGCAGCGAGGCCACGGCGGCCAGCGCCTGTTCCAGATCCCCGCGCAAGTCGCGGGCGTCCTCTACGCCAACCGACAACCTGACCAGATTCGTGGGGGCCGCCAAGGGGGTGTCCCGCACGGATGCGTGGGTCATCTCCGAGCTGTAACAGACCAGGGATTCGACCCCTCCGAGGCTGACGGAGAGCCCGAACAGGCGGGTGGAGACGGCGAGTTTGCGTGCGGCTTCTTCGCCGCCGGCCAACCGGACCGAAACGATGCCGCCGAACCCGTCCATCTGCCGGGCGGCCAGCCCGTGGCCGGGGTCCTCGGGAAGCCCGGGGTAGTGCACAGCGGCGATCTCCGGCTGATCCCGGAGCCATTCGGCGAGCGCGAGCGCATTGGCACAATGGCGGTCCATGCGCAGTCCCAGCGTCTTCAGTCCGCGGGCTGCCAGATAGCAGTCCTGCGGGCCGGCAACGGCCCCGGCGGCGAACTGCTGGAAGGCCACCAGTTCGCCCACCGGCTTCCCCCGGTGGAGGGCATCGGAAACGACGACGGCCCCACCGAGCACGTCCGAATGCCCGCCGATGTATTTCGTCGTCGAATGCACGACGACGTCGGCGCCCAGGTCCAGGGGCCGCTGCAAGTAGGGCGAGGCAAAGGTGTTGTCCACGACCAGCAGGGCCCCGGCGTCGTGCGCTATCTTCGCCCATCCGGCGATGTCGGCAACGGCGAGCAACGGGTTCGAAGGCGTCTCCAACCACAGCACCGCGGTG
>JBBSRM010000112.1:0-8100 GCA_038243055.1 Actinomycetales bacterium
AAGCATCGCCATGCTCACGACGGTCTCCCCGGAGGGTAAGCTCATCAGCCGCCCCATGGCCGTCCAGGAGGCGGATTTCGACGGGGATCTCTGGTTCATCTTCTCCGAGGACTCCCCGAAGGCCCAGCAGATCAAGGACGAGGCCGAGGTGAACGTCTCCTTCGAGTCCAAGCACACCTGGGTTTCCCTTGCCGGCCGCGGCCGGATCGTGCATGACCGGACGAAGTTGGAGGAACACTGGAGCGCCTCCGTCGATGCATGGTTCCCGGACGGCATCGACACCCCCGGTGTCGCACTGCTGAAGATCGAGGCCGAGTCCGCCCAGTACTGGGAGGCCAAGGGTGGTCCGGTCAAGATGGGCTTCGAGATCCTCAAGGCCCGGGGTTCGGATCAGCAACCGGATCTTGGTGGTTCCGAGAAGGTCGAGCTCTAGCCTGCAGCCGATGCCCTCGAAGGCCGCCCTCTGGCAAGGGGGCGGCCTTCGTTGTCCCCGGCGATGGCTGGTGGAACCTACAAAAGTGAAGGAATTCCCATTTCACAAGCAGTTTTGATGATTCTTCAAATGTGATGGTCGTCTCAATTATTCCCTGCTACTGTGAGCTTCATCGACGCGGGGTCTTTGATTCCACCAGCTTCGGAAACCCCCTGTCCGAGGAGGCATGCGGCCTCATGGCGGGCCGTATACGGCGAATGCGGGAGGGCCGAAATGAGCACGACCATGAATAGCGGACTACAGGATGCGCTGATCAGGACCCGGAGGTTTTTCAAGCCAAAGGAAGTCGTCTCGCCCGACGGGCGCACGCTACTCAAGGTCGGTGGCCGATCCGGTGATTCCTTCTACCGGGACCGCTGGAGCCACGACAAGGTCGTGAGGTCGACCCACGGGGTGAACTGCACCGGTTCGTGCTCCTGGAACGTCTACGTCAAGGACGGCATCATCACCTGGGAGACCCAGGCCACCGATTACCCCACCACCGGCCCCGATAAGCCGGAATACGAGCCCCGGGGCTGCCCACGCGGGGCATCCTTCTCCTGGTACACCTATTCACCGACCCGAACCCGCTACCCGTACATCCGTGGAGTGCTGCTCGAGATGTACCGGGAGGCCAAGGCCCGGCTCAAGGATCCGGTGCTGGCCTGGGCCGATTTGACCGAGGACCCGGAGCGGGCCATGCGGTATAAGAGCGCCCGGGGCAAGGGCGGGCTGGTGCGCGCGACGTGGGACGAAGCTGTCGAGATCGTGGCGGCGGCTCATGTGCACACCATCCGCAAATACGGTCCGGACCGGGTGGCAGGATTCTCTCCCATCCCGGCGATGTCGATGGTCTCGCACTCCTCGGGAGCCCGCTTCGTGAACCTCATCGGCGGGTCCATGCTCAGCTTCTACGACTGGTACGCCGATATGCCGGTCGCTTCCCCCCAGGTTTTCGGCGACCAGACCGACGTCCCCGAATCCGGGGACTGGTGGGATGCCGGCTACCTGATCATCTGGGGCACGAACGTCCCGGTGACCCGGACTCCCGATGCCCACTGGATGATCGAAGCCCGCTACCGGGGACAAAAAGTCATCGTCGTCTCACCCGACTTCGCCGACAGCACCAAGTTCGCCGATGAATGGATGCCTGCCGAACCAGGAACCGATGGTGCCCTGGCCATGGCGATGGGGCACGTCATCCTCAAGGAATTCCACGTGGATCGGCAGACCCCCTACTTCACCCAGTACGTGAAGAAGTACACTGATCTGCCCTTCCTGGTCACCCTCGACGAAGCGGAGGATGCCGCCGGGGAGCGGATGTTCACCGCCGGCAAGTTCCTGACCGCCGCGGACCTCGACGGAGAGATCGAGCCGGAAGCGGAAAACCCCGAATTCAAGACGGTCCTGGTTGATTCGGCCACCGACCGCCTGGTGGTGCCCCCGGGAACCCTCGGCCACCGCTACGGCGAAACCGGTGAGGGGAAATGGAACCTGGACCTGGGGGACATCGACCCCAAGCTGACCCTGATCGATGGTGCCGACGAAAACGTGTCCATCGACATGCCGCGTTTCGACGCCGGCCAGGGCAACATCGGCGTCATACGTCGCGGTGTCCCGGCACGTCGGGTGGCCGGACGACTGGTGACCACCGTCTTCGACCTGATGCTGGCCCAGTATGGCGTGGGCCGTCCCGGACTCCCGGGGGAGTGGCCCACCGGTTATGACGACGCCGAATCACCGAACACCCCTGCCTGGCAGGCCAACATCACCGGCGTCACGGCCGAGGCCTGCGAACGGATCGGGAGGGAATTCGCGCAGAACGCCGAGGATTCCAAGGGCCGGTCGATGATCTTGATGGGAGCCGGCACCAACCACTGGTTCCACTCGGACACCATCTACCGCACCTTCCTGACCCTGACGACCGTCACCGGTTGCCAGGGCGTGAACGGTGGCGGCTGGGCGCACTACGTCGGACAGGAGAAGGTCCGCCCGCTGACCGGATACAACCAGCTGGCGAACGGATTGGACTGGCTGCGTCCTCCCCGCAACATGGTGCAGACGGCCTATTGGTACCTGCATACCGACCAGTTCCGCTATGACCAGTTCGGTGCCGACGCACTGACTGCGCAGACCGGCAAGGGACAGCTCGCCGGCAAGACGACGGCGGATATCATCGCCCAATCGGCGCGGCTGGGCTGGATGCCTTCCTACCCGACCTTCGACCGCAACCCGCTGGTCATCGGGGCCCAGGCCCGGCAAAAGGGGCAGTCGGCCAAGGACTATGTGGTCGACGAGCTCAAGGCGGGTCGGCTGAACTTCGCCGCCGAGGACCCGGATGCCCCCGAGAACTACCCCCGGGTGCTCTCGTTGTGGCGCTCGAACCTGATTGGTTCCTCGGCCAAGGGCAACGAATATTTCCTGAACCACCTGCTCGGGGCATCGCATACGATCAGTGCCGAGGAAACCGCCGAACGTTTCCGTCCCAAGGACGTGAAATGGCGGGAGAAGGCCCCGACGGGAAAACTCGATCTGCTCACCACGCTGGACTTCCGGATGACCAGCTCGACGCTGCACTCGGATATCGTGCTCCCGGCGGCCACCTGGTACGAGAAGTACGATCTGTCCACCACTGACATGCACCCGTTCGTGAACTCCTTCAACCCAGCCATCGCGCCACCGTGGCAATCCCGTACCGACTGGGATGCCTGGCAGGAGATTTCCCGGGTTTTCAGTCGTTTGGCAGCACCGCACCTGGGCAAGCAGACCGACGTCGTCGCAGCACCGCTGACCCATGACACCCCCGACGCGATGGCTGCCCCGCATGGGAAGGTCAGGGACTGGAAATACGGTGAATGCGAGCCCGAGCCCGGGGTCACCATGCCCAAGATCATCGAAGTCGAACGCGACTACACGGCGATCGGCGACATGATGCGTTCGATCGGACCACTCATGGACACGCTCGGGGCAACGACCAAGGGCATCACTTATGACGTGAGCCGGGAAATCGAGGACCTGAAGAAGAAGAACGGGACCGTACGGGGCGGTGCAGGCCATGGACGCCCCGACATCCTCCAGGACTACCAGGCCTGCGAGATGATCCTGACCCTCTCCGGCACCACCAACGGACATTTGGCGACCCAGGGCTTCAAGACCCTGGAGAAGCGCACCGGTACGTTGCTTCATGACCTGTCCTCGGAGAACGAAGGCCATCGCGTGACGTTCGCCGATACACAAAACGGGCCGGCACCGGTGATCACCTCACCCGAATGGTCCGGCTCCGAAACCGGTGGCCGTCGGTACTCCCCGTTCACGATCAACGTGGAACGGCTCAAGCCGTGGCACACCCTGACGGGCCGGATGCACTTCTATCTGGACCACGACTGGATGACCGAATTGGGCGAGGGGTTGCCGATCTTCCGGCCACCGCTGGACATGACGGCACTGTTCGACGAACCGGCCATCGGTTCCACTTCATCCAAGGGCGTGTCGGTCAGATACCTGACCCCGCACAATAAGTGGTCCATCCACTCCGAATACCAGGACAACCTGTTCATGCTCTCGCTGTTCAGGGGCGGTCCCGGAATCTGGATGAGCCCACTGGATGCCGAGAAGATCGGTGTCAGGGACAACGAATGGATCGAGGCCGTCAACCGCAACGGCACGACCACCGCGCGGGCCATCGTCTCGCACCGGATGCCCGAGGGCACGGTGTTCATGTACCACTCCCAGGACCGGCTAATCGACATGCCGATCTCCGAGACCAGCGGCCAGCGCGGCGGCAACCACAACTCGCTGACCCGACTGATGATCAAGCCCACGCACATGATCGGCGGCTACGCCCAGCAGACCTACGCCTTCAACTACATGGGGCCAACGGGAAACCAACGCGACGAAGTCACGGTCATTCGCCGCCGCAACCAGGAGGTGACGTACTAATGCGTGTCATGGCTCAAATGGCAATGGTGATGAACCTGGACAAGTGCATCGGCTGCCACACGTGTTCGGTCACATGCAAGCAGGTCTGGACGAACCGGTCGGGAGCCGAGCACATCTGGTTCAACAACGTGGAAACCCGACCCGGCTTGGGGTATCCGCGCACCTATGAGGACCAGGAAAAGTGGAAGGGCGGCTGGACGCTGACCAAACGCGGTCGGCTCAAGCTCAAGGCCGGGGGCCGGCTGAAGAACCTGCTCACCATCTTCGCCGCCCCCAACCTGCCGGGCATCAAGGACTACTACGAGCCGTGGACCTACGACTACGAGAACCTGACCACGGCTCCCGCCCAGGACCATATGCCGGTGGCCCGGCCCAAGTCGTTGCTCACCGGGCAGGACACCACCGTCACCTGGTCGTCCAACTGGGACGACGACCTGGCGGGATCGGTGGAGAACACGCACAACGACCCGATCCTGCAGCAGGTCGGGGACAAGATCAAATTCGAATATGAACAGACGTTCATGTTCTACCTGCCACGTATCTGCGAACACTGCCTGAACCCCTCCTGCGTTTCCGCCTGCCCCACCGGCGCCATCTACAAACGCGAAGAGGATGGCATCGTGCTGGTGGACCAGGACCGCTGCCGCGGCTGGCGGCAGTGCGTGGGTGGCTGTCCGTATAAGAAGATGTACTTCAACCACAAGACCGGCAAGGTCGAGAAGTGCACGTTCTGCTACCCGCGCATCGAGATCGGCCAACCCACGATCTGCTCCGAGACCTGTGTCGGGCGCCTGCGCTACCTCGGGCTGATGCTCTACGACGCCGACCGCGTGCTCGAAGCCGCGTCCACCCCGGACGAGCACGGCCTGTATGAAGCCCAGCGCGAGGTGTTCCTGGATCCGAACGATCCCGAGGTCATCCGTGAGGCCCTCAAGGCCGGGATCCCCGAGGACTGGGTGGAGGCCGCCCAGCGTTCGCCGATCTACGCGCTGATCAACAAGTACAAGGTGGCTCTGCCGCTGCACCCCGAATACCGCACCATGCCGATGGTCTGGTACATCCCGCCGCTCTCCCCGGTGGTGGATGCGGTCAGCGACACCGGTGAAGACGCCGAAAAGCAGGACAACCTCTTCGCGGCCATCGACAAGCTCCGGATTCCCATTGAGTATCTCGCCGGTCTCTTCACGGCCGGGGACACCCAGCCGGTGGACAACGTGCTGCATAAGTTGGCCGCCATGCGCTCCTATATGCGCGATATCAACATGGGGTGGGAACCCAAGGAATCCATCGCCGAATCGGTGGGGATGACCGGACAGGAAGTCCAGGACATGTACCGCCTGCTGGCCATCGCTAAATACGAAGAACGCTATGTCATCCCGTCAGCCCACTACGAAGACGCCCATAAGTTGGAGAACATCGCCACCGAGTGCTCGCTCGACGTCGACGGCGGGCCGGGCATGGGCGGAATGGATGGTTCCTTCAAGGAAGACCCGGATAAGGGCAAGGATCCCGGCATCGGATCCCCCGACGTGCCCGGGCGTCCTGAAGGAGTGCGTATCAACCTGCTGAACTGGGATGGCCAAGGCACACCCGACGGCTTGTTCCCCGAAACGCCGTCGGGGTCGGCAGCTTCCACGCAGGGAGGATCCTCGTCATGACACCCCCCAAGGCCCCCGCACTCAAATATTCCACCGAACAGCTCACCGGGATCTGGCAGTCCGCGTCCATCCTGCTGGACTATCCGGATGAGGAACTGTTCTCACGGCTGGAACTACTCAGTGAAGTCGCCGCTGGCCTGCCCGCCAAGGTCGGTTCCGGTCTGCAGAAGACCATTCGTCATCTGCAGCAGGGGACACTGCGCGAAATCCAGAGCGAGTATGTCGACACCTTCGACACCCGTCGTCGAGGTTGCCTGTTCCTGACCTACTTCTCGAATGGGGAGACCCGGAAGCGCGGCCTGGCGCTCCTGCGCATCAAGCAGGTCTATGTGAAGGCCGGCCTGACCCTGACCGATGACCAGTTGCCCGACCACCTCTGTGTGGTCTTGGAATTCGGGGCGATGACCGACGTCAAGGCGGGCCTGAAGATCATCCTGGACAACCGAGCGGGCCTGGAGCTGCTGCGGATACACCTGCGGGAAGTGGAATCCCCGTGGTTCGGGGCCATCGACTCCGTCTGCGCCACCTTGCCACCGTTGAAGGGCACGGACCACGAAGCCGTGCAACGGTTGATTGCCGAGGGTCCTGAAGAAGAGGAAGTCGGCTTGGACACCTATGGAACGCCGGATTTGGCACCGATGCCTGGAGGCATGTAATGGATAACCCGTTGAATGTCTTTTTGTGGCTGATCTTCCCCTATATCTGCCTGACCATCTTCATCCTCGGACACATCTGGCGGTATCGCTATGACAAGTTCGGATGGACCTCACGGTCGAGCCAGATGTACGAGAGCAGCATCCTCCGCTGGGCGAACCCCATGTTCCACTTCGGGATCCTGGCGGTCTTCCTGGGCCACGTCATGGGTTTGGGAATTCCCCAAAGCTGGACGGATGCCGTCGGGATCTCGGAAGGCATGTACCACTTCATGGCGATCTCGGTCGGTGCCATCGCCGGGGTCTTCACAATCGTCGGATTCATCGGGCTTCTCTATCGGCGACGCTTCACCAAGGCCGTTCTGGGTGCCACCACCAAGATGGACAAGACGATGTACTTGACCCTCGGGCTGGTCATCGTGGCAGGACTGGCCAACACCGTTTCGGGCGTGGCCGGAGCCTACAACTACCGCGAAGGGGTGTCCATCTGGTTCCGCAGCATCTTCTACTTCAACCCGCAGCCCGATCTGATGGTCGATGCCCCGTTCACGTTCCAGTTCCACGCGCTGATTGCCATCTTCCTCTTCGCGCTGTGGCCCTTCACCCGCCTGGTGCACGTCTTCACGGCACCAGTGGGTTACATCTTCCGCCCTTACGTCCTCTACCGCAGCCGTGATGCCCATGCAGGATCGCGGGACGTCCGGCGCGGCTGGGAGAGGGTGGACACCATTCCCAAACGTCGTCCCGACTGATCGGAAAGAACGACAGCAGATACGTCTCCCAGCGAGGGGGTGCCACGTGCACCCCCTCGCTTTGTTGTCATATCGTTCCGGACCACTGTCCGGAGGCACCCGCGCCAAGGGCGTCTCTGCGCGGTAACGCCTGTTTTCATGCTCCTGATCCCCAGTGGTTCTGTCGGTGCCCGAGGCGGTCATTTCGTGCTCAATCATAGAGTTAGTCGCGTCGAACTCTACAACTACGATGCTACGTAGACAAACGTTCTCATGGGGTGTTATTACTAGATGTAGGTCATTGAGGGTCCGCTGACCACAACATCTAGATCCGCCGCCAAGGCGGGAGCCAAGGAGTCTTGCGCATGAAGACGACTGATTCGGGGCGTTTGGACGCGGCGTCCACCATGTTCGACGAGGACAACTCGCCGGATGTGGTGTATTTCTCCAGCGTCTCCGGAAACACCCGACGCTTCATTGAACGACTGGACCTGCCCGCGGCCCGGATTCCGTTGCGCCCACGGGTGGAGGGACAACTGCGTGTGGCCCGGCCCTTTGTCCTGGTCGTTCCCACCTACGGGGGAGGACACCGCTCCACGGCAGTCCCCAAGCAAGTCATCGGCTTCCTCAACGATCCCGTCAACCGC
>JBBSRM010000113.1:0-8096 GCA_038243055.1 Actinomycetales bacterium
CATCCTCGAGCGCGTCACCAACATCTCGATGGGTACCGAGCTGAACAACGTCACCGAATTCGAGGACCTGGCCGAGACCGTGGCCGATGCCCCGACGGCGCTCGTTCCGCTGAAGCCGGCCCGCGAGGCGGCAACGGCCGGCGCATAGCCACCAGAAAGCTGAGCGGCGGACGGAACCAGGAGCAGTGCTCCGGAGGGTCCGCCCGCCGTTTCGCGTCCGCCAGCCGACAGGGCCCGTGTCCACGGCTGGTTCCCCGCCCCCGGGGACGAGGGCGGATAATTGACAGGGAAGACGTCGGGCACCATGGGGCCCGACAGCCAGGATTCGAGGAGGAATCGGCATATGAGCATCGAGAACAGTCCTGCTCCGGCAGGAAACGAACAGGAATTCGACTTGGTGGTCCGGGGCGAACGGATCCTCACGGGCGACGGCATCGCCGCGCACGAGGTCGGCATCCGGGATGGACGCATCGCAGCGATCGAGTCGCTGGGCCATGGACTGGTGGGACGCAAAAGCATCGAACTGGACGATGGACAGGTCATGATCCCCGGCCTCGTGGACTCCCACGTCCACGTCAATGAGCCGGGGCGCACCGAGTGGGAGGGCTTCGACTCCGCCACCCGTGCCGCCGCCGCCGGTGGGGTGACCACCATCATCGACATGCCGCTGAACTCGATCCCCCCGACGGTGGACGTCGAGGCGTTGGCGCTCAAACGCGAGGTCGCCGGCCGCAAGGCGTACATCGACGTCGGCTTCTGGGGCGGTGCCGTTCCCGGGAACCGCAAGGAGCTGCGCAAACTGCACGATCAGGGCGTCTATGGCTTCAAGTGCTTCCTCCTGCATTCGGGGGTGGATGAATTCCCCGCCCTGGAACCGGAGGAGATGGAGGCCGATATGGCCGAACTCGCTTCCTTCGACTCGCTGATGATCGTGCACGCCGAAGACGCGCACACCATCGAGGAGGCACCGCAGATCGGTGGCCGGGAGTACTCCAACTTCCTGGCCTCGCGTCCACGCGTTGCCGAGAACCTGGCCATCCAGCGCGTCATCGACGCGGCCCGGCGGACCGGAGGCCGGGCGCACATCCTGCACCTGTCCTCCTCCGACTCGCTGCCGGTGATCGCCGCGGCGAAGGCCGAAGGCGTGCGCCTGACCGTCGAGACCTGCCCGCACTACCTGACCTTGCTCGCCGAGGAGATCCCCGACGGGGCCACCGCGTTCAAGTGCTGCCCGCCAATCCGTGAGGATGCCAACCGCGAGCTGCTCTGGCAGGGGCTCATCGACGGCACCATCGACTTCATCGTCTCCGATCACTCGCCGTCCACGGTGGAACTGAAGTATCCCGAAGGCGGGGACTTCGGCACTGCCTGGGGTGGAGTCGCTTCATTGCAGCTGGGCCTGTCGCTGATCTGGACCGAAGCAAAGAAACGTGGCATCGCCCTCGAGCAGGTGCTCAGCTGGATGTCGTCGGGGCCGGCGAAGCTTGCCGGTTTGGAACGCAAGGGGCAGCTGGCGCCGGGATCCGACGCCGACTTCGCCATCTTCTCCCCGGAGGAGGACTTCGTCGTGGACGTCGCGAAGCTCCAGCACCGCAACCCCGTGTCCGCCTACGACGGCAAGACCCTGGACGGCGTCGTTGGAGGCACCTGGCTCCGCGGCGAGAAGGTCGACTTCATGACTCCTCACGGACAATTGCTGCGCCGCGGCGAAGCCTAGTCTCCACGACACGACACGACACGGCTCGTTGCTCGTTGCGGTGCCAGTAGACCCCCGGGCCAACGAGCTCCTACCTCGCAGCCCGGGTCTTCGCCCCGGACGGGATGGTCGATCCATCCGGGGCGGGCGTGACGGTGCCCCCTCCACCACTCTTCCCGGTGGAGGGGGCACCGCGCTTTAACGTCGGAGATCGGTCATGCCAGCGGCGGAAGATACGGGCGTGCGCCGAACGGCGGGGGAGGACCGGCGCGGTGTGCCGCCGAAATGAAGTGGTCCAGCTCGGCCGCCTTCTGGCCGCGCAGGAAGATTCCGAGCATGCTCAACAGCCCCTCGAGGACCTCGTTCCGGTGGGCGGAGGAGTCCAGTAGTCGCTTGGCAGCCGGCTGATCACCCTCGCGGATCGCCTGGAACAGGGTGATCGCCTCGAGCCATGTGCCGTCCCTCTGCATCGGGCACCTCCTTTCATGTCGTTCGACCACCATAATGTTAGGTAGGCCGAACTTTCAAGTACGGTACATCGTAAGCAGTGGTGGAAGTCGTACTGACGACTTGTGGTCTCTCGCGCCCGCCCTGCCTGCACAACGTCCCGAAAGGAACCCCATTTCCATGACCCGGAACATCTCGGTAATCGTCGGCAGCCTGCGACGTGCCTCCTATGCGCGCAAGATCGCGCTCAACGCGATCGAACTCTTCCCTGCCGGTTACCAGGCCGAGATCGTCGAGATCCGTGACCTGCCGCTCTACGACTTCGACTACGACACCCCCGAGGTCACCGATAAGCCCAGGCCCGAGGGCTATACCCGCTTCCGCGAAACGATCAAGGCCTCCGACGGCGTCCTGTTCGTCACCCCGGAGAACAACCGCACCATCCCGGCGTGCCTCAAGAACGCGGTGGACATCGGGTCCAAGCCCAATGCCGACGTCGCGTGGAAGAAGCTTCCGGCAGGCATCATCAGCCATTCGGTCGGGCGCATGGGAGGCTACAGCTCGCAGAAGAACCTGCGGCTCGCCCTGTCCTACTTCGACATGCCCACCCCGGGCCAGCCCGAGGTGTTCCTGTCCCGGTCACCGGAACTGCTCGACGACGAGGGCCGCATCAGCCGGGAGTCCACGGGCGAGTTCCTGCAGGGCTACATCAACCGTTTTGCCGACTTGGTGGCCACGCGGTCCAGGCTCCGGGTCGGAGCCCCCGGCGCCGGTCCGCCCCGGACCGGCGGTGCCACGAATAATGCCCATGGGGACCGAGGTCCCCATGGGCATTGACGTGGAGGGTGCCTGGGGTGCCGGGCGGCACCGCAGGCCCGGGGCCTAGACCCCGAGTTCTTCGCGCAGGCGGGCGACGTGGCCCTGTGCATCGACGTTGTACTCGGCTGACTTCACGGTGCCGTCGGGGTTGACGACGATCGTGGAGCGCAGCGTGCCGGTGATGATCTTTCCGCCGAGGTCCTTGTCCCCGTACGCGCCGTAGGCCTTGGCGGTCTCGTGGTTCGGGTCCGAAAGCAGCGGGACCGTCAGCGACTGGTCGTCGGCGAAGGACTGCAGTGATTCCTGCCCATCCGAGGAGATGCCCACGACGTCGTAGCCGGCGCCGGCCAGGGAGTTGAGGTTGTCGCGGAAATCGCAGGCCTCGGTGGTGCAGCCCGGCGTTGCGGCCTTGGGGTAGAAGTAGACGACGACCGAGCGGCCGGCGTAGTCGGCCAGGCTGACCGTGGAGCCTGCGGCGTCGGTCAGCGTGAAAGCGGGTGCGCGATCGCCGGCGTTGAGCTGGGTGATGGCCTCTGACATCTGGTTCTCCTTAGATTTTCGCATGATGGTATTTCGTTATCATTATACGGATGTTGCGATGGTTGGACAGGCCCCGGGGCCAAATCATCCAGATGCGGGATTGAAAGGTCCGAATCACCGAGTAAAGTTGCCAGTGCCCCGAACGGACACAGCCGTCCGGGCCATCACCTGCCGACGCGAACCAGCCCCCGGTGTGGTTTGTCCAGAAAGTCACTCCTGCATGCTCTTGCGCCTGATCCTGAAGTATTCGAAACCCTATCTGCCGTGGATCATCGCGGTACTGGTCTTCCAGCTCGCCACGACCATGGCCACGCTGTTCCTGCCGAGCCTGAACGCGCGCATCATCGACGAGGGCGTGACCCAGGGCGATACCGATTTCATCTGGCGCACCGGCGGGGTGATGCTGGCGGTGGCCTTCATCCAGGTCCTCACCGCGGTCGCCGCCGTCTACTTCGGGGCGAAGACCTCCATGGCCGTGGGCCGGGACATCCGCCGCGGAGTCTTCCACTCGGTGGCCGGCTTCTCGGCACGCGAGGTCAACGAGTTCGGCGCCCCCACCCTGATCACCCGCGGCACCAATGACGTCCAGCAGGTGCAGATGCTGGTGCTGATGGGCCTGAACTTCATGGTCTCCGCCCCGATCATGTGCGTGGGCGGCATCATCATGGCGCTGCGCGAGGATGCCGGACTGTCCTGGCTGGTGTGGGTGTCGGTACCGCTGCTGGTGGTGATCGTCGGCTTCCTCATTCGCCTGCTGATGCCGCTGTTCCGGTTGATGCAGGAACGCATCGACTCCATCAACGGGGTGCTGCGCGAACAGATCATCGGCATCCGTGTGGTGCGCGCCTTCGTCCGAGAGCCCTACGAGACCGAGCGCTTCCACACCGCCAACGAACGGCTGACCGAGGTCGGGGTCAAAGTCGGACAGCTGTTCGTGCTGATGTTCCCGCTGATCGGTATGATCCTGCACCTGGCCACGGCAGCCGTTTTGTGGTTCGGCGGCCACCGCGTGGCCGACGGGAACATGGAGGTCGGCTCATTGACCGCCTTCCTGCAGTACCTCCTCCAGATCCTCATGGCCGTCATGATGGGCACCTTCATGGCCATGATGATCCCGCGCGCCGTCGTCTGCGCCGAACGCATCGACGAGGTCCTGCAGGTCGAGCCCTCGCTACGCGACCCCGAAACCACCACCGTGGACGCTCCGCTGCACGGCACCGTGGAATTTCGCAACGTCTCCTTCGGCTACCCGGGCGCCGAGGAACCGGTGCTCAAGGACCTGGGGTTCACCGCCGAACCCGGACGGATGACCGCGATCATCGGATCCACCGGTTCCGGTAAATCCACGTTGCTCAACCTCATCCCGCGCCTGTACGACGCCGATGCCGGACAGGTGCTCATCGACGGGGTCCCCGTTTCGGCGTTGACCCGCGAACAGCTCTCCGAACGGGTCGCCGCCGTTCCCCAGCGCCCCTACCTGTTCTCCGGAACCGTCGCCTCCAACCTGCGCTACGGCAACCCGGAGGCGACGGATGCCGAACTTTGGGAAGCCCTGCGGATCGCCCAGGCGCAGGACTTCGTTTCCGAGAAGGAGGACGGGCTGGAATCGGGGATCGCCCAGGGTGGCACGAACGTCTCCGGAGGACAACGCCAGCGCCTGTGCATCGCCCGCGCCCTCGCCGCCAGACCCAAGGTCTACCTCTTCGACGATTCGTTCTCCGCACTGGATGTCACCACCGACTCCAAGCTGCGGGCGGCATTGAAGGACACCACCCGTGAGGCCACGGTGATCGTCGTCGCCCAGCGTGTCTCCACGATCATCGGGGCCGACCAGATCCTGGTGCTCGACGACGGTGAAATCGTCGATCGTGGCACCCACGAGGAGCTGTTGGAGAGCTCGGCGACCTACCAGGAAATCGTCGAATCACAGATCAGCGCGGAGGAGGTGGCCTAGATGGCCGAGAAGAAACCGACCCCGCAGGTCGAGGAGCTCGAGGATTTCGCCGTTTCCGTGGACGACGGATTCGGCGACCAGATGCCGGTGCGCAAGGCCAAGGCGTTCTGGCCCGCGACCAAACGCCTCATGGGGCTCATGGCCCCCGAGAAGGCGGGCATCGCCGTCGTGCTGTTGTTCGTGGCCGTCGGCGTGGTGCTCACCGTCATTGCCCCCAAGATCCTGGGCAAGGCCATGGACGTCATCTTCTCGGGTGTCATCGGTTCACAAATGGCTCCGGGCACCACGAAGGCGGATGCGGTTTCCGGGCTGCGTGCGCAGGGCAAGACCAATCTGGCCGACATGCTCGAACGGATGGACCTGGTCCCCGGGACCGGCATCGACTTCCACCAGCTCGGGGTCATCATCTCCTTCGTGCTGGTGATGTACTTCGTGGCCAACGTCTTCATCTGGGGTCAGGGCTACCTCCTGAACAAGCTGGTCATGCGCGTGGTCTACCGACTGCGCAAGGACGTGGAGGACAAGCTCAATAAGCTGCCGCTGAACTACTTCGACACCCGCCAGCGCGGGGACCTGCTCTCCCGTGTCACCAACGACGTGGACAACATCCAGACGGCACTTCAACAGGCGTTCTCCCAACTGCTCCAGGCGCTGCTGACCGTCATCGGCATCGTCATCATGATGTTCATCGTCTCCTGGCAGCTGGCGCTGATCGCGTTGATCGCCCTGCCGCTTTCCGGAGTGGCCGCCGCCCTGATCGGAACCAGGGCCCAGGGCCTGTTCGCCGCCCAGTGGAAGTCCACGGGGTCGCTGAACGGGCAGATCGAGGAGTCCTTCTCCGGCCACGACCTCATGAAGGTCTTCGGTCGCGAGGAGGAATCGGTCGCCCGCTTCGACGAGCGCAACGAGGAACTGTTCAAGGCCTCCTTCGGCGCCCAATTCGTCTCGGGCACCATCTTCCCGGTCATGCAGTTCATCTCCTACCTGGCCTATGTGGGCATCGCCGTCGTCGGCGGCCTGCGGGTGGCCTCGGGCCAGATGAGCCTGGGCGATGCCACTGCGTTCATCCAGTACTCGCGCGAATTCACGCAGCCGCTGGGCCAGATCGCCGGCATGGCTAACCAGGTCCAGTCCGGCGTCGCCTCCGCCGAGCGCACCTTCGAACTACTGGACGCCGAAGAGCAGGAAGCGGAAACGCCCACCGCCCATCTGGCGGCCCGCACCGAGGGCCACGTCCAGTTCAACGGCGTCACGTTCTCCTACGACCCTGCGGCCCCGCTCATCGAGGACCTCTCCTTCGAAGCGCATCCGGGCCATACGGTGGCGATCGTCGGACCGACCGGTGCCGGGAAGACGACGCTGGTGAACCTGGTGATGCGCTTCTACGAGCTCGACGGCGGAACGATCACCCTGGACGGGGTCGACATCACGACGCTTTCCCGGGCCGAACTGCGCTCGAAGGTCGGCATGGTGCTCCAGGACGCCTGGTTGTTCAACGGGTCGATCATCGACAACATCCGCTACGGCCGGCTCGACGCCACCGACGAGGAAGTCCACGAGGCGGCCACCGCCACCTACGTCGACCGCTTCGTGAAGGCGTTGCCCGAAGGCTACGACACCATCATCGACGACGAGGGCACCAACGTCTCGGCCGGCGAGAAGCAGTTGATCACCATCGCCCGGGCCTTCTTGGCGAACCCCTCGCTGCTGATCCTCGACGAGGCGACGTCCTCGGTGGATACGCGCACCGAAGTGCTGGTCCAGCACGCCATGGCCGCGTTGCGCACCGATCGGACCAGCTTCGTGATCGCCCACCGACTCTCGACCATCCGTGACGCGGACACCATCCTGGTGATGGAATCCGGCAGGATCGTCGAACAAGGCAACCACGAGGTGCTGTTGGCGGCCCGCGGCGCCTATTACCGGCTGTACATGTCCCAGTTCGCCGGACCCGCCGAGGACCCCGACACCGCGGCCGACGCCGGGGACGGGGCGGGGTCCGCGCCGGTTTCGGACCTCTGAGTGGGCCCCGGTAGTCTCGGCCCATGAACCGGATGCCCGCTGAACCCCGACCGCCCAGGATTCCCGCCTTCAACGCCCCGGAGAACCGCCCGCCGGGTGACTTGACGGGCCTGGACCTGGACGGGCGCAGCGACGGGCTGCTCTTCGACTCCGACGACGCCGATGGCCAGGACCTCGAAGACACCGTGTTCACCGACTGCACCTTCCGGCGGGTCTCGCTCATGGGGGCCGAGTTGAACCGGGCGAGTTTCGGGAACTGCGAGTTCACCGATCTGGGCGCCGCCTCGCTGCGCGCCCCGGACAGCGGTTGGTGGAACACCAGCCTGGCCCGCACCCGCATCGGCTCCGCCGAACTGCATGGGGCGAGCCTGCGTTCGGTGCTCTTCGACGGCGGGAAGCTCGATCTGGTGAACCTGCGCGGCGCGAAGCTCAAGGACGTGCTCTTCCGCTCGATGATCATCGACGAGCTCGACCTCGGGGCGGTCCAGGCCGAACGCGTGGCGTTCGAAGACTGCCGGATCGGCATGCTGTCCCTGCACGGCGCACAGCTCAAGGACGTCGACCTGCGCGGGGCCGCGCTGGCCGGTTTGTCGGGGGTGGGTGGTTTGCGTGGGGCGA
>JBBSRM010000114.1:0-8084 GCA_038243055.1 Actinomycetales bacterium
GGGGGGGGGGGGGCCCCTGCCGGGGCTCCTGCCCCTGGGGGGGGGGGTGTATCGGGGTGGGGGGGGCCCGGCCGGGGGGGGCCCGCCCCCCCCCCCCGCCGCAGGGGGTCAGGCCCCGGTGACACCGACCGGTTCGCCGGCGGCGAGGCCGGCCCGGGCGGTACGCGCCGCAGCGACCAGGTGCCGCAGGGACTCCTCGGTCTCGGCGTAGCCGCGGGTCTTCAACCCGCAGTCGGGGTTGATCCACAGCCGGGAGGCGTCCAGCGACTGCAAGGCTGTATCGATGAGCCCGGCGATCTCGGCCTCGGTAGGCACCCGCGGGGAGTGGATGTCGTAGACACCGGGACCGATGCCGCGGCGGTAGCCGAAGTCCGCCAGGTCCGCGACGACCTCCAGCCGGGACCGGGCCGCCTCCAGGCTGGTGACGTCGGCATCGAGGCCGTCGATGGCGCTGATGACCTCACCGAACTCCGAATAGCACAGGTGGGTGTGGATCTGTGTGGCCTTCTTTACCCCCGAGGTGGCGAGCCGGAAGGCGGAGACGGCCCAGTCCAGATAGGCGTTCTGGTCGGTGGCCCGCAGCGGCAGCAGTTCGCGCAGAGCCGGCTCGTCGACCTGGATGATCGCCGTCCCGGCAGTTTCCAGATCGGCGATCTCCTCGCGCAGGGCCAACGCCACCTGGTTCGCTGTTTCGGCCAACGGCTGGTCGTCGCGGACGAAGGACCAGGCCAGGATCGTCACCGGTCCGGTGAGCATCCCCTTGACGGGGTGGGCCGTCAACGACTGGGCATACCTGGTCCACTCCACGGTGATGGCCTCGGGCCGCCTCACGTCCCCCCACAGGATGGAAGGCCGGGTGCAACGCGAGCCGTAGGACTGGACCCAACCGTGCTCGGTGGCCGCGAAGCCCTCCAGGTTCTCGGCGAAGTACTGGACCATGTCGTTGCGTTCGGCTTCGCCATGGACCAGCACGTCGAGCCCGATGTCCTCCTGCAGTTCAATCACCCGGGTGATCTCCCGACGCAGGAACCCCTGGTAGTCGGCTTCGCTGAGTGTTCCCATCCGTGCCGCCGCACGGGCGGCGCGGACCTCGGTGGTCTGCGGGAACGAACCGATGGTGGTGGTCGGCAGCAGCGGCAGTGACAGCCGTTCGTGTTGGGCCACTGCACGTTCGTCGGCGGCGCCGCGTTCGAAGTCGGCCGGTACCAGCGCGGAGGTGCGCGCCCTGACGGCTTCGAGGTGGACTCCGATGCCGTGTTCTCGGGCGGTACGAGCCGCTGTTGCGGCATCAAGGACGCCCTGGATGGATTCGGTCCCTTCGGCCAGACCACGAGACAGGGTCAGCACTTCGCTGGTCTTTTCGTCGGCGAAGGCCAACCAGTCGGCCAGAGCCTCGGGCAGGGAGGTTTCCGCCTCGAGGCGATGCGGAACGTGGAAGAGCGAAGTGGTGGTGGCCACCGCCGGAGTCTGGACGACGTCCGCCAGATACTCCAACGTGGCCAGCGAGGCCGACAGGTCGTTGCGCCAGATATTGCGTCCATCGACGACCCCGGCAACGAACCGGGCCCCGAAGGCCGCGATACGGCGCAGAGCCTCCGGTTGCGGGAGGGTTCCGCGCTGCAGATCGGCGTGGACCGCCTCGATACCGAGTTCCGCCAGGGTCGCCAGGATCCCTCCCGACGCCTCCCGGTCTCCGGCGGTGCCGTAGCCCGTGGTGACCAGCACCGCGGGGCGGCGTCCCCCGGAGTAGGAGGTTCCGTCGTCGTCCGGTGCCAGCAGCGAGCGGTAGGCGCGTTCGGCCGTGTCGGCGTGGGCAGCTCCGCGATCGGTGACCAGGCCGGGTTCATCGAGCTGGACCCACTCGGCCCCGGCATCGGCCAGGGAGGCAAGGATCCCCCGGTAGGCGGCCACCACGTCGTCCAGACGCTCCAAGGGGTCGAAGCCCGCCGGTGCACCCTCCTCGGCCTTGGCCAGCAGCAGATAGGTGACGGGCCCGACGAGGACCGGGCGCAACGTCCTGCCGGCGCCCCGGTGCGCGGAGATCAGCGTGGTCAGGGCGTGGGCCAGCGGGGCGAACGTGGTGTCCGGGCCGATTTCGGGGACGAGGTAGTGGTAGTTGGTATCGAACCATTTGGTCATTTCCAGTGGCTGGCGCTCGGCGTCCCCGCGGGCGAGGGTGAAGTAGCCGGCCGTATCGATCGAGCCGTCGGGCCCTGCCAGATCGGCGAACCGGGAAGGCAACGCCCCCAGGGCTACGGTGGCGTCCAGGACCTGGTCGTAGAGGGAGAAGTCCGCGGGGATGGAGGAGTCGGTGGCGGACAGGCCCAGTTCGGTCAGCCGGGAGATGGTGTTCTCCTGCAGCGCCTGGCTGGCTGACTGCAGGCCGGCTGCGTCGAGGCCTCCGGCCCAGTGGGCGTCCAGCGCCTTCTTCAGTTCACGGTTCGGGCCGATGCGCGGGTAGCCCAGGATGGTCGCTGCGGGGAAGGTCGGGGTACTCATGGTGGTGCTCCTGTCGATGGTGGTCGTTCGGTGGGGGTGGCTCGGTGGGGTTGGTTCGGTGCGGACGTGGCTCAGGCGGGCACTGCCGTGAGCCGGCCAGGACGCGGCGCGGGATCCCCGAACCGGCCGGTGAGGCCGAGGCGTTCGACGACGTCCAGCGGGCCGCGGTGGTCGTTGAAGGTGTAGAGGTGCAAGCCGGGCGCCCCGTCGGCGAGGGCGTTGCGTCCCAGGTCCACGGCCGCCTCGACCCCGATGCGGCGGCGTTCATCGGCATCGCGGGCCGTTTCCAACCGGTGGGCCAGCACCGGATCCGGTTCGATGCCGGCGAGCTCACTGAGCCGGGTCAGCCTCCTCACCGAGTCGAAGGCGATGAGGCCGGGAACGATGGGGATGCTCACCCCCGCCTCGTGGGCGGAGCGCAGCAGGCGGGCGTAGTCGCCGGGACGGAAGTACACCTGGCTGATGGCGAAGTCGGCCCCTGAACGTTCCTTGGCCAGCAACACCTCGATGTCGTGTTCGAAGGAGGGCGATTCGGGATGGCGTTGCGGGTAGGCGGCGACGCCGACGGAAAGCCGGCCGGCGCATAATGCCGCGAAATGGCGGCTTTCCACCTCACGGATGAGTTCGATGAGGTGCCGGGCGAACGGCAGGTCTCCCCGGGGCGTTGCCCGGTCCACCGGCAGGTCCCCTCGCAGGGCCAGGACCCCGCGCACACCCAACCCGATGAGGCGTTCGACCAGGGAGGTCAACGACTCCCGACTCTCCCCGACGCAGGTCAGATGTGCCAGGGGGCGCAGCCGGGTGTTCGAGGCCAGATGGCCGACCAGTTCCAGGGTGGCTTCACGGCGTTGCGGTGCCCCGCTGTAGGTCACCGCGACGTAGTCGGGCCGGGCCTGCGCCAATTCCCCGATGGCCTTCACGACCTTCGGAACCGCCGAGTTGTCCAGCGGTGGGTAGAGCTCGAAGGACAGGGCCGGTGGGGCCGTGCCGTTGCTGTCGTAGGGCATGGTTCTCCTCGCAATATCGGTGCGAGGGAGCGCACCGGCCTGTGCCGGATCGAACCGGGAACCGGACCACGAAAAGCCGTTGTTCCGGTGGGTTCGCGGATGCGTCTCCATCGCTTCTGGCAGGAGCACCGGCCGCCGGTTCCCGGTGTCCCGGGGTGGCGGTGGTTGCTGCGGCGTCGTCGATCCAGATCTCTCGGCCGCTCTTGATGGGTTGGTGGAACCATCTAACGCAGCCCCGCAGTGTTCCGGCAAGCGGCGTCGACCCGGCGGCGTCATGTTCGTGAATATGACCCGATGTTGCGCGGATCCACCGCCCAACAGCGTCATGCGGGGCTCGTTGTGCGTCATATGACGGCTCCGTGACGGGGGCCGGGACGGGCGGTGGCTGGAACGACCGACAGGCCCTAACATCGGGCGCGGAACCGATTCCTGCCTCGCCGTCGCCGGAGGTCCACCGCAGCGCCAGCATTGCCGGTAACGTGGAGCAGGTGAAAAACGCTTCCCCGCCCATCCGCGTTCTGGCCGCCTGGCTGGCAGCGCTGATGGTCCTTGCCGTGGCAGCGGTCATCACCATCACCCTGGTGAACCAGAAGGTCTTCAGCCCCGAGCAACAGGTGGGCAAGTACTTCTCCCTGCTGCAGGACGGGGAGGGCGCGCAGGCGATGGGGCTGCTCGATCCCGAATCCCCGCAGGGCAATTCCGTGCTGCTCGACGGCGAGGCGCTGAAGGCTTCCGTGGAGCCGATCAAGGACTTCCAAGTCGAGGAAGCCCGCGAGGTCACCGATGGAAAGGTGGAGGTCGCCACGACCTACACGGTGGGCGAGCAGAAGCACCAGACGGTGTTCCACCTGAGCCGCAGCGGTCGGGATTGGCTGTTCTTCGACCGCTGGGATTTCGCTGCGACCGATCTGCCAGAGGTCACGGTTTCGGCGGACACCACCAACCAGGTGCGCGTCAACGGCGAGGATGCCCCGCTGACCAAGGGCGCCGCCCGGCTTCCGGTCTTCCTGCCGGCCGTGGTCGAAGCCAGCTACCGGGAGAAGTACTTCCAGGGGGCCAAGCGCCAGGCCGTCATCGATTCCCCCTCCGCGGCGGGGACCGATGGGTTGGAACTGACGACGAAGCCGTCGGAGGAGCTGGTGCAGGAGATCGACGACCAGCTGCATGAATATCTCGACGGTTGCGCTGCCCAGCAAGTCCTCAAACCTGCCGGCTGCCCGCTCAGCTACGACACCGAATCTCGGGTTGCCGGTGACTCGATCCATTGGAAGATCACCGATTATCCGGAGGTCAAGATCGGCCCGTACGACGGCGGATGGGTCCTGCGGTCGCTGAAGGTCGGCACCTCGCTGAATCTGGTGGAGCAGAATCTGATGACCGGCGCCAAGAGCGGGAACACCGTCCGTCATGACTTCGGTTTCACCGCCAAGCTGGAGGTCTCCGGCGATTCGGTGACCGTCACCCCCGTCGTCGGGGACTGAGCCGGGCTACGTGGTCGGTTTCCCGGTGCTCGTGGGCACCCCTCCCCCGCGTGTGTCCTGGGGGTCCTCTGGTTCCTCGACGGTGGCGAAGACCGGTTTGTTCAGCTTCCCCTTGCGCACATGCTGCAACGCCCAGAGTCCGGCGGCCAGGGCGATGATGCCGCCGGCGGCGATCGACCACCGGGCACCGAACTCGGTACCGAGCCAGCCCACCAGCGGGGCACCGATCGGGGTCCCGCCCTGGATGACCATCACGTAGATGGCCAGCACGCGGCCACGGAAACGCGGTTCGACGGAGAGTTGGATCGAGGTGTTGCAGCTGTTCAGGAACGTCAGTGATGCCAGTCCCACGGGGACCAGCGCGATGGCATACAACCAGAACGTCGGCATGACCGAGGCCGCGGTGGTGAAGATCCCGAAGAGGATCGCCCCACCGATCAGGTAGCGCAGCCGGAACCGGCCCCGGCGGGCCGCCAACAAGGCGCCCCCCAGCGTGCCGACGGCCATGACCGAACCCAGCAGCCCGTACTCCCCCGGGCCCACCCCGTAGACCTGGGTGGCCATCATCGCGTTGGTGATCTGGAAGTTCAGTCCGAAGGTGCCGATCAGGGCAGCCAGGATCAGGATCATCACCAGGTCGGGGCGGCTGCGAACATACTGCAGCCCCTCACGGATCTGCCGTTTTCCGCGGACTGCCGGCTTGGGGGTGTAGAGCAGTTCGGGCTTCATCTTCCAGATCGAGAACAGCACGGCGGCGAAGCTGGCGGCGTTGATCAGGAAGGCCGGGGCGGTGCCCACCGCGGCGATGACCAGGCCGGCGACCCCGGGGCCTGCCAGCCGGGCGAGGTTGAAGGAGGCGCTGTTCAGAGCCACCGCGTTGGGTATGTCATCCGGTCCCACGATCTCCGAAACGAAGGCCTGCCTGGCGGGTGCGTCGAAGGCGCTGGCGAGTCCGAGCACGAACGCCAGGGTGTAGACATGCCACAACTCAGCCGTGTCGGTAAGCACGAGCAGCCCCAGCACCAGGGCACAGAGCCCCATGATGGTCTGGGTGATCAGCAGCAGCCTGCGCTTGTTGTACCGGTCGGCGACGAGTCCCGCGTAGGGCCCGAGGAAGAGGATCGGCACGAACTGCAGGCCGGTGGTGATGCCTGCGGCCGTCCCGGAGTTGTCGGTGAGGATGGTGAGCACCAGCCAGTCCTGGGCCACGCGTTGCATCCAGGTGCCGATGTTGGAGACGAGCGCACCGGAGACCCACAGCCGGTAGTTCGGCGATCCCAGGGCCTTGAACATTCTGCTCAAGAGGCGTTCATCTCCTTGAGTAGTTCGGCGGCACGGCTCAGGACGGCCCGGTCGGCGGGGTCGAGGTCGGCGACGTGCCGTGAGAGCCAGGCGGTGCGCTGTCCCCGGACGTCCTCCACGATGCCCCGGCCTGCTGCGGTGATGGCGATGAGGACCTGTCGGCCGTCTTCGGGATTGATGGTCCGTTCCACATAGCCTTGTTCTTCGAGCGCCTTGGCGATGCGTGTCATCGAGGGCGCCTGGACGCGTTCGCGTTCGGCCAGCTGGCCGAGGGTGCGCGGTTCCTTCCAGAGGCAGATGAGGACCGAATACTGTCCGGCGGTGATTGCCCCTCCCCCGACGTCGACCCGGAGTCGACGCGATACACGCATGATCGCCACCCGCAGATGGGCGGCGAGGTCGTCATCGACGACCGGTTCGGGGGGAATCGGGGACACTGGGCTCCTGGTCTCGTTTCCGGGGCGAACGGCCGGCATCCACCACGGAGAATTAGTTGCTTAGCAATGCTAACCATACTCCGATGGTCTCTCGCCCGCCATGGCTCGCGTCACGAACGCGGGAGCGCTCCGTCATGGAACGCCCCCGCGGTAGCTCAGTCCAGGCCGCGCAGGTCCAGGGTCAGCTCGGCATCGCCGTCCTGGGTCAGGACGACGGGGATGCCCCAGTCCTGCTGGTACAGGTGGCATGCGGCATGATCGGGAATCGGTCCGCCAGCTTCGCCATCGCAGGCAGCGGCGCGGGCCGTGATGTGCAGGACGCCTTCGGGGACCTCGGGGTTCAGCTCCAGACTCCGGTGCAGACCGGTGGAGGTCCCTCCGCCGGAGACGAGCAGTTCCTCGGGCGAAGAGGAGATCTTCAGCTGGGTGGGATCCCCCCACCGGTCGTCGAGCTTCTGCCCCGTCGGAGCCGAGAAGCGCACACTGATCCGGTGCCCGCCCGGAGCAACCGGGGTCTGCGGGCGTTGGGTCTGCGAGGCCCCCTCGTCGACGCTGAGCGCCTCCTTTGGCAACGGCAGACGGACCAGCCGGTGCTGGTTCGTCTCCACCACCAGCAGAACGGGATCCCCGTCGATAGAGGTGTCCAGCAGCACGTCAGAGGGTTCGGCCAGATCGCGGGCCAGCGTGGTGACCGTCGACGTGGTCGGGTCGTAGCGGCGGACCGCCCCGTTGTAGGTGTCGGCCACGGCCACCGAGCCGTCAGGCAGCACGGCAACCCCCAACGGGTGCTGCAGGCGCGCCTCGGCCGCCTCTCCGTCACGGAAACCGAAGTCAAAGAGCCCGGTACCGATGGCCGTCTCGACCGTGCCGACCGATCCGGTCTCGTCCACGCGCAACACGCGCAGTGCAGAGGTCTCGGAGTCCGCCACCCAGATCTCACCTGCGGGGCCCTCGGCCAGTCCCGAGCTCTGGGCGAACCAGGACTGGCCGGGGGCCCCGTCCTCCAGGCCCTCGAGCCCGGTGCCCGCGAAGACGTCCAGGGCCCCGGTCACGGGGTCGAACGCGAAGATCTGGTGGGTTCCGGCCATGGCGACGACGACCCGGGAGGATTTCGCGGACCAGAGCACGTCCCAGGGCGAGGAGAGCGAGGTGTTCAGGGGGTCGGACCCGAGATCACTGATCCAGGCACCCGGATCGTTCGCCGCCTCGCCCGCGGCCCGCGCCTGTTCGGCGTCGAGCAGGCGTTGGACGCCGTTGCCGGCGACCGTGGTGACGTTTCCCGTTGCCAGGTCCACCCCGCGCAACCGGTGGTTGACCGTGTCGGCGACGATCAGGTCGTATCCGATCCGGCCGGCCAC
>JBBSRM010000115.1:0-8062 GCA_038243055.1 Actinomycetales bacterium
GAACACCTCGGGTGAAGCCAGCAAGTACGGGATGGAGCCCGAGGAGGCAGGCAACTTCATCGCCGAATTGCCGGCGTTCAGCAGCTTGCGGGTCCGTGGGCTGATGACGCTCGCCGCTTTCAGCACCGACCAGGAGAGGGTCCGCCGCTGTTTCTCCACCTTGCGTACCCTGCGTGACGAGATCCGCCAGGACGCCCCGGACCCCGCGGCCTTGGAGCAACTGTCCATGGGCATGTCAGGCGACTTCGAATGGGCCATCGAAGAAGGAGCGACCGTCGTCCGGGTGGGTCAGGCGATCTTCGGACCCCGCTTGCTACCCGACAGCTACTACTGGCCGGCAGCCGGCACCGACTCCTGACCGGGAGGGACCTCAGCGCCAGACCACCGGCTGCTGCAGCTCGGTGACCCAGTTCTTCTGCGGTTCGGGTTCCGAGGCCAGGTAAAGCTCGCGGCAGACTCCGTTGGGTTCGTACCCGTTGTCCCGGATCCAGGTGACCAATCCTTCCCAGTCCTGCCCGATAGTAGCCATGGATCCATGGTGCACGGTGGTCGCCGCCAGCACCTGGACTCCGGTCCCCTCCCCGGTGTCCAGCGCCTCGTAGCGGGCCACTGAATGCGGGCCGGATTTGACCCCGGCTTCGGCCAGGCAGTCGTGGAGCGGGCCGAACATGGGACCGATCACCGGGCCGATGTTTTCGGGGCCGAACCCGGGTGCCGTGGCACTGGTCTGTGCCAGGCGCAACGGCTCCAGTTTCTTGATTTCGGTGGTGATGGTGGACATGACCGGGTCTCCTTCGAGTCGGCGAAGGTGCACATCGAGCCGCTTCAACCGCGCGGCATCCAGCTCCAGGCTTCGGGCCAGCTCCGTACGCCGCTCGGCCAGCATGGTGTGCAGTGTCCCGTCGTCGACGTTTCCCTGCAGGATCAGCCTGATGGTTTCGAGCCGGATGCCCAGGTCCTTGAGCGCCAGCAAGCGAGCAAGTTCGGCGAACTGCGAACCCTCATAACTGCGGTACCCGGTGAACGGGTCCACCCGTGCGGGAGCCAGCAAGCCGATGTCGTCATAGTGCCTGAGCATGCATACGGACACCCTGCCAATGCATGCGAACTCCCCGATGGTGAACATGATGTCTCCACACCGACGTCTGACATGGTGTGAGGGTCAACAGCACCCCCGTCATGGGGCTCAGGCTTCGTCGAAGAGTCCCATGGGGACGTGGATGAGCTGGACTCCGCCCTCGGCCAGAGCGCTGCGGATCGCCGGTCCCAGCCCGGCGACGTCGTCGATCTTGGTGCCCGTGCCGCCGAACGCCGTGGCCAGGAGCGCCCAATCGGGCTGGACCAGGTCCACGCCGACCGGCGCGATGCCGCGGTCGACCTCGTTCGCTTTGATTTCAGCGTAGCCACCGTTATCCGCACAGATGACCAGCAGGTCCAGTCGCTGCTCCACAGCGGTGGCCAGTTCCTGGATGGCGAACATCAGCGCACCGTCGCCGACCACACACACCACCGGTCGGCCCGGTGCACCGACGCGGGCTCCGATCGACGCGGGGAGCCCGTAGCCCAGGGTGGCGTAGGCCGGGGTGTAGAGCAGTGAGTGGGGCTGTTCCTGCGGCACGAAGCTCGCCGTTCCCAGGTAGGTGGCCTGGGAGGAGTCCCCGCCGATGATGGTCCTCGGTGGCACGGCCGCGGCGATTTCCTCGGCGAGGGCGGCGAAGGCCGGGGACAGTTCACGCGCGGCATCCCGCATTTGCCCGCGCAGGGTGTCCAGTTCCTGCGGCGCTGCGGGTTGGTGGCCTTGGAGTCCGGCCAGCAGCTGGGGGACGACGGCGGTGCAGTCCCCTTCCAGCCCGATGTCGGCTGGGAGGTTCTTCTCCAGTTGGGTTTCCAGGATGTCCACGCGGATCACGGTGCCTGCGGGTTTCAGGGTGGCGAACCAGAGTTCGGCATCACCGACCTTGGAGCCGAGCACCAGCAGCACGTCGGCGGCCTCGGCGAACGCCTGGGCCTGCGGCAAGCGGATATCGGATCCGAGCGACAGCTCGTGGGATTCGGGGATGGCCCCTTTGCCGTTCAACGTGGTGACCACCGGGGCATTGAGCGACTCGGCCAGGTCCAACAGCCCGGTGCCGGCCCCCAGGGAGCCTCCACCGGCCAGGATCATCGGCCGTCGGGCCGCACGCAAAGCCGAGACGGCTTCATCGACGAGGCCCTGCCCGGCGGGCGCCGGTGCCCGCCGTTCGCGCGCGGCCAGCTCGTCCCGGGGCACATCCGAGGGACCCTCGAGGATGTTCAACGGGATCTCGATGTGGACCGGCCGCGGTCGCGAATAGCGGAATATTTCGAAGGCATCATGCACTGCCTGGACGGCCTCGGCGCCCGAATTCACGCGGCGGGACCATTCGACGATGGCCCCTGCCGCCGCGGAGGCGTCCTTGGTTTCGTGCAGCGAACCCACATCGGCGAATTCATGGCCTTGGGGGGTCCCCGGGGACAGCACGATCATGGGGCGGGATTCGCAGTAGGCGGTCCCTGCCGCGGACAGGGCGTTGAGCAGGCCGGGTCCCGATGTGGTGATGACGACACCGGGCAGCCCTGTCTGCTGGGACCAGCCGTCGGCACCGTAGCCGGCACCTTGTTCGTGGCGGGTGGTGACCGGATGGATGTCCAGCGGCTCCAGATGACGGTAGAACTCCAGGTTATGAGTCCCCGGGATGCCGAACACGGTGTCGACGCCGTAGTTGCGCAGCACCGTCATTACGTCCAGCCCGGCGTTCTGTGCCACCACACCCGAGGGCAAAAAGGACGATAGGCCGGTGGCGGTTTGGTGGTCAGACATCTGCGGTCTCCCTGTTCATTGCGGCCTAGTATTTTCGTTCGGTGGCGAACTGCAGCGGCGGAACCTCCGCGCGCCTGAGGATCAGTTCCAGTGCATGATCGTCCAGCCGCCGGTCCTCGTCACTGACCGGCACCCACTGCGGAACCGATGAGGCATGGCCATTTTCATCGCGCGTGACGAAGATGCTCATGCAGCGGGTGGTCTCCCGCCAGAAATCCGAACGCGGGTCCCGGGCCCTGACGTGCACGGCGATGTGCATGCTGTGCGGTCCGGTGTGGATCAGCCGTGCCTCGAGTTCGACGACGTCGCCGATGTGGATGGGGTTCAGGAAATGGATACCGCCCGAATAGACGGCCACCGAATCACGTCCGGCCCAGCGGCTGGCACAGGCCCGGGCGACCTCGTCGATCCAGCGCATGACGATCCCGCCGTGGGCGTTGCCGCCCCAGTTCACATCGGTGGGTAAAGCGAGGAACCTGAACATCTCCTGCGGGGCCGTCCCGGCGTCCGTGTACTTCTGGGCGCGCATCAGGTCGCGGATCGCCGCGCGGGCCTCAACCCGATCCTCGACCCAGCGGGCCAGCTGCGCCGTCTCGGCGTCGGAGGCCTCCCACGGTTCCACTGGTTTCGGCCGGCTCTCTTCATCCATGGCCACGAAGGCCAGGATGCAGTCCATCGCGGGACGGAATTCCCGTTCACTCACGTCGGCGGCGTCGACGGTGACCACCACTTGCATGCTGGTGCGTCCGGTATGCACGATCCGGGCAGTGACCTCGATCAGATCGCCATTGCGGATCGGCCGGGTGAAGTGCACGTTTCCGACATAGGCGGTGACACAGTATCCGCCGGCATAGCCAACCGCGCAGGCGTAGGCCGCCTGGTCGATCCATTCCAGGATGCGTCCGGCCTGGACCGTCACGCCATCCTCGGACACATCGGTGGGGGCAGCCAGGAAACGCAGTTTCATCACGTCGTTCATCAGTAGATCGTATCCATTGCCGGCTCCGAGGCGGACATCCGCCGTGCTACTCTTTCGCCATGCAGCAACCGTTCAACCACCCGGCTAAGACCGTGCTGACCCGCACCACCAGGAAGGTTTCCGGTGTTAGATTTGCGGGCGCCTTCGTGCTGGGCACATTCCTGGCCTTCGCCGGAACGAGCCACCTGAGCTTCGCCCGCAAGGAATTCACGGCCCAGGTGCCGCAGTGGATTCCGTTCAATACCGATGCCGTCGTCCTGGCTTCAGGAGTCGTGGAAATCGGGCTGGGTGCGTCGCTGGTGCTCTGGCGGAAGCGCCGCGTTCCAGTCGGGTTGGCCGTTGCGGCATTCTTCATTGCGGTTTTTCCCGGCAACATCGCGCAGTACACCAACGGCACCGCTGCCTTCGGGCTAGATAGCGACGGTGCACGGCTGGCCCGGCTGTTCTTCCAGCCGGTCCTGGTGCTCTGGGCCCTGTGGTCCACAGGAGCCTGGAAGGCTTTGCGCACAGGCCGCCGCGAATCCTGATCCAAACGACATCTCCCGCCCCCTGTTGCCGGCCCGGCGAGCCTATGCTCGGGAAGATGGCGAAGGATGGGAGCACCTCGACGCAACACTTCGCAGCCGACAAGTTCGCTGGCCCTGCGGCTCGGTCCCCGTTGGCAGTCCTGCTGGCCTACGATGACGCCCTCCAGCACGGCGAAAAGCACACAGATCAACCCTGGGTCGAAGTACCCGGTAGAACCTGTACGAACCCCGGCAGCGAGCCACGTGGCCCGCTGGTCTTCGTCACCGGTCTAGGCTGATCCTTCTGCCTGTTCCCCGGCATCTTCCTCCTTGGCGAGGGACAGCTGCCGACGTTCATATTCCCGGTTGCTGAACGTTGCTCGGCGCACTTCCTCGGCATTGCTCAGACTTGAACCCACGGCACCGCCAATGGTGCCCATCGAGGTCGAGAGCCAAGCCAGGTTCACGTAGTCGATGAACCCGGCCTGGTCGCGTAGGTTCTGTTCCAAATAGTCCACGTTGATGACCACCAGGGCACCCACCAGGACGATCGCAAAAAGTGCCACGTACATCGCCGCCACCGCCACGACCACCGTCACTGTGGTCGCAGTGTTGTACATCAGGCGCCGCTCGCGCAGGTGGGCACCTTCGGGTTTCTCCCACAGGCCGTGCGAACCGATGAGCCACACGGACATGATCGTCAGGGACAGCAAGCTGATCAGCAGCATCCGGGCCGGGCTGAGGTAGTCGGCCATGGACCAGATGCTGGCGTAGAAAATACCGAAGGCCGCGGTCCCGATGGCTCCGGCCATTGCCGACGACAAGCTCGGCAGCAGCTTCAACGGGGTGTTACTTCGCACCATTCCGGCCAATAACGACAGACGGCCTGGGACGCCCTTATTCGTTTCCACCTTCGATTCGGAGTCCGTCTCGTCCAGACCGTCATCGACGGTCGTGACGCGCCCGATGCCGGTGAGCGGCTTCGCCGTGGGTTCCCGATCCGAAGAATCGGCGTGCAGGCCAGCGACCATCTGCAGCAGGAGCCGCCGTACGGGTCGCGCCCCGCCCAGACCCAAGGCCGGGACAACGATCATGCCGGCACCGTAGGTCGAGTTGCGGGTGGCCACCAGCGGCTCGTTCAAGAGGTATTTGGGCAAATCGGTGAGGTAGACCATGTAGTCCCAACCGCGCTGCCGCCGTACCGTCGAAGAACTACGCGTCAACTCCACCGAGCCTTCTTCATCAATCGGCAACGAGTATTTCTCGGCTTCGACCTGCCACTGCACCGAGTCGTCGATGTTCCTTTCGAACAAATCCGGCAGTGTCGAGGCAAGCTTCGTCGCCAGCTTCAGCGGAAGACCGGGATCGGTCAACAACCCCACCTTGGCCATGGGGCGGGTATCCGGCCCCGTGTCATCGACCATTTTATCGTTCTCCTGCATCACGGTGGGGCGGGTTATAGCCGGTCAGCTGGGAATGCATGTCCACAACCTCGTCGCCGGGGCCCGCGTTCTGGGGATCCTCCATTGACCTCAGCCTACGGGGACCCGTTCTTCTACACCGAGTGGTTCATGGTCCAGCCCTGGGCACGCTGCCCTAGAGAGGTTGCCCGGTTTCCAGCCAGGATTTCAACGAGCTGTAGATCTGCGGGGTGTCCCGTTCCGCTGCGGCGGCGCTGCTTCCCACCAGGTCGAATAGCGACACCGTGAGCAGGGTGACGGCTCCGGCGTCGTCCACTGGTTCGAGGCGGTAGTCGATGATGCCTGCCGGTTCGGCGGCAGCGGCTTCGTCCCAGCGTGCATCGAAGGTCATCCGCAGATGGCGGGGTGGATCGATGTCCAGAACGTCGCCGGCGATCAGCGTGTAACCGTCGGAGGCCTGGGTGTAGGGCGTTCCGGGCAGCCAGCTGGATTCGGTGGTGCTGCCGTAGAGCCAGGGACGGGGTGTGCCCGTGGCGGTCAGTGCTTCGAAGATCCGATCCGCTGCGGCGCGGATGTGAATCGAATAGACGGTGGTGGGGCGGGTGTCGTGCAGGCCGGTCATGGGGTCATCCTCCAGCTGTCGTCCGAACGCGAGGAGGCCGGCGGCCGCGTCGCGCGTGTAGTTCGAGAGCCAGCGTTGCTGCATCTCGAAAAGCGGGACGGCATTGAGATAGTGCAGCTTGCTGCGGCCGGACTTCACCGTGGTGAGAAGTCCGGCCGCCTCGAGGACGCCCAGGTGCGAGCTCACACCGAACCGGGTCATCTGCGGCAACCGTTCCGCGAGGTGTCCGAGCGTCTGCCCGTCTTCCTCCTTGAGGGCATCCAACAGCGCACGGCGGCTCGCGTCGCCCAGCGCCTTGAAGATGTCGTCCATGGAACCATTAATAGGTGATCATTTACTCACATGTCAAGAGGTGGGCGCCTTGCGGCGACGTCCGACGAAGTCGTCCATGGTGTTGTTCACGCCCAGCAGGTTGGCCACCTTGTCGAAGAGCGGCACCGGCAGGATGCGCAGCGGCGACAGGGCATGAACGGCGCGTGGCATGACGAGCTTCTGCTTGCCGGCCTCGATCGAGTCGAGCATCCGGGTCACGACGTATTCGGGTTCGAGGATCGGAAGGATCAGCGGGAACTTGGTCTTCACACCTTCGAACATCCCGGTGGAGATGAAGAAGGGGCAGACCACCAGGGAGTTGACTCCCGTACCATCCTTGGCTAGTTCCACACGCAGCGATTCGGCGAATCCGAAGGCCGCGAATTTGCTGGCCGAGTAGTCGGTTTGCTTGGCCACCCCCACCATTCCCGCTGCGCTGGAGACCGTGACGACGGTGCCGTGGCGGCGCTCGATCATCCCGGCCAGGAACGCCCGGGTGACCCAGTACAGGGCCATCACGTTGACCTGGATCGTGCGTTCGATCGCCTCTTCGGAGGCGTCGAGCAGGCGTTTGCCGCTGACGACGCCGGCATTATTCACCACGACATCCACCGGGCCGGTCTGCTCTGCGGTGGCGCGGACGGCGGAGCGGTCGGTCACGTCCACGGCGAAGGCCTCGGCGTGGGCCCCCAGTGCCCGGACCTCGTCCCTGACGGCAATGCCTGCGGCGTCGGAGACGTCCCAGATGATGATGCGCGCCCCGCGGCGGGCGGCACCGAGCGCCAGCAAGCGGCCGATGCCGCTGCCTCCCCCGGTGATCAGGACGGTCTCGTTGTTCAAAGGGTGGCGCATGGTGCTCCCGGTCCAGTTGGGTCGACGGTGGTTCCCTCACATTGAACCAGTGTTCGATGGATTGCAAGGCTAGGCTTGGCCCATGGGGGGAATTAAGAAGCCAGAAGGCGAACGACGAAGTGACATCATGAACGCCGCAGCATCTGTGGCTTTGAGCGGCGGGGTCGAGGCGGTGACCTCCCGGAGCGTGGCTGCCGAGGCCGGTCTGTCGATCGGTCTGGTCTACTTTTATTACGAGTCCAAGGAAGGTCTCCTGCACGCGCTGTTGGATCATCTGCTGGAGACCATTCTGGGCGGTCCACGGCCCGGGTTCGGCGACGACTTGTCTCCCCGGGCTGCACTGATTGCCATGGTGGCGAAACAGCTCAAGGGGTTGCCCAGCCGACGCGGTGAAGTCGATCTGATCTTCCAGTTCTACTTCCTGCGTCACCACGACGAGTACCGCGGGCCCATCAACGCAGCACTGGACCGCTACGGCGCGACCTTGGAGCCGGTCACCGAACGCATCGTCGAAGGAACCGGGATGTCGGC
>JBBSRM010000116.1:0-8058 GCA_038243055.1 Actinomycetales bacterium
ATTCCGTTGCGCCCACGGGTGGAGGGACAACTGCGTGTGGCCCGGCCCTTTGTCCTGGTCGTTCCCACCTACGGGGGAGGACACCGCTCCACGGCAGTCCCCAAGCAAGTCATCGGCTTCCTCAACGATCCCGTCAACCGCGGCCTGCTGCGCGGGGTGATCACCGCCGGGAACACGAACTTCGGTGAGGACTACTGCCTGGCCGGCACGGTCATTTCCGACAAATGCCAGGTGCCCGAGCTGTATCGGTTCGAACTGCTCGGCACCGAGCGCGATCTACACAGGGTCCGCGAGGGCCTCGCCACCTTCTGGCAAAACCACCACGCCACCACACCACTCGAGGAGTACGCATGACCACCACCGACACCATTGCGCCGACCACCGGAGGCATCGGCGCCCGTAAGGACTACCACGCGCTGAACGCGCAATTGAACCTCTTCGCAGCGGACGGTTCGATCCAGCTGGAGAAGGACCATGAGGCGGTCGAGGCCTACCTCTCAGGCCACGTCGAGCCGCAGATGATCCGCTTCGATGACCTCGAAGCCAAAATCGAATACCTCATTGCCAACGACTACTACGAGGAGGCGCCCATCCGCGCCTACCCCTGGTCGTTCGTGAAGGACCTCTATCGGAGCGCCTACGCCTACGGATACCGTTTCGCGACCTTCCTAGGAGCCTTCAAGTTCCATGCCGGCTATAGCCTGCAGACCTTCGACGGCAATAAATACCTGGAAACCTTCGAGGACCGAGTCGTTTCCACTGCGTTGTTCCTGGGCCGCGGGGACGAGGAACTGGCCGGCAGCCTGGTCGACGAGATGCTCAGCGGGCGGTTCCAGCCGGCCACCCCGACGTTCCTGAATGCCGGGAAGGCCCAGCGCGGGGAGCTCGTTTCCTGCTTCCTGCTGCGCATCGAGGACAACCTCGAATCCATCGGACGCAGCGTCAACTCCGCCTTGCAGCTCTCCAAGCGCGGCGGTGGCGTAGCGCTGCTGCTGACGAACCTGCGCGAGCAGGGCGCACCGATCAAGAAGATCGAGAACCAGGCCTCCGGCGTCGTCCCGGTCATGAAGATCCTGGAGGACTCCTTCTCCTATGCCAACCAGCTCGGTGCCCGGCAGGGTGCCGGTGCCGCCTACCTGCACGCCCACCACCCCGACATCATGGGGTTCCTGGACACCAAGCGGGAGAACGCCGACGAAAAGATCCGCATCAAAACCCTCTCGCTGGGTGTCGTGATCCCCGATGTGACCTTCGAACTCGCCAAGCGGGGGGAGGACATGCACCTGTTCTCGCCCTATGACGTCCAGCGGGAGTACGGCACGGCGCTGTCGGACCTGTCGGTGACCGAACACTATGACGACCTGGTCGCCAACCCGCGGATCGGCAAGAAGACCATCAGCGCCCGGACCTTCTTCAGGACCATCGCCGAACTGCAATTCGAATCGGGCTATCCGTATGTGATGTTCGAAGACACCGTGAATGCCGCCAACCCGCTGAAGGGTTGGATCAACATGTCGAACCTGTGCTCGGAGATCCTGCAGGTCAACACCCCGTCGGTCTACGACAATGCCATCGGATACCAGGAGGTCGGTCGGGACATCTCCTGCAACCTCGGATCGCTGAACATCGCCGCGGCCATGGCCTCCGGTGATCTGGGCAGCACCATCGACACGGCGGTGCGCGGGCTGACCAGTGTCTCCGAACTCTCGGATATCGACGCGGTTCCTTCCATCGCCCACGGCAACGAACTCTCCCACGCGATCGGTCTGGGACAGATGAACCTGCACGGCTACCTGGCGTCCCAACGCATCCACTACGGCAGCGAGGAGGGCGTGGACTTCACGAACATGTACTTCTACACGGTCACCTACCACGCACTGCGCGCCTCGAACCGGATCTCGATCCAACGAGGGCGGAGCTTCGGGGACTTCGAAAGCAGTTCCTATGCCGACGGTTCCTACTTCGAGAAATACACCGAAAGGATCTGGGAGCCGGCCACGGCACGGGTACGCGAAGTCTTCCAGGACGCCGGTGTGGACGTCCCGACCCGGCAGGACTGGCAGGAGCTGAGCGACTCCGTGCAGAAGCACGGGATCTACAACGCCTACCTTCAGGCGGTACCCCCAACCGGCTCGATCAGCTACATCAACAATGCCACCGCATCGATCCACCCCATCGCCTCGAAGATCGAGATCCGCAAGGAAGGCAAGCTCGGCCGCGTGTACTTCCCGGCGCCGCATATGGACAACGAGAACCTGGAATTCTTCAAGGACTCCTACGAGATCGGCTACGAGAAGATCATCGACACCTACGCGGCGGCAACACAGCACGTGGACCAGGGCCTGTCCTGCACCCTGTTCTTCCGTGACACCGCCACCACCCGTGACATCAACAAGGCGCAGATCCATGCCTGGCGCAAGGGCATCAAGACGCTCTACTACATCCGGCTGCGGCAGATCGCCCTGACGGGCACCGAAGTCGAGAATTGCGTCTCCTGCGAACTCTGAACCCCACCATCCGACGAAGGAAGACACCAATACCCATGAGCTTGTCCCCAGAGGCCCCGGTCGCCGAGCACCTGCTGCGCGACTCCGTCACCCCGCCCTCCTACCGGATCGACCCGACAGCTCGGCTGCGGCCGATCAACTGGAACCGGGTCACCGATGAGAAGGACCTGGAGGTCTGGAACCGCTTGACGGCCAACTTCTGGCTGCCGGAGAAGGTCCCGCTCTCCAACGACATCCCTGCCTGGCAGAGCATGTCCCAGGAGGAAAGAACCCTCACCATGCGGGTGTTCACCGGGCTGACCATGCTCGACACCGTCCAGGCGACCGTCGGGGAGATCAGCCAGATCCAGGACGCCCGCACCGAACACGAAGAGGCCGTCTACACCAATATCGCCTTTATGCAGGCAGTGCATGCCCGCTCCTATTCCTCGGTCTTCTCGACGCTGAGCAGCACCCGGGAAATCGACGAGGCCTACGAATGGGCCGTGGGCAACGACCAGTTGCAGGAACGCTGCAAGAAGGTTCTGCACCATTACTACGGGCACGATCCGCTCAAGCGCAAGGTCGCCTCCACGTTGCTGTCCTCGCTGCTGCTCTATGCCGGCTTCTACCTGCCCCTGCACTTCTCGGTGCACGCGACGCTGACGAACACCGCAGACATGATCCGCCTGATCCTGCGGGATAAGGCGGTGCACGGGTACTACTCCGGCTATAAGTTCCAGCGGGGCCTGGAAACCCGCAGCCGGGAGGAACAAGAAGAGATCCGCGTGTTCACCTACGCGCTGCTTGAGGAACTCTACGAGCTGGAACTGGACTATTCCGGGGCGCTCTACGAGCCGCTGGGACTCATGGAAGACGTCGCCGTCTTCGTGCGGTACAACGCCAATAAGGCGCTCATGAACCTGGGCTACCCCGCACGGTTCTCCGCCGAGGAGACCGAGGTCAACCCGGAGATCCTTGCCGCCCTGTCACCGGGAGCCGACGAGAACCACGACTTCTTCTCCGGCTCCGGTTCCTCCTATGTCATCGGCAAGGGGGAGGACACCACCGACTCCGACTGGGCGTTCTGAGTCGGCCAGCCCGAGGAATCCGGCACCCAGGCAGGTATGGGGGTAGGGGTGCCGGGGTGAACCTAGCAGCGGGGTCCTCCCCGTGCCTGGAGGTATTGGGCGAAGGTCTGGTCCCCGAAGGGCTCTCCGGGGACCAGATTCGCCCCGGCGTCGAACCCTTTGAAGACCTGGAGGAACGGCAGGCGCACTTGTAGCGAGGGGCGTCTGCCTCCCCGTGCCGTGCGCCATTGGCGGTACATGTCCCCGATGTCCAGCCGTTCGGGACCGCCGATGTCCGTTACCCGTCCACGGGGGAGGCCGGCGGCCAGTCGCGCCAGCTGAGCGGCCACCTCTAAGACGGAGATGGTCTGGAACCGTGCCGCCGGCGTCAGCACGACCGGCAGATGGCGTTGGGCGGCGAAGAACTCGTCGATCAAAGAGTGGAACTGGGTGGCCCGTTGCAGGGTGAACGGCACACCGGAAGCCTGCACGATCTTCTCGATCGCGAGCCGCTGGTTGTAGTACGACAGCGGGATGTCCTCGATGCCGACGATCGAGATGAGCACCAGATGCCCGACGTCGGCACGCTGGGCCGCGGCCGTCAGGTTCCGTGCCAACCTCAGGTCCCGTGCCCCTCGGGTATGGGCGCAATGGATGACCGTGTCCACGCCGCGCAAGGCCTCGTCCAGACCGTCGCCGGTGAACAGATCTGCCGGGAGCAGGCCGTCGCGTCCTGAACTGGAGGTCCCCACTGCCTCCCGACCGGCGGTCTTCACCGCAGCAAGCGTCGGCGCCCCGAGTTGTCCACCGGCACCGGTGACCAGGATCTTCATCTCCGCCCCCTCACTCGGCGTCCGGTGGGTGTACCGGTACGCGGTTGATCGTGTGACCAGTCTGCCCCGCTGCCGCCACGAAGGGTAGGTGCGCGACCATATCCGCCGGGGCGCGGAACGTCGGTCAGACTGGGGCCATGACCATCACGAAATCCGTCATCCTCTTCGTCCTCGCAGCCGTCGCCGAAATCGGCGGCGCCTGGCTGATCTGGCAGACCGTGCGCGAGGACCGGGCCTGGTGGCTCGCCGGGCTCGGTGTCATGGCCCTGGGAGCCTACGGGTTCGTGGCGACCTTGCAGCCCGAAGCGAACTTCGGACGCATCCTCGCCGCCTACGGTGGAGTGTTCGTCGCCGGTTCCCTGGCCTGGGGCATGGCCTTCGACGGGTTCCGGCCCGACCGTTGGGACCTCATCGGAGCCACGGTCTGCCTGGTGGGCGTCGCGGTCATCATGTTCGTCCCCCGCGCAGGAAACTAGAAGGGGCCGGATCAGGGCGGACTCCAACCCCGGCCCACCGGCTCAGGTGTACCAGGAGGGCTCCGGGAGCCTGCCGATCAGTTCGTACTCGCCGACCTCACGCTTCTTATGGGCCACCGGATCATGCAAGGAATGCGTGCGGATATTGCGCCAATGGATGTCCAACCCGACGGTATTGGAGGTTGCCCGGGCCCCGGTGAGTTCGAAGATCCGGTTGCTGGTATCCAGAGCCATATCGTTGGCCACCTGCTTCGCCGCCGCAACGCGCACGGCGATCCGCCCGCGCTTGCCGGCGGTCAGCTCCCCTCGTGGGCCATGGAGGACGTGTGACAGCTCGGCGTCCACGGCCTCCGCGAACGCCTGTCCGGCCCAGAGTCGGGAGCGGAGCTCACCATAGGCCTGCAGGATATAGGGGTCCTGGGTGGCCGAGTCCTTCGGGTCCGTCCCGTAGGGCCAGGCGCGGGTCTTCTCGCGGGTATAGGTGCCGGCGGTGGCCAGGGCGCCCTCGGCAATGCCCAGGTAGATGGCGGTGAAGATCTGCTGGATGAGCGGCACGTTCAACGTGTTGTAGGGCAGCGCCTGGAACTCCTTGTCGATATATCCGGCGGCCTCGGACCAATCGACTTCGACGCCGGTGATGCGCACGCCACCGGATTCGGACAGGCGCTGGCCCAGGTTGTCCCAGTCGGCGGCGAAGACAATGCCCTCCTGCGCAGTCGGAACGATCGCGAACACGTGCTCGCCGCCGGACAGCGTCCCCTCGAGGACCACCAGATCGGAGACCCGGGCGCCGGTGGAGAAGGACTTGCGGCCCGTGAAGACCAGGGTTTCGCCACGGTCTTCGATGGTCAGGTCGTTGTCGCGCGGATTCACCGCGCCACCGAAGAAGAGGTTGCCGGTGGTGTAGAGCTCCTCGACCGCGGCGATCTGGGCGTCGGTCCCCACCAGGCGTGCAGCCCACGCCCACAGCAGGTGGTAGCCGAGCAGCTGGCCGATCGAGGCGTCCCCGGCCGAGACGGCCCGAATGGCGCGCAACGCCGTCGTCCATTCCTGGCCTCCACCTCCGTGGGCGACCGGACCCAGGATCACCGTCAGCCCCGAATCCTTGAGCAGACGGACCTCGGCCCATGGTGTGGCGCCGGCCCGATCTCGTTCCACGGCGTCCAGGGCCAGGATCGCCCCGACTTCCCGGGCTCGTTGGATCCAATCGGCGGGGCTGTCGGGGATGTCCTGCCAAGGCGGTGCGGTCACTGTTTCGGTGGGCGTGCTGGTCATGATCTCGGGTCCTTTCCTGGAGGCGCCGGAGTCCCCGGCCTGTTGGGTGCCCCCAACGTAGGGGAGCCGCCGGCACCGGATGAAGCGCACTACCGCAGGGGTCGCCGGATGACCTTCCATGTCGGCGGAGGACCGAAGATGACGCCTGATCGGGGCGTTGGGGAGCCGGTGACCGATGCGGCGGCGCCATTTTTCGTCATGGGAGGTCACCGGCCGTCAAACCTGCCGGCGGCAGACCGGGGGAGGGCTAGCTTCGGTCAGGAGGTCCCGTTCACGGACTTCTGATCCGTTCCACCGGCGCCGTCTGGCGCCCGATCCGCAGGAGGACCCATGAGCCAGCAGACCGTCGAACCCATCGCCGCAGCAGCAGGGCAGCCCACCTTCGCCGATGCCGAACGCCCCGATGCGGTGATCCACCCCGTCGCCCGACTCGAGGCGAACCTGCCGCAATACCAGCAACTGGCCACACGTTTCCGACCGATCTTCGAGGACATCGCCGCGGGAGCCTCCGACCGGGAGAAGGACCACCAGCTCCCGGTCACACAGATCCGCGAACTGGCGGCAGCCGGCTTCGGTGCACTGCGCATTCCCGTGGAGCGCGGAGGCTTCGGAGCCAGCCTGCCGCAACTCTTCGCCCTGCTGACCGAACTCGCTGCCGCGGATTCGAATATCCCACAGGCCCTGCGCGCCCACTTCGCCTTCGTCGAGGACCGCATCCTGGCTGAGCCCGGGGAAGCCCGCGATGAGTGGCTGCGGCGATTCGTGCGGGGGGACCTCGTCGGCAACGCCTGGACCGAGATCGGCTCCGTCGAAGTCGGACAGGTGCAGACCACAGTGGCCCCCGCCCCCGAGCTGGGCCCGGACATCTTCCGGGTCAACGGGACCAAGTACTACTCGACCGGCAGCATCTTCGCCGACTGGATCGACGTCTATTCCGAACGCGCCGACACCGGCCGCCGCGTCATCGCCGCCGTCGACGCCCACCAGCCGGGGGTACGCCACCACGATGACTGGGATGGTTTCGGCCAGCAGACCACCGGCTCCGGAACCTCGATCTTCACCGACGCCGTCGTGCGCGAGGAGAACCTGATCGACTTCGAAACGCGCTTCAAATACCAGACGGCGTTCTATCAGGCGGTGTTGCTGGCGGTGCAGGCCGGCAGCATCCGGGCCGCCGAACGCGAGTTCGCAGGAGAGGTCCACCGCCGCACCCGCACCTTCAGCCATGCCGCCGCAGCCCGGTGGCGCGAGGACCCGCAGGTCCTCCAGGTCATCGGGGAGGTCTCCGCCGCAGGATTCGCGGGGGAGGCCATCGTCGAACGGGTGGCCGCTTCCTTGCAGCAGGCCCATGACGCCGCAGTCCAGGTGCGGGCCGGACGGATCACCATCGAGCAGGAAGAGGAAGTGAACGACGGCGCGGAACTGGCTTCCGCGCAGGGCCAGGTGGCGCTGACCCCGCTCTCCGTGGACGCCCTCTCACATGCCTTCGATGCGCTGGCTGCCTCGGCCACCTCCACGGCGAAGAACCTGGACCGGCACTGGCGCAATGCCCGTACCGCGGGCAACCACAATCCGGCGGTCTTCAAGGCCCGCCTGATCGGCGACCTGTCGGTGAACGACACCGCGTTGCCCCGGGTGTGGGCCATCGGCGCCTCCAAGAAGGGCTAGGTAAAGCGGCCGGGCGTGCCGAAAATCCGCGACGGGTGAAACGGAGTTTCTTGACGTGGGCCTCGGTTTCATTACACACTGATGTGACACACCCCACGATCCAAGGAGCGGCAATGTTTGCCAACCTGTCAGTTGCCGCCATCATCGCGGAATCCGCCCAACGCTTCGGCGACCGCCCGGCCATGACGCTGGCAGGGGAAACCGTGACCTACACGCAGCTGTGGGATCAGACCCGCTCCTACGCCGGTGC
>JBBSRM010000117.1:0-8045 GCA_038243055.1 Actinomycetales bacterium
ATCCTCGTCGAAGCGGGTCTGCCCGCCGGGGTGCTGAACGTGGTGTGCACCAAATCCGCCTCCGAGGTCGTGACCCCGTGGATGGAATCGGGGATCGCCCGCAAGGTCAGCTTCACCGGTTCCACCGGCGTCGGCATCCGGGTGCTGGAGCAGGCAGCCCAGAACGTCATGCGCTCCTCGATGGAACTCGGCGGAAACGCACCGCTCATCGTCTTCGAGGACGCCGATCTGGACCGTGCCGTGGAGGGGGCGTTCGCCGCGAAGATGCGCAATATGGGCGAAGCCTGCACCGCTGCGAACCGGATCTTCGTGCAGTCCTCGGTGGCCGATGAATTCGCCGGGAAGCTCGCCCGGCGGCTGGGGGCGCTGACCGTCGGCAACGGCGCCATCGACGGCACCGACGTCGGTCCGCTGGTCGAGGAGAAGGCCCTGACCAAGGTCCAGGAACTGGTGGACGACGCCGTGGCCAAGGGTGCCCGCGTGGTCTGCGGCGGTTCGAAGCCCGAGGGTGCCGGCTACTTCTACTCCCCCACCGTGCTCACCGGCGTCGACCCCTCGGCCCACCTGATGACCGAGGAGATCTTCGGTCCCGTGGCCCCGCTGATCCCCTTCGAAACCGAGGACGAGGTCGTGGCCATGGCCAACGACACCCCGTGGGGTCTGGCCGGATACCTCTTCACCCAGGACCTGGACCGGGCCTTCCGCGTCGGGGATGCCCTCGAAGTGGGCATGGTCGGGTTGAACACGGGCATCGTCTCCAACCCCGCAGCACCCTTCGGCGGCGTCAAGGCCTCCGGGCTCGGACGCGAGGGCGGCCGCGTCGGCATCGAGGAGTTCCTCGAAACCAAGTACATGGCCATGCCACGCCGATAGGCGTGATGCTTGCCAGTGACCTAAACCACAACCTAGAATTGTAGACAATCTACGATGAGTAGCCAAGGAGCTTGAATGGTACAAACGGGCTTCGCCCCAATGCTCTTCACCACCGAGGAGTATGCCGCACGATTGGCCGCGGCACGGGTGCGCATGCAGGAGCAGGGCCTCAGTGCGCTGATCGTCACCGATCCAGCGAACATCTATTACCTGACGGGGTACAACGCCTGGTCGTTCTACACCCCGCAAATGGTCTTCGTCCCCATGGAAGGGGACATGATCCTGTTCACCCGTGAGATGGACGCCAACGGCGCGTTCCGCACCACCTGGCTGGATTCGGACAACATCGTCGGGTATCCGGAACGCTACGTGCAGCGTCCGCACCTGCACCCCTTCGACTGGGTCGCCTACGCCCTGCGCGCCAGGTACCTCATCGCTCCGGCCACCAAGGGCTGTGTGGGGTTGGAGATGGACGCCCACTTCTTCTCCGCCAAGGGTTACCGTTCGCTGGTCAACGCCTTGCCGGAATGGACGCTGGTCGACTGCTTCGAACTGGTCAACTGGGTCCGGGCGATCAAGTCGCCGGCAGAAATCCAGCTGATGCGCCAGGCGGCGGTGGTCACCAACATGGCGATGCGCGCGGCCCAGGACGCCATCGAAGTCGGCGCCCGGCAATGCGACGTCGCCGCGGCGATCACCAACGCCCAGATCCGTGGCACCGAGGAGTTCGGTGGCGACTACACCGCCATCGTGCCCATGCTCCCCACCGGGGAGTCCGCCGACACCCCTCATCTGACTTGGAACAACGAGCCGCTCGAGAAGGACCAGGCGATGATCGTGGAGCTGGCAGGGGCCTACCAGCGATACCACGTGCCCATGGCCAGGACATTCATGACCGGTAAGCCCACGGCCCAGCTGGCGCATCTGGCCCAGGCCACCGACCATGCGTTGGCTGCAGTGCTGGAAACGGTGCATCCCGGGGCCCCGGTGCAGGAGCTCTCACAGGTCTTCAACCGCACACTCTTCGAATACGGCTACGAGAAGGCCTCCCGCATCGGCTACTCCATCGGGGTCGGCTATCCCCCGGACTGGGGCGAGCGGACGATCTCCTTGCGCAGTGAGGACCAGACGCTGTTGACCGAGAACATGACGTTCCACCTGATGTGTGGCATGTGGATGGACGGGTACGGCTACGAGGTCTCCGAGGCCATCCGGGTCACCGACACCGGGGTCGAGACGTTCACGTCCTTCCCCCGCGGGCTCGTTCCCGCCGGGGTGGAAGGCCGCAAGGCCGCGGAGTCGATCAACCTGCTGGGCAACCCGGGCGAGCGCGCGATCTCCAACGCACCCGGCCTGCCCGGGATGACCCCGCCGGCAAACGAACCGCGCCGTCCCTCCACCCCTCGTTTCGGGTTCACCACCCCCGACGAGTCCACCCTGACCGGTTCGATGAACATCGTGGCCCGCAATGCCGAAGCTGCCGATAGCGATCCGGCCCGACCGACCACTCCTCCGCTGGATACGGCAGAGGACAACAGCACCAAAGAAGACCCTTCGAAGGAGACACCATGACCACCGTGAACCTGCCGCTCGCCGACCGCGCCGAGAACCTCGTGGGCTCCGTCATCGACTCGAGCACCTCGTTGCTCGCAGCCCAGAAGCACGACATCATCCGTTTCGCCATGGGGGCCCCGGCGGACGAGTTCGTCCCGGTGGACACGTTCACCGAGATCGCCGCCAGCGTCCACGATGCCTCCTCCTTCACTTACGGCGCCTCCGAGGGCGAACCCCGCCTGATCAAGGCGCTCGTCGATTACCTGGGCACCACGCCGGAGCCGACCAGCACCGAACGGGTCAGCATCACCTCGGGCGGCATGCAGGGCCTGGATATCGCCTGCAAGCTCTTCGTCGATCCGGGCGATCTGGTCATCGTCGAATCCCCGACCTACACCAATGGTTCGGCCACCGCCCTGAGCTACGGTGCCGAACTGCTCGAGGTGCCGATGGATGCGGACGGGATGGACATCGACGAGCTCGAACGTCTCGTCGAAGCCGCAGGCCGCACCCCCAAGGCGATCTACACGATCCCGAACTTCCAGAACCCTTCGGGCACCACGCTCTCGGTGGAACGCCGGGAACGCCTCATCGCCTTGGCCCGCCGCTGGGCCGCGGTCATCATCGACGACGACCCCTACGGGCTGCTGCGTTTCGCCGGCGAGGACCTGCCCGGGTTCCGCCAGCTCAGCGACAACGATCCGCTGGTGTTCTCGGTCAGGACGTTCTCCAAGATCCTGGCCCCGGGCCTGCGGGTGGGCTGGATCGATGCCGATCCGTCGCTGCAACAGCTCATCATCAACGCCAAGCAGGCGATGGACACGTGCACCAACGTCCCGGCCCAGCATGTGGTGGCGGAATACCTGCGCCGCGGGATCCTCGATGAGCACCTGGGGTTCCTGCGCGGGGAGTACCACGCCCGGCGCGACGCCATGCAGGCCAGCCTGGAGAAACACCTGGGCGGGAGGATCCGCACGACCCACCCGGACGGCGGCTTCTTCCTCTGGGTCACCCTCACCGGCGAGGACGCGGCAGTGGACACCCGCCGGCTGTTCGAGATCGCCCTGGCCGAAGGCGTGGCCTTCATCCCCGGCCCTGCCCTGTCCGCGGGGGGTCTCTTCGCTTCTGCGTTCCGGGTGTGTTTCGCCTCCACCGGACCGGAGCGCACCGATGTCGGTGTCCAACGCCTGGTCACCGCACTGGACATGGCCTTGGAGGAGACACGGCAGCCGAGTGCATCCGCCACCGGTGCCGCGCCATCCGCGGGTCGTGGCTGAATGGCGGACACGGCGACCGGCACCACCGCGTGGCAGGTCGATGCCCCGGCCCTGACTGCTCTGACGATCGAGTTGGTCAACGCCGGCGGGGTGAACCCTGGAGGCACCGAACAGGCCACGGTGGACGTCCTGGTCGCCGAAGCGCGGCGACGAGGACTCCAGGTCACCACCCGGGAGGTCGAACCGGGCCGACCCAATGTGTTCATCACCCTGCCCGGCGGGGATGGGGCGGGGCTGCTCTTCCTGGGGCACTCCGACGTCGTCCCCGTCGGTGACGGATGGGACCGCGAGCCCTTCGACGCCTATGTGGCCGACGGCCGGCTCTTCGGACGCGGAGCCACCGACATGAAGGGCGGGCTGGCCGCCGTCCTGACCTCCATGACCATGCTGCACGACGCCGGGGCCCAACTTTCGGGTCCGGTCACCCTGGCCTGCCTAGTCGACGAGGAGGAGCACGGCTCCGGGATCCGGGCCATGGTCGCCGACGGACTGGAACACCGTTATGTCGGCTGCGTGGTCGCCGAGCCGACCGATCTGGAAACGGTCATCGCCTGCCGCGGGGATTCCTATCTGGAGGTCGAGGTGACCGGGCAGGCCGCCCACTCCGGCCGCCCCAGCGATGGGCGTAATGCGATCGACGCGGCGGTGCGGATCTGCAACCTGGTCACCGCCGACCAGGAACGCTTGCGGGCCGAGAACGACCCGCTGCTGGGGTACGCCACCTGGAATACCGGGATGATCTCCGGTGGCCGCGGCACCTCGATGGTCGCCCCCGAAGCGCATCTGTGGTTCGATCGCCGACTCATGCCCGGTGAGGACACCACGGCCATCCGCGAGGATCTGGTCTCCCGCATCGACGCGGCGGGCATCACCGGGGACGGGATTTCCGTGACGGTGCGCACCACCATGGAGATGCCGGGATTCCGCACCGACGCGGACCATCCCCTGGTCACCGCCGCCCTCGGTGCGCTGGCCGATGCCGGGGTGGAGACCAGCGTCTCGGGGTGGACCGCTTCCTGCGATGGCGGATTCATCTCCCGCGACTTCGGGATCCCGAGCATCGTGCTGGGCCCGGGCGAGCTCAACGACGAGGCACACCAGCCGAACGAATCCGTTCGCGTGTCAGAAGTTATCGCGGCAACGCGCGCATATGGCATGCTGATATCCACCTTGCTGAACCCCGATAACGGCGCACCCGGCGTCTAGCCCACCGACGGCCGAAAGGCGAACGATCATGAGCGAACAACCCCAGGGATCATCCGGCGCGATCACGATGGAGGACCCGAATGCCCCAGGCGCCGAGCCCCAGACCAAAGAGGCCAAGGAAAGCCTGCACCGCTCCATCCTGGGTTCGGCCCTGGGCAACGCGGTCGAGTGGTTCGACTATGGCGTCTACGGCTACCTGACCATCTACATGGCCGTGAACTTCTTCGGCTCCGAGGAAGGCGACGGCGGCCTGGGGGTCACCCTCGCCCTGGCCACCCTGGCCATGTCCTTCCTGGTCCGCCCGTTGGGCGGGCTGATCCTGGGCCCGCTCGGTGATAAGTTCGGGCGGCAGAAGGTCATGGTCCTGACCGTGCTGATGATGACCACGGCCACCGGGGTCATCGGCCTGCTGCCCACCATCCAGACCATCGGCCTGGCGGCTCCGCTGCTGCTGCTGCTCTGCCGCATGGTCCAGGGTTTCTCCGCAGGTGGCGAATACGGCGGCGCTGCGGTCTACATGGCCGAATGCGCCCCCGACCAGCGCCGTGGCTTCCTGGGATCGTTCCTGGAGTTCGGCACGCTGGTGGGCTTCATCCTCGCGGCCACCGTCTGCACCGCGCTGATCACCTTCGTCGGCGACGAGGGCATGATCGCCGGATGGTGGCGCCTGCCGTTCCTGCTGACCATCCCGCTGGGTTTGACTGCCCTGTACATCCGGACGAAGCTGGGCGAGGCAGCGGTCTTCTCCGAAGCCTCGGATAGCCAGGAAACCTCCAAGACCCCGATCCGCCACACCCTGCGCACCCAGTGGCGCGAGGTGCTCATCCTCGGCGGGTTCGTCGTTCTGCTCAACGTCGCCTTCTACCTGATCCTGGGCTACATGCCCACCTACATGTCCGAGCAACTCGGACACAGCACCGCCCAAGGCAACTGGATGCTGGTGATCATCATGCTGGCCATGCTGGCAGTGATCCCGTTCATGGGCACCCTCTCGGACCGCATCGGTCGCAAGACCATGCTCTTGAGCGCGGCCGGGGGCTTCATCGTGTTGTCCGTTCCGGCGATGGTCCTGCTGGGTATCGACAACCTGTTCCTGCAGTTCATCGGGCTGGCCGTGCTGGGCACGATGCTGGTCACCTTGATCTCCTCGGTGTCCTCCACCCTGCCGGCACTGTTCCCGACGAACGTGCGCTACACCGGCTTCGCGATCGGCTACAACTTCTCCGTCGCGTTCATTGCGGGTCCGTCGCAGACGCTGACCGAGGCGCTGATCAATGAGACCCACAACGTGTTGGTCCCGGGGATCTACATGTCGTTGGCCGGCATCGTCGGCTTCATCGCCATCCTGTGCATGCGAGAGACGGCCCAGGCGTCATTGCGCGGCGAGGAACTGCCCGGGGACCCCGGCTCGGTCGGCTGGCCGTCCCGGAAGTGGGTCGCGATCAACCGGACCAAATCCGACGCCGGCAAGGCCATGGCCCAGTAGGAAGCCGGACGAGAAAAAGGAGGGCGTGCGCCACGGCGCACGCCCTCCTTTTTCTCGTGCCCACGGTTTCAGCCGGCCGCGGGCCCATCGGCCAGGGGTTCGAGCAGCTGGGCGATGGCGCTGTCCATGTGTTCCGCCAGCGCGCGGTGCAGTGCCGGGACGTCTGCTTCAAGGATGGCCTCGGCGATATGCCGGTGTTCGTCCACCCGGTCCTGGAGTGAATATGCGGCCTGTTCGAGCGCGACCAGGCACATCCGGGTCTCGGTGACCAGGGTGCGGTGGATCCGCGAAAGCCGTTTGCTGCGCGCCCAGCGGACCATCGCCTCGTGGAAGGAGATGTCGATCAAGCTCAGTTCGGCCGGATCGCTTCCCGGGCCCAGGGCCGCCATCTTCTCGACGATGGCCAACAGCTCCGCGCCCGCTTCGCTCCCCGTCCGGTCGAGCTCGATGATCTTCAGCGCCGCTCCTCGTTCAACGGCGGTGCGGGTGAGGTAGATATCGGCGATGTCCGCCGGGGTCGGTTCCACGACGAAGAGCCCCCGGTTGCGGATGCTGATCAGCAGGCCCTCCTGGGTCAGCCGCTGCATGGCCTCGCGGAGCGGGCCCCTGCTGACGCCCAGCCGGCCGGCCAGATCGGCTTCCCCCAGTTGGGACCCGGGTTCGAATTCCCCGTTGCCGATGGCGGTGCGGATCTTGCGCGCGATGATCGAGGGAGTGGACTCCTGTTGCAACGGCTCGAGGCTCGAGGCGGGCATGGGGTTCCTCACTGGGGTCGGTTTTGTCGGATGCAGACAATCCTACAACCTGGCCCCGTGGTCCTTTCCTCCCCCATGACAGCCGTGGACGGTTCAGTCGGAGCTGGCGACCAGCAGTACTTCGTGTGGGGCTTCAGTTCCGCGTTTGCGGTGTGCCCGCAGGACCCGCCGTGCTCGTTCGCGCTTCAAGCGTTCCCGGGGGTCCAGGTGGGGCAACTGATCCGCGGGCCCCATGAAGAAATACCCCATGAACTGCAACCACCAACCGATTTTGTATCCGACGCCCAAACCGGTGGTGTCCTTCACGATGGGCAACCGCTTGTGGTCCATGTATCCCTCTCAGGCGCGGGATTCCGGCCTCGATCCCGGCACGGAAGCGCCAGGGGCACGGGAAACCCTTGACCGACCATCGTATCCAACTATTCCCCTCAGCGTTCCTTCTCGATGCGGCAACCGGGGCGTCTGAACGCGATAATGGGAACATGCCAGCCGATCTGCCCCATCTGACCGAGGACCTCTGGCTTCCGCGCGCCCGGGCACACCGTGACCGGGTCCAACACTTCGCCGCACCGTTCCTTCAGAGGCGCTCCACGCAGCGCAAGCACCCGGTGGAGGACTTCCTGTTCACCTACTACACCGAGAAGCCCGGCCGGCTGCAGCGCTGGAACCCGGGCACCGGCGTCGTCCTGTTAGGCGAAGCAGCCGCCGAGCGGCTGCACTGGAAGCACCACCGGGCCCACGGCGAAGGCGTCACCTTCGACGCGGCGGCCTTCATGGCCGAGCGACACCGCACCGTCGGTCACGCCCGTTCGATCCTTGCCGGGGCCGCGTCGAACCCCGCCCGCTTCTCCTGCTTCGGCCTGCATGAATGGGCGATGGTCTATAAATCAGAGG
>JBBSRM010000118.1:0-8009 GCA_038243055.1 Actinomycetales bacterium
AATGCCCAGCACCTGGGGCCGGATCGCTTGCCACACATCGACGTAGGGGTGCCCGACGATCAGGACGTTGGAGCGGGCTCCCGGAACGCGCATGGCCTCGGCGGCGATCTTCTCCTCCTTGGTCCCGGAGACCAGGTGGTCTACGAGGATCCCGAGTTTGCGGTCGGGGCCCGGGGAGAACTCGGCGATCGCTCCCGCCAGGTCGTCGACGCCGTGGAGGGGTTCAACGACGATGCCTTCCACACGCAGGTCATGACCCCAGACCTTTTCGACGAGTTCGGCATCGTGTTTGCCTTCGACCCAGATGCGGCTGGCCAAGGCGGTGCGGGCCTTGAGGTTCGAGACCTTCACCGAACCCGAGGCGGTCCTGCCTCCGGCGGAAGCGGGCGCGGCCGCCGCGGCTTGTGGTTCGATGACCTCGACGGGCTCGCCTTCGATCAGGAAACCGAACCCGGTGGGGAAGGAACGGGTCTTGCCCCGACGGTCCTCCAAAACGACCAGGCGCAGGCCACCGGAGCGTTCGATCCGCACGACCTCACCCACCCACCCGGACTGCACGTCTTCAAGCAACAGGCCCAGGGCGGCGTGCACCCGGCGCAGCTGGCGGGCCTTCGGCGCCGATAGATCCTGGGCTCCCCACTGGTGGATATCCAATTGCTGACACGGCCTTTCACTGGGTCGGGCGGCCGCGTGGATCGGGCCGCCGGCGCCGATGCGCGCGGCCACCATGCTAACAAGGGGTCATTCGTATTAGACTTAGCACTTAGGCGTGTCGAGTGCTAAGCCACGAGGCCGCAACACGTCCATCCACCGCGAGACCCACAGGAGGATCGAATGTCAGTTCCACGGCGCCTCGAGGTCCTGCGGGCGATCGTCGAGGACTATGTCCATTCCCGGGAACCGGTGGGCTCCAAGGCCCTGGTTGAACGGCACCGGTTGGGGGTTTCTGCGGCCACCATCCGCAACGACATGTCGGCGTTGGAGGAAGAGGGCCTGATCGTCGCCCCGCATACCTCTTCGGGCCGGATCCCGACCGAACAGGGCTACCGCTATTTCGTGGACCAGATCGACGCCGTCCGCCCCCTCTCGCCCGCCGAAAGCCGGGCCATCCATCGCATGCTGGAGGGGACCAACGACCTGGACGAGGTCCTGGAACGCACGGTCAGGCTCCTGGCCCAGCTGACCAACCAGGTCGCCGTGCTCCAGGTGCCGCAGTTTAGCGATGCGACGGTCCGCCACATAGAGTTGGTGGGGCTGGGTTCCGGTCAGGTCCTCACGATCCTGATCACCAACACCGGCAAGGTCGACCAGCGGGTGGTCCTGGTCCCTCCGGAGACCAGTGATGATTCGCTCGCTGACCTCAAGGCCACGTTCCTGGCAGCGACCTCGGGTCAGAGGATGCAAAGCATCGGTGATCTGGCCCTGGCCGCCTGTGAGAAAATGGCTCCATCCCTGCGGGACTCCGGACGGATTCTGGCCCAGGCCTTGGCTTCGTTGGGGGACAACTCGGTGATCGAGCGGATCATCATGGCAGGTACCGCCAACCTGGCACGTTCCACCGGGGATTTTCCGTTGACGATCACCCCGGTGCTCGAAGCCCTTGAGGAACAAGTTGTCCTGTTGCGGTTGTTCTCCGAGTTGGAACAGGACGCCCGGGGTATCACCGTGCAGATCGGACGGGAAAACCCGTACGGCGGGTTGGCCGAGACCTCGGTCGTGGCCACCGGCTACGGCCCGGGGTCCACGGCCAAGGTCGGCGTCCTGGGTCCCACCCGGATGGACTACCCGACCAGCATGGCGGCCGTTCGCGCGGTCGCCCGTTATCTTTCCCGCATCCTGGCCGGCTGACGGACCAGGTCCCGGGGAATAAGCATGTACAGATTGTCGGAAAGGACACAGCACACACTGTGAGCAGCCACTACGAAACCCTCGGCGTCGCGCGCGACGCCTCCGCCGAGGAAATCAAGAAGTCCTACAGGAAGCTCGCCCGCAAGCTCCACCCGGACGTGAACCCGGGCGAGGACGTCTCGGATAAGTTCAAATCGGTCACCCACGCCTACGAGGTCCTCTCGGACCCGCAGAAGCGGGAGATCTATGACTCCACGGGCAATGAGAACGGCACCGCCGGCGGCGGAGGTGGCGGTAGCGGCTTCGGCGGTTTCGGGGACATCTTCGAGCAGTTCTTCGGCGGGGGAGCGGCCCAGGGCCCTGCCTCGCGGACCCAGCGTGGGCGCGATGCCCTGGTGACCGCGAGCATCGACCTCAAGGATGCAGTCCAAGGAACCGTCTACACCTTGGACATCGAAACCGCGGTGACCTGTGGCGTCTGCCAGGGCACCTGCTGCCAGCCGGGAACTTCGCCGAAGACCTGCACCATCTGCCAGGGACAAGGCCAGGTGCAGCGTCCGGTGCGTTCCTTCCTGGGCAATATGATGACGATCGAAACCTGCAGCGCCTGCCGCGGCTTCGGTACCACGCTGCCCAGCCCCTGCAACGAATGCATGGGCCAGGGGCGGGTGCGCGAACGTGTCAGCAAGCAGCTGAAGATCCCCGCGGGCGTAGCCACCGGTACGCGCATCCACCTGGACAGCCAGGGCGAGGCAGGCCCCGGCGGCGGCCCATCGGGCGACCTGTACGTGGAGATCAACGTCAAACGCCATGCGGTGTTCGAACGTGAAGGCCACGACCTGCACGCCACCTTGCGCATCCCGATGACAGCAGCCGCCCTGGGCACTGATATGAAGTTGGAGACCTTCGACGGTGAGCAGGACATCCAGATCGAGCCCGGCACCCAGTCAGCAGACACGGTCAAGCTTTCCCAGTTGGGCGTCCCCCGGCTGCGCGGTGGCAGCCGCGGCGACCTGGTCGTTCACCTGCAGGTGGAGACACCCACGAAGATCGACGACGAACAGCGTGAGCTGCTCGAGCGTCTGGCGAGCTTGCGTGACGAGGAATTCGCCGAAGGCCGGTTGGCTGAACGTGGCGGGGTCTTCTCACGATTGCGGGATAAGTTGGGCCACCGCGCCTGATGAGCAACCAGGCGTTCCTGCTCGATGACGGGCTACCCGCCACCGCGGCCCCGGGCGACACCGTCGTACTCGATGGCCCCGAAGGCCACCACGCGGTGACGGTCAAAAGGGTCCGTACCGGCGAGCAGATCGATCTGCTCGACGGTGCGGGGACCCGGGCGGTCTGCACCGTACGGGAGACAGGGAAGGCGAGCCTGACCGCCGGCATCGACAAGATCGAGCACGAGGACGAACCACCGGTCCAGCTGGTCCTGGTCCAGGCCCTGGCCAAGGGGGACCGGGACCTCCAGGCCGTCGAGGCGGCCGTCGAGTTGGGCATCGATGCTATTCAGCCGTGGCAGTCCGATCGCTCAGTGGTCAGATGGCCGGCTGGAAAAGCCGAAAAAGGCAGGACCAAATGGGCGGCGACGGTCCGGTCGGCCGTCAAGCAATCCCGGCGGACCCGACTGCCCGAGGTCGCTTCCGTTGTGACGACGGCCCAGCTGGCCGCACAGCTGGCCCACCCCGACGCGCAGGGTGGCCCCGAAGGGGCGATCATTCTGCATGAGAGCGCCACTAAACCGCTGTCCGCCGTCGTCCAGGATTACATGAACGACGTCGCGGCCCGTGACCCTGCACCGGGCCGGCCACGGATCCTTCTGCTGGTCGGCCCCGAAGGCGGCATCGCCGACGCCGAGATCTCGCGGCTTCTGGAAGCGGGGGCCCGGACCGCGGTCCTGGGGCGCAATGTCCTGCGGGCTTCGACGGCCGGGCCGGCGGCGCTGGCCATCACCCGTCATGTCGCCGGGGTCCTGGACCACTAGCGCGCGGAAGCCGGCCTACTTGACGGTGAACGTCTTGGAGTCCTCGGCCTGCCGGTCGCTGGAACCGTCCTTGGTGCCCCAGACGGCCAGGGTGTAGTCCCCCGTTTCAACCGTGGCGGTCAGCGCGAAGGCACTATCTGCCAACTCGCCCTCACCGAGCTTCACGGTGCCCGAGTCGACGCGGACATCCTTTTTCCCATCGGTGCGCATCAGCTCCCAGTGGGTTCCCCCGGGGAAGGCGACCGAGGTTCCTTGGATCTTCACCTTGCCGGGCGGGACCTTGATCCCTTGCTGGGGGTCGATGATCCAGATGGGGGCACGGAAACGGGTACTACGCCGGATCGGGCCGGTCAGTTCCACATGGCCGAACGCGTTGTACCCCGAGTGCCCGTCCACCAGGATGTTGACGCTGGCGGGCGGATCCTGCCCGATCAAACCGGCAGCAGCCGCTGCGGCCGTCGTGGTGTAGACCAGTTGCTGGATGGCCCGCTGGGCCAGACCCTCATCGAGCTTGCGGCTGAAGGCGTCGGCGGAGAGATCGACCGTGATGACGTTGTTGGCGTCGATCGACGTGCCGATCCGCGAGGGCTTGCTCCAGAGGTTGAAGTAGTCAGGGTCGTTCGGTTCGTGCTCGGTGAGGTATTTGATCGCCGTGGTGACCGGATCACCCTGGTCCTCGGCGGCAATGTACTCCCGGTACAGGTAGACCGTTGAATCCCGTTCGCCGAGCCAGTAGATCGGGGACAGCTGCGGGCCGCTGAGTGTTTCCAGCGCGGCCGAGCTGCTGCGTCCAGCCACCGAGGAGGACACTTTCGTGGCCGCCGGCATGCTGCTCGGGGAGCCCTCGGGAGTTCCAACACAGGCCGAAACCGTCCCCAGGGACAGCACCGCAACCAGCATCACCATGCGGCCGCGCGTACGGCGGCTGGTGTGGGCGGCGATCACGGGGGTTTCCTTTGGTTCGAGGGGTTCGACGACGGGACGGTGACACACGCGTGCCGCGACCGACCATTAACCTTGGCACACGATGCCGGTACCCGGACCCCACATCGGCGTCCAAACGAGGACCGTTGCAATACTGATATATACAGTTGCATGAATAACGAAAGCCCCCTGCGGGCTTGTCACGTAGGATGGAAGCGTGCCGAAAGGCCGCGACGCAGCGGTCGGAACGGCTGTTAATCAGCAAGAAAACGGGAGGGCAACGCACTAGGATGACCGACGAGGACAACACCACCGCACCGGAGGCGAACGGGGCAACGGTGATCACGTTTTCCAGCAGCGAGCAGATGGTCGGTGCGCTCGGCGCGAACGACGAGGTGCTGCGGATCCTGCAGGGGGTCTATCCCTCGGTCGAACTGCACGTGCGCGGCAACGAACTGCGCATCACCGGCGAAGCGGCCCCGGCGGGCCGCGCCGAACACGTGGTCAGGGAAGCCCGCTCATTGGCTGCGCGAGGCACTCGCGTTTCGGCCCAACTGGTCGAACAACTCGTCCGCATGGTCGAATCCGACGGCGCGCTGCACCGTTCCGGCTCGGAGACCTTCGGGCTGAACATCCTTTCCGGGCGCGGCAAGCGCATCAGCCCCAAAACGGTCAACCAGAAGGCCTACGTCGATGCCATCGATGCGAACACGGTGATCTTCGGGATCGGTCCGGCCGGCACCGGCAAGACGTACCTGGCCATGGCCAAGGCCGTCCAGGCGCTGCAGGCCAAGGAAGTCAGCCGGATCATCCTCACCCGGCCTGCCGTCGAGGCGGGGGAGAAGCTCGGCTTCCTGCCCGGATCCTTGAACGAAAAGATCGACCCCTACCTGCGCCCGCTCTACGACGCGCTGCACGACATGATCGATCCGGAATCGATTCCGCGGCTGATGGCCGCAGGCACCATCGAAGTAGCCCCGTTGGCCTACATGCGCGGACGGACCCTCAATGACGCGTTCATCATCCTGGACGAAGCACAGAACACGACGCCGGAACAAATGAAGATGTTCCTCACCCGGCTGGGCTTCGGCTCCCGGATCGTCGTCACCGGCGACGTCACCCAGATCGACCTGCCCGGTGGGACCAAATCGGGGCTGAAAGTCGTCTCCCGGATCCTGGATTCGGTAGAGGACATCACCTTCTGCCATCTCGATGCCTCCGACGTGGTGCGCCACCGGTTGGTGGGGGACATCGTCAGCGCCTATGAAAAGTGGTCCGACGACCCGCAAGACGACGCGGAGTCCGAACGCCGCCGCGCCGCCCAGCACAATAGTGCCGCCGCCCGCGAACGAATGGCAGGCCGCCGTCTGCCCGCGGCCACCTCCCCCGAAGAAGCGCCCACCGCCGAACAAGCCACCGAGCCGGAGTCCTAGCACATGAGCATCGAAGTCAACAACGAATCAGGAGTCGATGCCGACCTGGAGGCACTTGAACGCCTCATCCGGCATATCCTGCATTCGCTCCGGGTCCACCCCGAGGCGGAGGTCTCCGTCATCCTGCTGGACGAACAGGGCATCGAACGCCTGCACGTTGACTGGATGGACCTGGACGGGCCCACCGATGTGATGTCCTTCCCCATGGATGAGCTGCGTCCGGGCACCTCCGGCTCACTGACCCCTGCGGGCATGCTCGGTGACCTGGTGATTTGTCCCCAGGTCGCCGCCCGGCAAGCAGAAAGCGGGGGCCACTCCACGGAGGACGAGATCCTGCTGCTGGCCACGCACGGCACGCTCCACCTGCTCGGTTTCGACCATGAGGAGCCGGAGGAGAAGGAAGAGATGTTCTCCCTGCAGCGCACCTTGCTGGAGGAGTTCCTCGGTCGGAAGGCTCCTCGCGAGACCACCGAATGATCCCTGTCCTGCTGCTCGTCCTCGCGCTGGCCTTCGTCGGCTGCGCGGCCATCCTGACGGCTTCGGAGTCAGCCTTCCTGGCCTTGCCGCGGCAGGAGGCCGAAGACATGCTGGCCGAGCGTCCACGCCGGCAGCTACGCCTCATCCTCTCCGATCCCGCGGCACATACGCATGCGGTGAGGTTCTGGAGGATCTGGTTCGAAACCGCTGGCGCCGTGGCGATCGCCCTGCTCTACCACGACCTCTTGGACAACATCTGGCTGGCCGGCCTGTTGGCCACCATCACCATGGCTGCCGTCGGCTTCGTTCTGGTCGGGGTCTCCCCACGTCGCTACGGACGCGTCCGCAGCCGTGGCGTCGTGGTGCTCAGTACCCCGATGGTCCGCGTCCTGCGCATCATCCTGGGCCCCATCCCGGGCTGGCTGGTCAGCCTGGGCAGCAGCGTCGCCAAGGGCGCCCCGGCGACCGAGGAGGCGTTCTTCACCGAAGAGCAGTTCCGTGACATGGTCGACCGCGCCCACGAGGCCGACATCATCGAGGACGTCGAGGCGGATCTCATCCACTCGGTCTTCGAACTGGGGGACACCCGGGTCAGGGCCGTGATGGTCCCGCGGACCGATATGGTCACGGTCGACCACGGTTCCAGCCTCGGTGAGGCAATGAGCCTGTTCCTGCGTTCGGGTTGCTCACGCATTCCGGTGATCCGGGACAACCCCGACCAGATCGTGGGGATCATCTACCTCAAGGACGTGGCCGCCCGCTTGCATGCCCGGCCCGATGACCACCATCTGGTTGAACAGGCCTGCCGCGACGTACGCTACGTTCCCGAATCCAAATCCGTGGCCGAACTACTCCAGGAACTCCAACGCGAATCCACCCACGTGGCCATCGTCATCGACGAGTACGGTGGTACCGCGGGTCTGGTCACCCTGGAGGACCTCATCGAGGAGATCGTCGGGGAGATCGACGACGAATACGACGATTCCACGATCGAGTCCGAGGAACTGGAGGACGGTGTCTTCAGGGTCAGCGCCCGGATGGGCATCGATGACTTCGCCGAGCTGTTCCAGCGCCGGATCAACGACGACGAGGTCGACACCGTCGGAGGCCTGCTGGCCAAGACGTTGGGCAGGGTGCCGATCGTCGGTTCCGAAGTCACCGTCGATGGCATCCGCATCCATGCCGAACGCCTCGCCGGACGCCGCAACCGGATCGGCTTCGTACTGGCCTGGGTCGACGAATACCCCGAGGCAGCAGACAATGATGAGGGATCGTTGGGCCGTTTGGCCGCCGATGATGTCCCCCGCGAGAACAAGGAATAGAACCGATGGCACAACACCAAC
>JBBSRM010000119.1:0-7989 GCA_038243055.1 Actinomycetales bacterium
GCCGTCTTCGTCCAGGGCCAGGTCGTGGCGGGAAGCTAGTTCGCGGATGGCCTGCGGGGTTTCCGGTATGTCGGTACTCATGGACGGCATTGTCTCAGAGGTCGGTGACGATGACGACGTCCAGACGCCGCGGCCCGTGGACCCCCTCCACACGTTCGAGCTCGATATCGCTGGTGGCGCTGGGCCCGGAGATCCAGGTCAGCGGTCGGGTGATCCCGATACGGGACATGGCCTCGGGCAGGATCTGCACGATGGACGACGCCGGAACGACGCAGACATGCTGGTCGGGCACCAGACTGATCGTCCGCCGTCCCTGGTCGGGGGAGCCGTCCAACACGATCGTGGCCGACTCGGCGATGGAGACCGTCGAGGAGGTGACGACCGAGGAGAGCGCATCGAGTTCGGGCACGGTCAACCGGTGCTCCGGGGCGTCGGTGATCCTCCGGTCATCGTCGCGCAGCGCCTCAATGTCGAACCAGGCTTCGGGCAGACCGTGGGGGACCGCGTAGCCGGTGGCATCCTCCAACAGCGTCGCGATGGCCGCCGGGAGCCCGGCCGCCGCCACGACGTCGACATGGGCCTTATAGTCCTCGAGCCGTTCGACGAGCATCTGCTCGATGGCCTCCACCGAGAGATCTGCGGAGCGGCGGTAGGTGCGCGGGACCTCGGGGACGGCGGGCTCATCGGCCAGGGCCGAGGTGATGCGTTCCAGGATCTCTTCGCGGGCGCCCATTATTTGCCGTCCTTCGTGGTGCCGGGGTCCCCGGCTTCGTGTTCGGAGGCCCACCAGTCGCGGAAGGACTTATTCGGTGGTGCCGGAATGTCACGTGAAGAGGTCCACCCACCGGCCATGCGGCCGGGAAGGCGTTTGATCTTCTTATCCCGTCCGGCAGCCAACCGGCCCAGCGGCAGGGCCTTCTCCAGCAGGTTCAGGTGCTTGCCGGAGGAGAACGCCCACTGCGCGCCCTTCATCATCAAGTCCATTTCCGAGGGCAATCGTGGTTTTCCGCGCCGGGAATCGACGTCCTCGCCGCGCAGGTGCACCAGGATCTCGGGGATGTTGATCTTCACCGGGCAGGCGTCGAAGCAGGCTCCGCACAGGCTGGAGGCATAGGGCAACGAGTTGTTCTCCTCCGCCTTGATGCCGGTCATCAGCGGGGAGAGGATCGCCCCGATCGGCCCCGGGTAGGTGGAGCCATAGGCGTGGCCGCCGGTGCGCTCGTAGACGGGACAGACGTTCATGCAGGCCGAACAACGGATGCAGTGCAGCGCTGAGCGTCCGTACCGATCCGACAGTGCGGCGGTGCGCCCGTTGTCCAGCATCACCAGGTGCACGTTCTGCGGCCCGTCATCCTCGTGGACGCCGGTCCAGAAGGAGGTGTAGGGGTTCATCCGTTCGCCGGTCGAGGAGCGGGGGAGCAGCTGCATGAAGACCTCGAGGTCGTCGGCATGCGGGAGCAGCTTCTCGATGCCCATCACGGTGATGAGTGTTTCCGGCAGCGTCAGGCACATCCGGCCGTTGCCTTCGGATTCGACGACGCCGAGCGTTCCGGTGTCGGCCAGGGCGAAGTTGGCACCGGAGATGGCGACCTTGGCCGAGAGGAACTTGCGCCGCAGGTGGGCGCGGGCGGCCATCGCCAGCTGGCGCGGATCGTCGGTCAGTTCCGGATCGACGTCGGGCATTTCGCGCAGGAAGATCTCGCGGACCTCGGAGCGGTTCTTGTGGATGGCCGGAACCAGGATGTGGCTGGGTTTGTCGTTGCCGAGCTGGACGATCAGTTCGGCCAGATCGGTTTCGAAGGCCTCGATGCCCTGGGTCGCGAGATGGTCGTTGAGGCCGATCTCCTCGGTGGCCATCGACTTGACCTTCACGACCTCGTCGGTGTCCTGTTCGCGGACGAGGGATGCGACGATCCGATTGGCCTCGTCGGCGTCACGGGCCCAGTGGACGATCCCGCCGCGGGCGGTGAAGTTCGCTTCGAACTGTTCCAGCAGGGCCGGCAGGTCGGCCATGGCCGCTTCCTTTGTCGCCGACCCGGCAGAACGAAGGTCCTCCCAGTCGGGCAGCTCCCCGACGACCTTCAGCCGCTTATCGCGGATGGAGTGGGTGGCATGGCGCAGGTTGGTGCGCATTTGCTCGTTGGCCAGCTCGTGGTGGGCGGCGTCGGGGAAGGACTCGGTGGCATGCAGGTTCCCGATCCCGTAGGCGGGTAGGGACGGCATGCCGACGAAGACGGCGCTCATCGGGCCACCTGCGCCTTCGTACCGTGCCAGGCACCGGCGTCGTACGGGTTTTCCCGGGTACTGGCGAGGATCTCGGCGAAGTGCAGGGTGCCCGCGGCGGCGCCGGAACGCGAGAGTCCACCACCGATATGCAGCAGACAGGATGCGTCACCACCGGTACACAGCGAGGCGCCGGTGGAGGTGATGTTCGCCGCCTTGTCCTCGAGCATTGCCGTGGAGACCTCGGCGTTCTTCATCGAGAACGTCCCGCCGAACCCGCAGCACTGGTCGGCCTCGGGTAGATCGGCCACCTTGATGCCCTCGACGGTGCGCAGCAGGTCCAGTTGGCGGTCCTCCAAGCGCAGCAGCCGCATCCCGTGGCAGGAGGGGTGGTAGGTGACCGAGGTCGGGAACCAGCTGCCGAGTTCTGCGGCGGCATCGGTGATTCCCAGGACGTCGGTGAGCAGCTGGGAGAGTTCGTAGGTGCGCGCACCCACGGACTCGGCCCGGCTCTTGAGTTCGGCATCCTGGGCACGTTCGGCGATCATCGGATGCTGGTGCTTCACCGAGGCGACGCAGGAGGCGGAGGGGGCCACGGCGATGTCGTAGTCGGTCGTGTCGAAGGCATCGACGTGGTTGGCGATGACCGGCACCGCTTCGGCGAAGTAGCCGGAGTTGATGTGCATCTGTCCGCAGCAGGCCTGGCCTTTGGGGAACACGACCTCGTGCCCGAGTCGTTCCAGGATCGAGACGGTGGCCCGTGCGGTGCTCGGGTACATGCCATCGACGATGCAGGTGGCAAACAAGGCGATTTTCATTCAGGGCCTTCCGGTGGCGTCGTCGGGCGAGCCGTAGCCTATGTGGTCAGACCACTATAGGGCCCTAGTGGTCCGCCGTCCAGCGCCCCGCGTCCTCCGTGGTCAGACCGTGGAAGAATAGGTGGGTGACCACCGAGAACCCGGCCGGGGCGCCCGCACCAAAGGCCTACCAGACAGTCCTTGACGCCATCGAGGACCAGTTGCGCCGTGGGCAGTTGAAGGTCGGGGACCAGTTGCCCGGCGAACGGTTGCTGGCCGAGACGCATGGCATCTCCCGCGCCTCGGTACGCGACGCCATCCGGATCCTTGATGTCATGGGCGTGGTGCGCACCTCCACGGGATCGGGTCCCGGCGCCGGGGCCGTGGTGATATCCGAACCGGCCACCGGGATCGCCACCGCCTTGCGGATGCACGTGGCTTCGGCCCGGCTCAGTGTCGAGGAGATCGTCCAGACCCGCATCCTGCTGGAAACCTGGGCCGCGGACACGGCAAACCTGGACTCCAACCCCGAACGCTCCGAGCGCCTCCTGGGAGCGGCACGGGACCTGCTCGAAACCATGGACGATCCGCAGCTTGACCGCGCGGGGTTCCACGCGATGGATGCCCGCTTCCACGTATTGCTCTCCGGGCTCGCCGGTAACGCGGTGATCGCAGCCATGATGGAATCGTTGCGCCTGTCCATTGGTGACTATGTGCGCGAATCGGTGCGCAGCGACGCCGCCTGGGAGCCGATTGCCGAGGTCCTGCGGACCCAACACCATGCGATCCTGGCAGCCGTATCCACCGGCAGGGGCACCGAGGCCGCCCGCCTGCTGCGCGAACACATCGAATGGTTCCACCACGAATCGACGGATCTCCAGGGGTCTTGACCAGACCGGTCGGGTAGCGCCCCGAGGGGCTTCGGCGGTTCAATCCTTGCGCCCCGTCTCGTAGGCCCAGATGGCCAACTCGACCCGATTGCGTGCCTCGAGTTTGGCCATGAGACCGCCCAGGTGGAATTTCACGGTGCTCATGCTGATGTGGAGGTCCTGGCCGATTTCTGCGTTGGTGAGTCCCCCGGCAACGCTCAGGAGGACTGCTTCCTCGCGTGTGGTGAGGGGATCGAGGGGCTGAAGGGGCAGGGTCGGGACGCGACGGGTGAAGTTGGCCAGGAGTCGGGCCGTCACCCCGGGATCGATGAGTGCCTCGCCCCGGACGGCGGCGTGGACCGCTTGGACCAGTTGTTCGGGCGAGGCGCCTTTGAGGAGGAACCCCCGGGCGCCTGCCTTGAGTGCCCCGTAGACATGCTCGTCGGTGTCGAACGTGGTGATCACGACGACGGCCAAGGGGCTGTCCACACCGGGCCCGGCCAGCAGGCGGGTTGCCTCGATGCCATCGAGGTTCGGCATCCGGATATCCAGCAAACAGACATCGGGGCGCAATCGGAGAGCCATTTCCACGGCCTCCCGCCCGTCGGCAGCCTGGCCGATGACGGTGATGCCGGACTGGTTGTCCAGGATCGTGGTCAGCCCGGCCCGGATGATGCTTTGATCATCGGCAATGAGTATCCGGAGCGTCATGGTGTGGCCCCCGTGCGGGGGAGGACAGCCGCGACGAGCCAGCCGTGCCCGGTCCCCGGGCCGGCGTGGAACGTCCCACCGAGCAGATGGACCCGCTCGGCCATGCCGACCAGCCCATAACCGGGGACCCCACCGGTGGTGGGTGCGCCGTCGTCCGTCACATTGACCCTCACGTCGGCGCTGCTGCCCACGACGGTGACGTCTATCCTGGTGGCGCGCCGTGCATGCCGTCGGGCGTTCGTCACTGCTTCCTGCGCCACGCGGTACAGGGCAGTCTGCACACCGGCGGGGAGGCCCGTCAGATCGCCCCGCAACTGGACGTCGACCCGTGGATGGTTCGTTCCCGAGGAGGCCAAGTCCTTCAGATCGGCCATCTGGTTCCCGGATGCAGGTGCTGCCCGATCGCCGGTGCCGCGCAGCGTGCCGACCATGGCCCGCATTTCCTCCAGCGTGGTGGCGGCTTCGCGCTCGATGATCTCCAGGGCTTCAACGGCGCCACTCGGCGATGCGGAGCGGGCGAGGACCAGACCCGCCTGTGCCTGGATCGCCATGGCGGAGACGTGATGGGCCACCGTGTCGTGAAGGTCCCTGGCCAGTTGCTCCCGCTCCTGGAGCCTCGTTTGCTCGATTAGTTGTCCCCGAGCCAGGGCCCGGTAGCGGCTGGCTGCTCCCACGGCGGCAGCGGCCACCAGTACTGCCGTCCCACCGATCGCGTCCGTCGGGCCGCTGAAGTCGGTCAGGATGCTGAGCAGAAGTTCCAGCAGGACCACGCCAGCGCCAAGGACGACGTCCCGTCCGGCGGCCCACCGGAAGAGCGAGTAGACCAGAACCAGTACGGCGACCCCGCTGTAGAGCACCACCGGGCCGGCACCGGAAGCGACGGCGCCCAGATCCACGAGAACGAACATCCCGAAAGCAAGAACGACGGCGGTCAGGCCATGTACTCGCCGGACCAGGACGGCCACCGTCACGGCCGACCCCATGAGCAGGATGAGCCACACGGGATCGGATCGGATGATGGCTTCGAGGCCCACCGCAACCGCCACGGCCGCGGCAAGAAGCCAGTCGTGCCAGCGGATACCAGCCGACGCCCCCCTCACGGGTGGCTCGACCCACATCGACCGGGCGACACTCCACATGTTGATCAGCATAGAAGAGCTGTGCCTGCAACGGAACGGCCGAAAGGCCAGCCCCTGCCCGGCCGATGAGTCAGGTCGATTCCGGCCTGCGGACCGGTGTGGTGCCGGGGGTGCTCGCCCCACACTGGAGGCAAGGACCCCTCCCCACCCTCGATGAAAGTGAATCCGTGATGCGTAGGAATCGAACGACAGGTTTTCCGGACCCCCAGGTCGACGAAAGGATCGTGCTCAGCGGTCTGTGGACCAGCGTGCTCTTCGTCTTCGCCTATGTCGATATCTTCGGATTCTGGCGGGCCGACATCATCAACGGCGCGATCGCCGGCAGGGTCCCCGGGACGGAGGTGGCCATCAACCAGACCTTCCTGGCGTTGGCGACCGTCTATATCCTGGTCCCCAGCCTCATGATCGTGGTGTCGCTTCTGGGCCCGGCCAGAATGAACCGGGCCACCAACATCGTCATCAGCCTGCTCTACTTCGTCTCCATCGTGGTGACGGCTCTGAGCGAGAGCTGGACGTATTACCTGCTGGGAAGCGCCGTCGAGCTGGTTCTTCTCCTGGTCATCGTGCGTACCGCGTGGGCCTGGCGGCAAAGTTCCAACGACGCGCCTCCGCTGACCAGAACCACTGAAAACCCAGCCACCTGAGCCATCGGGCAGCTGTCCTGCCCGTGACCGGGCGCAGAGGCGACGGATCCGGGCCGGGTCTACGCCGGTGTGAGCCGGGGCGCCACGACGCTCCGGCATCACTTCTCTAGAGGACCCCATGGCACCCGCATCCTCAGCGGATCCCACTGTCGGCCTGTTGGCCGACGCCCGCGCACTCCACCCCGACATCACCGATCTGCGCCACCGGCTGCACCGTGAACCCGAAATGGGACTTCACCTTCCCCGCACGCAGGAGAAGGTCCTCGCCTGGCTCGACGGCCTGGGCTTCGAGATCTCCACGGGGATCGGCACCACCTCGGTGACTGCGGTGCTCCGCGGTGGCGGAACGCAGCCGAGCAACGATGTGGAAGGTGCGGGGCAGAGGCCCGCCGTGCTGTTGCGAGGGGATATGGATGCCCTGCCGATCCAGGAAGCGACAGGGCTTCCCTATGCCTCGCAGATCGATGGGGCCATGCACGCCTGCGGGCACGACCTGCACACCTCCATGCTCGCCGGAGCCGGGACACTGCTGGCGGCCCGACGCGATGCGCTCGCCGGGGACGTGGTGCTGATGTTCCAGCCAGGGGAGGAGGGGTGCGACGGCGCATCGGTCATGATCGAGGAAGGGGTCCTGGAGGCAGCTGGTCGCCGGGTCGACGCCGCCTACGGACTCCATGTGACCAGCGCGCTGGCACCAGGCGGGATGCTGCTGACCCGTGAAGGGCCGATCATGAGCGCAGCCGACGGTCTCTTCGTGTCCGTGCGCGGTGCCGGCGGGCACGGCTCGGCCCCGCATCTGGCCCGGGACCCGATCACTGCTGCAGCAGAAATGATCACCGCACTGCAGGCCATGGTCACCCGCCAATTCGACATCTTCGACCCGGTGGTCGTCACCGTCGGGGTGGTGCGTGCCGGCACCGCCCGCAACGTCATCCCCGATCAGGCCTACTTCGAGGCGACCATCCGCTCATATTCGGTGGAGGCCAACGAACGCCTGCGCACTACGATTCCGAGGTTGCTGCGTGGTGTTGCCGATGCCCACGGCGTGGCAGTGGACGTGGAGTACGCCCCGGAATACCCGGTCACCGTCAACGATCCGCGGGAGACTGCTGCCGCGCGGAGCGTCATCCAGGAGCTTTTCGGGCCCGAACGCCATCTGGAGATGCCCCACCCGTTGGGTGGCTCGGAGGATTTCTCCCGGGTCCTGGACCTGGTGCCCGGTTCCTTCTCGTTCCTTTCCGCGGTGCCCGAGGGCGTCGACCCAGCCACTGCCCCCTTCAACCATTCCGCGCAGGCCGTTTTTGCCGACGATGTCCTGCCCGACGGCGCGGCGCTCTATGCAGCCCTGGCCATCAGGCGGCTGGCCCGCGGCAGGGACTGATCAGGGCTTGACCTCGTGATGGCGTTTGCCGTGGGTCCGACGCTCCTCCTTCATCTGCGCTTCGTGGAGATGTCGTCTGCCCTCGGCAAGTTCATTGCGGGCTGAGGCCTCCTGCCGGCGGAATTCCGCGTAGTAGCCATCGTCGTAGTCCTCGATGATCTGGAACGTCCAACGCGCCTCGATGACGTTGCGCCCCACCAGTTCCTCCTCCAGACGCGTTGCAAC
>JBBSRM010000120.1:0-7849 GCA_038243055.1 Actinomycetales bacterium
GATGGTCAGCGGCTTGGGCATGCGCCGGCTGTTGGCCCACAGGGCCAGGACGATGAGCACCGGTGCCATGAACTCCAGCAGCAGGGCCACCCCCACGCTCAAGCGGCCGACGGCCTGGAAGAAGGCGAATTGGCAGACGCCGACGCCGAAGACGCCGAACAGCAGGATGGGCTTCCAGTTGCTGACCACCGAACGCCACCGCCCACGCAGGGCCAGGATGGCCGGAACCAGAAGGACCAGGAAGGCGCCGAACATCCTCGCGGCCACGGCCGCGCCGCTGCTCCAGCCCGCCTCGAGCAGGGAGCTGGCGAAGGAACCGGAAATCCCGAAGACCGCCGAGGAGAACAAAGCGATCCACAGTCCCGGGACCGCCGGGCGCGCGAAGGCGCCGGGCCGGGTGACGACCTGCTCGGACATGCTGCTCCTCGGGATTGTTTCGGGGTGGTTGCAGATTTCGCGTTCAGCCTGAACGGCGTCAGGAGTGAAACTACGTATACTAGTGACATACTATACGTCGCCGGGCTTACTCGGGGCAGAAGGAGTCACATGAAGTTTGCCCCTGACACGGAAACATCTTTGCAGTCGGTCATGCACCTACTCAATACGGCGCTGCCCGAAATCGACGGGCTGCGCACCGGTGCCGACCTGGACGAGTTCGTGGCCCGCGAGGGATACACCGGCGGCCGGACCCATGACGAGGCCGAATTACGCAGCGTCAGGCATCTGCGGGGGACCCTGCGCGGACTGTGGATCGCCGGGGAGGACGAGGCAGTGGTCATCGTGAACAACATCCTTCGCAATGCCCGCGCCTTGCCGCAACTGGTCAAACACGACTACTGGGACTACCACCTGCATGCCACCAGCCCGGCGGCCCCCTTGGCCGAACGGATGGCCGTGGAGGCGGCCATGGCCATCGTGGATGTGCTGCGTTCGGGCGAGAAGCAACGCCTGCGGATCTGCGCGGGGTCGGACTGCGAAGCCGCGGTGTTGGACCTTTCACGCAACCGGTCGAAGCTCTACTGCCAGACGGGCAATTGTGCCAATCGCGAGCATGTGCGCGCCTACCGCCAACGCCGGGCTGCCCTACGGCCCTAGACTGGTCTCAAGCTGCATGATCGCAGGCACCGGCGTCGGAAAGGAAGAGATTGTGAACACCTCTGAACAACCCCAGGAACACCACGCCTCGGAAAACTACGAAGTGGATCTCGAGCACGCCACTGACGGCACGCTGAAGGCGGCCGGACGCTGGTTCGTCGGGCTCGCGGATGCGGTCCTCGGCGGGGACGGGTCGGACGTCATGGGCGCCACGGCGGTGGTTCGCCGCCTCGACAACGATGCCGAGATCCTGCGGGTGACCGGGAACAACATCGACGAGGCAGAGGGTCTGGCTGCGTTGCTGCGCAAGGACCTGGCGGAGATGACGCGCGAACAGTTCCTGGAGGAATGGAACGGCAAGGACGGCGTGGAGACCGCCGGCTGAGCCCGGGAGGCTACTTTTGGCCGGGCTGCTTCTTGGTCGGCCGATCCGAGGCCCGGTTCACTCCCGAGCCCTCACTGAGTTCACGCGGGTTCTCCTTGCTGGCCATGGCGAGCACCGAGATGACCACCAGGCTGGCGACGAACGCCACCCCGAAGGCGATGAGTCCGATGTCCACGCGCAGCGGGTTGTCCCCACCGCCGGTGGCGGAGATGGATGCGACCACTGCAGCGATGATGCCCGCGACCAGCGAGAAGATCAACGGCGACTTGATGCTCTGCTGCCATGTGGGCTTCGACTGGGACGGGTTGGAACCCACGGGGATGCCTCCTGAAAGAATTTGGAACGACTCCAGTCTACCGCTCCGTGGCCCGCTCGCGTGCATCATGCCGGTAGCCGAAGGCGGCGATGAGCAGGAAGACCGCCACGATGATGGAGCCGCCACCGGCGACACCGAAGACCCCATGCTGGTCCAGGTCCGGCCAGGCCAGCAGGAGCACACCCGTGACCAGCGAAACGGCACCGGTGATCAGGAAATCCCTGACGGGAACGAGGTCCCCACGGTGGCGGAAGTAGGCGGTCAATTCCAGCAGACCGGCAACGGCCAGGCCGATGCCTCCGGCGATCGAGGCGGCCGCGGTGCTGGCGAAGACCAGCATGAAGACCGCGCCGACCGACCAGGCGATCGCGGCGCCTCCGAGCAGCCCGCGGACCGGGGAAGGCACGATGCGGGCCACCGCGAAATCCCACACGGATTTGGAGGTCAGCACCAGGAAGGCTGCGAAGATGTAGGCCACCACCGCTTCGCTGGGTTCCTGCCAGAAGACCGACAGGGCTCCGAAGGCCGTGGCCACGACGGCGCGGAACATGACCGGCTTCCAGACGGCGGAGGCTTCTTCAGGGGGCGTGGTGATGGCAGGCACCCTACGATCCTAATGGGAATCAACGAGGCCCGGTTCCAGCGCCCGGTTGCCGCCGCGCCTTCCGGCCGGAACGGAGGGGATCAGGCCGGCGCTCCGACGGCCATCCAACGGTCATTGCGGATCCGCCACAACAGGGTCCCGGCCCGCAGCGCCATGTAACCGATGCCGAAGGCGCACCACAGCCACAGGATTGGCAGATCGGGCACCAACGGCAGCCAGGCGGCACCGGCCAGCAGCGGCACGTAGAGCACCAGTGCAATGACCCCGGCGAGTGCGAGGTACCGGGCGTCGCCGGCACCGATGAGCACCCCGTCGAGCACGAAGACCAGCCCCGCCAACGGCTGCGAGGCAGCCAGCACCCACAAGCCGATGGCTGCGGCCCGCTGGACCTCGGCATCCGAGGTGAACACGGCACCCAGCACGGGCGCCACCAGAGCCAGGACGACGCCGGTACCCACCCCGAAGAGCAGGCCCCAACGGGTCATCAGGCGGGTCAGTGCCGAGGCGGTGGCCCGATCCCCCGCCCCGAGTTCCTTTCCGATCAGCGCCTGGGCTGCGATGGCCAGGGCGTCCAGCGCAAAGGCCATGAACGCGAAGATGGTGAACACCAGTTGGTGGGCGGCCAGGGTCAGCGCTCCGTCGGAGGTGGCGACCCAGACCGTGGCCAGGATCCCGGCGCGCAGGCTCAACGTGCGCAGCATCAGCCAGCTGCCGACCTTTCCGGTGCCCACGACCCCGCCGATATGCGGGCGCAGCGGAACGCCTTCGGCACGCAGCCGCGGGATCAGCATCACCAGGTAGACCACTGCCATGCCCCATTGGGCGATGGAGGTGCCGATGGCCGAGCCGGCCACCGATAGTCCTGCCCCGTACACCAGGGTGAAGTTCAGCACGATGTTCACCCCGAACCCCGCACCGGCGACGATCAGCGGGGTTTTGGTGTCCTGCAGCCCGCGCAGCACCCCGGTGGCGGCGAGCACCAGGAGCATGGCCGGCAATCCGGGCATGGACCAGCGCAGATAGTCCAGCGCGAAGCCCAGCACCTGGCCTTCGGCTCCCAGCGCGCGCAGCAGGACGGGTCCGGCGAACCAGCCGGCGACGGCCAGCACGAGACCCAGGACCATCGCCAGCCAGACACCGTCGCGGCCTGCGGCCAGGGCGAGGTCCAGACGGCGGGCACCGAGCCATCGGGCGACGGCAGGGGTGGTGGAGTAGGCCAGGAAGACCATGAGTCCGACGGCGGTCTGCAGCACGGTGGTGCCCAGTCCGGCTCCCGCTAGTTCGTTGATCCCCAGGTGTCCGACGATGGCGGTGTCGGCCATCAGGAACAGTGGTTCGGCGATCAGGGCTCCCAGGGCAGGAACGGCCAGGGCCAGGATGGTGCGTCCGAGCCGGGCCGGGATGCGGGCCGTGCCGCCGGCGATGGTGCCGGAATCCGGCGTCGTCCCGTGTTCTTCAGTCATATGCCGGCGCCCCAGTCGTCGGTAGACGGGCTCCGGAGGCCCGCAGGAAGATCGCTGCCACGCCGGCGGCGATCCCCTGGAGCAGAAGGACGAACAGGACGGCGCCAGCCCAGCCATAGGGGGCGAAGGCCAGTCCGACGGCCCAACCGAACAGGGAGGAACCGGTGTAGTAGGCGAGGTTGTAGAGGCTGGCGGATTGGGCCCGGCCAGTCCGTCCGATCAGCGGGACCCAGCCACTGGCCACCGCGTGGGCCGAGAAGAACCCTGCGGTGAACATCACCAGGCCCACCAGGACGACGGCGATCTGCGGTACCAGGGTCACCAGCAGGCCGATCGCCATGACGGCGATGGAGCCCAACAGGGAAGGCAGCCTGCCGAGCTTCCCGACCAGGCGCCCTGCCTGCCGGGAGGACCAGGTCCCCGAGAGATAGGCAAGGAACACCAGCGAGGTCAGCGATGCGGGGATCAGGAACGGCGGGGCCTCGAGCCGGAAGCCCAGGAAGTTGTAGACGGCCACGAAGCCGCCCATCAACAGCAGACCCTGAGCGTAGAGGGCGAGCAGCCTGACGTTGGCCAGATTCGTCCACAGTTTCCGTCCCAACCCGGGGGTGCCCGGCACCCGGCGGGGAACGGGAGTGAACCCCAGCGGTTTAGGCGCCAGCGTGATGAAGACCGCTGCGGCAACGGCGGCCAGCAGGGAGACGGCCAGGGTCCCGACCCTCCAGCTGACCAGTTCACTCAGCGGCCCGGCCACGAGCCGGCCCGAGAGCCCGCCCAGCGTGGTGCCCGAGATATAGGTGCCGGCGGCGATGGCCGAGTGCAGGGGGTGGATTTCCTCGCTGAGGTAGGCCAGCGCGACGGCGGGGATCCCACCCAGGGCCACCCCTTCCAGGAAACGCAATCCCAGCAGGGCCTCGAATCCAGGGGATGCCGGGACCAGCAGGCCCAGGATGACCGCGGCCACCACGGCACCCTGCATGGCCTTGAGCCGTCCGACCCGATCCGCGACGGCGGACCAGCCGATGACCGATACCGCCAGACCCAACGTGGCGGCCGAGACGCCCAGCGCCGCCCGGGCTTCGGAGATGCCCTCGGAACGGGCCAACGCCGGCAGCACGCCCTGTACCGAATACAACTGGGAGAACGTGGCGACCCCCGCGGCGAAGAGCGCCAGGATCATGCGTCGATAGCCGGCCGAACCACGCTGGTGCCCCGGGAACTGGACGGATTCGCTCATACCTGGGGCACCAGGGGAAGCAGGAAGTAGGCCACCGTCAGGGCGATGAGGTTGTTCAGCAGGTGGATGAGGTAGGAATACGCCAGTGAGCGGCCGGTCAGCACGTAGGCGACGCTGATGACGGCGCCCAGGCTAACGTAGGGCACCGCGGCCATCGGCTCGAACGAACCGGAACCGAGGAAGTGCATGCCGGCAAACAGGATGATCGAGATGGCGACGCACACCCACACGTTGAGCTTGCGGCTCAGCTTGCCGATCAGCAGGTGTCGGAAGATGTATTCCTCCACGAACGGTCCCATGACCACGGCCATCACCAGCATGGTGGGGAACGGGACCGTGGTGGTCATGCCTTCGATGGCCAGTTGGTTCTCGCTCTTCACGCCCCCTCCCAGCGACATGATGATGATGGTGGTGACCACCAGGTTCGCCACCCAGGCGCCGGGGATCATGAATATCTTGGCCCAGGGGTTGAATCTGAAGGTCCCAAAGGAGTGTTTCAACGTGGGGAAGGCCATGATCATGGCGCCACAAAACAGGACCGCGTAGACGATGAAGTTCACTGCCGCGGAGGCCGTCTCCGCGGTGCTGAAGGTGTCCGTGAAGCCGGGGACGAACGTCAGCAACGAGGCGGCCCCGGCGACGAAGAGCACCACGTAGGCCAGGACCATGACCGCGTCCCCCACCCGGAAGCCACCCGGGAGGAACCGTGCGTTCCTGCGGGGCCGCGGCGCATGGGGGGAGGGTCCCGGCGCGGCCGGCTGCGTGGTGGGATGCATGTTTCCACCCTAGCGACTGTTGTGGGCCCCGACGCCCTCGGCCGGCTCAGGTTTCGGGGGCGATGAGGACGCTGTATCCGCTCTCTTCCAACCGGTCTTGCTGCTCCGCGGTGATCCCCGGGTCCGTGATGACGTGGTGCAGATCATCCCCGGAAACCGAGGCGAAGGAACGCACCCCGAGTTTGGAGGAATCGACCACGAGGTAGCTGCGCAGCGCCCGGACGCTCATGAGTTCGTTCACGGCGGCCTCCCCCTCGTCCGCCACGGTGGCCCCGGCCTCCGCATGCAGGCCGCCGACGCCGATGAAGGCGATGTCCAGGGTGACCCTGCCCAGTGTCTGTTCGGCGAAGGGCCCCACGAGTTCGTAGGACCGCGGATTGAGCACCCCTCCGGTGACCATGACCTTCACGTGGCTGCGCACCGCCAGAGCCGAGGCGATGTTCACCGCATTCGTCACCACCGTCAGGGTCGGGCGGGCCGGCTCCTGCTGCAGATCTGCCCGCAGACCCAGTGCCGTGGCGATCGCCGAGCTGGTCGTCCCCCCGGAGAGCCCGATGCTCATATCGGGTTCGACCAGAGCTGCCGCGTAGGCCCCGATCCAGCGTTTCCGCGTGGCCGCCGGGTCCCTGTTGTACTTCCCGGGCAGATCGTAGGCCAGGGCATTGGTCGTGGCCCCGCCGTGGGTGCGGGTCAACAACCGTTGGGAGTCCAGCGAGTCCAGATCCCGACGAGCCGTGGCCGGGGAGACCCCGAGCTTGTCCACGATCTCGTCGACCTCCACCTGGCCGCCTTCGGCCAGCAGGGCGAGGATGGAGCTGAGCCGCTCATTGCGCGTCATCCCGGTGCTACTTCGTCGCACCGGCGGCCAGGCCGCCGATGAGACGCTTCTCGATGAGCATGAACAGGATGATGACCGGCACGATCGCGACGATCGAGACACCGAACACGTACTGCCAGGCGGTGGAGTACTGGCCGACGAAGCGGGTCAACGCGACCGACAGCGGCTGGTTCTCGGCGGTGGAGAGGATGACCAGCGAGGCGGCGAATTCGTTCCAGCAGGCGACGAAGGTGAAGATCAGCGCGGTGACGATCCCCGGCCAGACCAGCGGCAGGTTGACCGTGAACAGCACCCGCAGCTTGCCGGCACCGTCGAGCTGGGCCGCTTCGTCCACTTCCTTGGGGACCCCGGCGAAGAAGGTGTGCATGATCCACACGGCGAAGGCCAGGTTGAAGGCGGCGTTGATCAGGATCATCGCCAACCAGGTGTCGTAGAGGTTGAAGACCAGCATTTCCTTGAACAGCCCGACCGTGAGGATCGCCGGCTGCAGCATCTGGGTCACGATGACCAGGAACATGAAGGCCATTTTTCCGCGGTACTTGAACCGGGCGCTGTAGTAGGCGGCCGGCATGGCCACCAGCAGCACCAGCAGGGTCGCTGCGACGGCGATCACGACCGTGGAGATCAGGTTGTAGGCCACCGGGGTCTCGGGGGTGTCCCACATGGTCAGGTAGTTCGACCACTGGGCGCCGTTGCGCGGCAGGTAGTCCGGCGGAACTGACAGGATCTCCGACCGGGTCTTCAACGACCCGATGAACATGACGGCATAGGGGATCAGGAACACGGCGGCCACGATGAGTCCGACCGTCATCCGGCCGATGACGACCCGTCGGCTCGCGTGGTCTTCGGTCGCTAGTAGTGCCACGGTCTAGACCTCCTTCATGGGTTTGACGGCCCAGACGTAGATCGCCACGATGACGACGACGATGCCGAAGTTGACCACCGACAGCGCGCTGGCGATGTCGATCTGGCGGTCGAACTGCAGGACCTTGAAGATGTAGGTCATCAGGGTGTCGGCGTCGTAGCCCGGGATCGAACCGGTCATGACCTTGAGGATCGGCAGGTTGTTGAAGACGTTGATGATATTGATCAGCACCGAGACCGCCAGGGCACCGCGCAACTGCGGAAGGACGAC
>JBBSRM010000121.1:0-7790 GCA_038243055.1 Actinomycetales bacterium
CTGATCGGCAAGCACGGGGCCCAACACGTGAGGTTCGTCGCCACCTCGGCCACCCGAGACGCCGGCAACCGGGACGAATTCATGGAAGGGGTCCGGAAACGCCTCGGGGTGACCCCCGAGGTGATCGAGGGCTCGGAGGAAGCCGCGCTGAGCTTCGCCGGTGCCGTGTCGGTCAGGCCCCCCGCCGACACGGAAAACGTCCTGGTCATCGATCTGGGCGGAGGATCCACCGAATTCGTGGTGGGCAACAGCGACGGCGTGCGGGCTGCGATCAGCATGAACATGGGGTGCGTGCGCTACGCCGAACGCTTCCTCACCGAGGATCCACCGACGTCCGAACAAATCGCCGCAGCGGAAGCCGAAGCCAACCGACAGATCGACACGGTGCTGCACACCGTGCCCCTGCAGGAGGTGGACCGCGTGGTCGGCGTGGCCGGCACCATCACCACGGTGACCGCCCATGTGCTGGACCTGCACAGCTACCAGCCCGAGAAGATCGACGGCGCCGAACTGCCCGTTGGTGTCATCGAGGCCGCCGCCAGCGAATTCCTGGGCTTCTCGCGGCGCCGCCGGGAACAACTTCCCTATATGCACCCGGGCCGCGTCGACGTCATTGCCGCCGGGGCACTGATCTACCGGACCATCCTGCTCCGGGTGGCCGAGCTGACCGGAAACCGGGTGCGCACGGCAGTAGCCAGCGAACACGATATTCTGGACGGCATCGCACTCGGGTTGGCGCGGCACTAGGCCGTCCTCCCGCCGTCGTCCCCCGACCTTGGAAGGAACCGCCCGTGAGGCCACGTCCAATCCGTGCCACCGCCGGCCTCCTGGCGACCCTGTTGGCAGCGGCAACACTGCTGGTGGCGGCTCCTGCTGCCCAGTCCGACCAGATCCGTGACAGCGAATACTGGCTCAAGGACTACGGCATCAAGCAGGCCTGGAAGGTCTCCAAGGGCGAGGGCGTCACGGTTGCGGTCATCGACACCGGTATCGCCGACTCGCACCCCGACCTGAGCGGGACCGTCGTGGGTGGCAGCGACTTCTCCGAGGCCGGGAACAAGGACGGAACCAAACCGCTCGGTGCGTTGCCCGAACACGGCACCCTGGTCGGCACCCTTCTGGCCGGACACGGAAACAATGAAGAGGCCATCGCCAAGGCCAAGGCGGAAGACGAAAAGCAGACCATTGCCTGGAAGCGTGCCGTCAAGGACGCGAAGAAGGACGACGAGGACCCGCCCAAGAAGCCGGAGCCGGTGAAGATCCCCAAACCCGGCCCCGGGCCGGACGGCGTCATCGGTGTCGCCCCCCAGGCCGAGCTGCTCTCCGGATCCCTGTGGTTGGGCTCGGAGAACCCCGGTGGGGTCCCCATCAGCGAGCAGGTCCCGCGCGCGGTGAAATGGGCCGTCGACCAGGGCGCCGACGTGATCAACATGTCGTTGGGTTCCACGACGCCGAGCTGGCCCACCAGCTGGGACGAGGCCTTCAAATACGCCGAGGAGCACGACGTCGTCATCGTCGCCGCCGCCGGAAACCGTGCCGGGGGGATGAAACAGGTCGGGGCGCCGGCGACCATCCCCGGAGTACTGACCGTCGCCGGTGTCGATAAGAAGCGCAAGGCCAGCTGGGATTCCTCGACGCAGGGAATCAGCATCGGCGTTGCCGCCCCCGCCGACCCGTTGGTGGGCGGGCTACCCGATGGCGGCTACGCCGACTGGTCGGGCACCTCGGGAGCGGCCCCGCTGGTTTCCGGCGTCGCCGCCCTGATCCGCTCCAAGTACCCGGAGATGAAGGCCCCGGATGTCATCCAGCGCATCCTGGCCACGGCCAAGGACGCCGGTGAACCAGGGGTGGACAATCTCTACGGCTACGGACTGCTGGATGCCGAGGCGGCCCTGACCACCGACGTTCCCTCGGTGGATAAGAACCCGTTGGGCACCATCGCCGAATGGATCCACGTCCACCGGCGTGGCCAGGTCGCCCGTCCCGATGCCTCCAAGCCCAACGCCAAGCCCCAGAAGGAGTCCTCCGTCCCGCCGGTGGCTGCCCCCCAGGCCGTCGCCCCGGAGGATCCCGCAGGTGCCCTGCCGGCTGTGTTGGTCATCGGTTTCGGCACGCTCGCGCTGATCATCATCGTGGGTGGGGGAGTGCACGTGGTCACCGCACGACGTCGGAACCGGGCCGCCCTGGCAGCCGGGGCCGGCACGGTGGCGGACGCCGAATGGACCGCCTCCGAGGCGGACCGTGATCCTTTCGACGATCTTCCGGAAAGTCGCTAGTGAAGATTTTCACATAGCGGACGTTGGCGTTAGGATGGGCCTATGGCAAACATTCCTGAACTTTCCGATCGCCCACGCATCCTCGTCGTCGGCGGTGGATACGTCGGCTTGTACGTCGCAATGAAGCTGCAGAACAAGGTCAAGGCTCATGGCGGCGTCGTCACGGTCGTTGATCCGCTGCCCTACATGACCTACCAGCCCTTCCTCCCCGAGGTCGCCGGTGGAAAGATCGAGCCCCGCCACGTGACCGTCTCCCACCGCATGCACCTGGACAACGCGGAACTGATCACCGGCCGCGTCACCGCCGTCGATCACGCCAACCGCAAGGCAGTCGTCGTCCCGACCGACGGAGAGCCCTTCGAACTGGGCTACACCGACGTCGTCATGGCCGCCGGTGCCATCACCAAGACCTTCCCGATCCCCGGCCTCGCGAATGAGGGCATCGGACTGAAGTCCATCGAAGAGGCCGTTGCCCTGCGCAATAAGGTCCTCGAGCGCGTCGAGTCTGCGTCGATGATGAGCGATCCGGCCGCCCGCCGTCGTGCGCTGACGTTCGTGGTCGTCGGTGGCGGCTTCGCCGGCATCGAGACCATCACCGAACTCGAGGACCTGGTGCGCGCCGCAGTCGCCAAGACCAGCCGCGTCGAGCAGGACGAGATCCGCTTCGTCATGGTCGAGGCCATGGGCCGCATCATGCCCGAGGTCACCGAGGAACAGGCCGTCTGGGTCGTGGAGCACATGCGCTCGCGCGGTATCGAGGTCCTGCTGAACACGTCGCTGGGCAAGGCCGAAAACGGCAAGCTCGAACTGACGAACATGCCGGAGAAGACCCCCGGCGAGACCTTCGAGACCGACACCCTGGTCTGGACTGCCGGCGTGCAGGCCAACCCGATGGTCCACTCCACCGACTTCCCGATCGAACCGCGCGGTCGCGTGCGCGTGGGAACCGATCTGCGCATCACCGGAGACGACGGCCCCATCGAGGGTGCCTGGGCCGCCGGCGATGTCGCCGCCGTTCCGGACGTCACCGGTGGCCTGCCCGACGGCACCTGCGTGCCCAACGCGCAGCACGCCGTCCGCCAGGCCAAGCTGCTGGCCTCGAACATCTACGCCACCCGTTACGGTGTGGGCCAGGTGGGCGAGTACGAGCACAAGAACATGGGCGCCGTCGCCGGATTCGGTACCGGCAAGGGCGTCGCCAAGGTCCTCGGCGTGCACCTCAAGGGCGTGCCGGCCTGGGTCGCCCACCGCGGTTACCACGGCATGGCCATGCCGACGTTCGAGCGCAAGTTCCGCGTGGCTGGCGACTGGTTCGCCAACCTGCTGTTCAAGCGGGACATTACGCAGATCGCTGATCTGGAGACCCCGCGCCGCGGGTTCGTCGAAGCAGCCACCCCGAAGCCCAAGGCTGCCGCGAAGCCGGCCGAGCCGAAGGCAGAGGCCGCAGCCAAGTAGTCTTCGGCACCGCCGAAACCCGTAGCACCCACGGCGCCGCGTCCACCCGGAATCCCGGGAGGGCGCGGCGCCGTGTTGTGTCCGGGGGCCGGCGCGCTCTTGTAGGATTTAGCTGGGCCCCCATAGCCCAATTGGTAGAGGCGGGAGACTTAAAATCTCTGTGTTGTCGGTTCGAGTCCGACTGGGGGTACTGGGCCGTCCGCGACAGTGCTGGCATTCGAAGGAACGGCCCCACACGGCGTGGTGCCGTGCAGGGCCTTCCTGTCACCCCGAGGGGCCGGGGCCAAGAGACATCAGGTCGTGAACTTCTGGTTGGGCTTGGAGACCCAGAGGCCCTGTTTGATGTTGTAGACCGGGGTCACGATCCCTCCCTTGTGCCAAGGCCGCTTGCACCAGACGACTCCGGTGAGGCTGTTCTTGGCGTTGGTTTTGGCCTTGATCTTTATGGTCTTCCCCTTGGTCTTTGGAACGGAGCCGTACTGGGAGCCCATTTGTGCGGCCACGATCTTCCCGCCGCCGGTCGCGTTGCATCTCCAGTTCGAAAAGGTGACGGTGATCGTAGTCGTCGCCGCGGCAGCAGGCTGAGCAGAAACCAGCGATGCGCCCACGATGGCCAGGGCTGCGGCGCCCCCAGCCATGCTCTTTTTCCAGCTTGTGATGCCCATAGGTGTGCCTTTCGAAGGGAGCCTGACTGGCTCGTGGATGAGCTTGGTTCGGCAAACTCTATGTGCACCATCACCGCATTGGGGGCGGCTGGTGTACCTATGTTTTTGGTTCAAACACCTGCCTGCCGACAATCGTCCACTTGGCCCCGGTAGGGACTCGGCTGGGAGCAACCGGTGGCCCAGATGGGTTGCGGCAGTTAGAGGCGTGGCCGCCGCACTGCAGGTTGTTCGATATGGAATACACGCTAGGTCGTTTGCTGGTGCATCGCTTTGAGGATTCTTGTGACGACAGCCCTGCCTTGGCCTACATTGTGGGGCCTGACTTTTTTGGAAACGGTGGTGCTGGCGGCGTCGGCAGTGGTGCGAATCGTCTTCAGGCTCGTTTCCGGGCCGAACCTGGGCCTGTCGATGAAGGATCCCTAGCCAGGTCCCCTTAGGATGAATCCGGGGGCCCGCTGGGGGACGCCCCACGGCACCCTGCACCAAAGGAAAACGAGTGAAGAAGAAGTATATTATAGCGCCCGCAAGTCTCGCGATCGTGCTGGCTCTCGCCGGCTGCGGTTCCAGCGGCTCTGTGAACTCGGCCGAGGCCGCCCCCGATGATCCGGCAAGCACCCAGGGGATCGCCTCAACACCGGAGGCGGAGGCTTCATATGAGTTCCCCGAGGCTTCCTGCCAGCCTTCGGACGAGGACAGTAAGAAGTCAAGCCTGCCGTTCGATCAGTGGAAGTCCTCCGAAACAGATTTCGCCCATATCTCCTGCGAAGGTGTCGATTTGGACAAGTTGTCCAAGTTACAAAACGGCGGAAACACCTCCAACTTGGTGCTCACAGACATTCCCGAGCCGGCGGAAATCGTCGACATGTCCGATTTGAAGTTTGATGCCCAGGGCCCCCGTGGTGTCCACGTGTCTGGGCACGTTGGTTCCAAGGCAGCTGCCTCATTGGCCACTTTGGACGTCAGCGATTTGAGCCTGGGCGATGACGGGGCGGACGTGGACCTCTCGGGGTTCAACGACAGCGACTTCGATTTGGTTAGTGCCAACCAGATGCCAGTGGATGGGAAGGGCTTCGAAGCCATTCCAGCCGACGAGAAGCAGATTGGCGGGATTGGCGGAGGCATTAAGGGCGAAGACGTCCCCGCCGACTTGCCCGAGGACATCACCGTCACCGTTGACGCCACCTCGAAGGGTGCAGATAAGGCACGGAGCACCGTTGGCGCGAACACCTACGAGAAGGTAGTTCTGAAGGCGAGCGATAAGGGAACGATTAAATTGGCGAAGCTCCCGGACCTAGATTGGCAGCCCGGAGACTACGGAACCCCAGACTGGCTGTCCGGGAACGCCATTGACGTCCCCAAGTATCGCAAGACCAGTGCCGATATGGGTATGGGCATGGCCAGCATGGATGCGATCATCAAGGTCGATGGAAAGCAGAAGAAGGTCAGCCACAGCATCATGGTGAGTGAGCAGTAGCTCGACAGATACCTGAAGGCCCGGTCCGACACTCTTGGCGGGCCGGACCAATGCTGTTTATTAGGGGCGAGGTTGCCACTAGATGTACTGCCAAGGGACGCTACATGGTGCTTCTATCGCTAGTTATGACGTGGAATGGACATCAGGAGCTGAAACAGGTCGGGATCGACGCGCTCACGGAAAAGGTGCTTCCAGTTCTCGTGGACTTCGTTGGCGATGACCTGATAGGCGTCTTTCAGGACCAGTACAGTGTGGTTGATGCTGCCGTTCCAGTCGATCGTGACGCCACCGTTTAGGGTGTTTCTACTTGAGGGTGACCTTTGTGTACTCGTCCGGGAAGCTCCAGGACATCGATCGGCCGTTCACCAGGAACCCCTCCCCTTCCTTGGCTAGGCTGAAGTAGTTCACCATCTTGATCTTGAACGTATACGGCTCTTTTGAATCGACGTCGATTGCGTTCCAGTCGAATGTCCCATCAAATTGAAAGAGGATTTCCCCTTGATGGGCCCGCGCCGCTTTGGCTCGAACGTTCACGTTGTTGATCCTCGGCGTCACCCCGTCGTATACCGAATCCAGATGTGGATCGTTTTCATCCGGGTCGTACTTCGGGTTTGCGTCAAGGTCCTTGCCCGGAACAGGGACCAGAAAGGCTTCGGTCTGTGAAGCAAGTTTCGTGGCAGTCGCTTTCGACATGACTTCGTTGAACAGCTTCTCCGCCTTGGGCATCGAGGACTTGTCCCCGTTCATGGGGGAGTTGTAGTAGCGGTCCACGAGCACGTCGGCGGCAAACGCCTGTGCATCCGCGGCTTCCTCCGTCGTCCACCCAGCCGGCAGCCCCTTGGCGGTTTCCGGCGTGCGTGATCCCTGCGGGAACTCCTTCTTGAGGATTGCCGGATCGAACTTGGCGATTCCGGTGCCGGGAGACACCCCGAGCACGGGAAATTTACCGTATTTGTTTCGGTGGGTCTTCTTGGACACGGTGACGCCGTCGGCCTTCAGATTTTTCGCACTGGATTTACGCAGCACCTCGACAGACTTTTCCTTCTCGGTCATGGTGGGCGAGGGCTTCACCGAGGAGACCGCGGCTGCAGGATCTTTCAGCTGCTCGATGTCAGTGCCGCGACCGGCGCAACTGGCCAATAGGGTGATGGCGGCCAACACCGCAGCAGCGCGCGGAAGGGTAGTGCGATTCTTCAAAAGTCCTCCAGTGCTTCGAATTGAATAAGGCTGATGTTACGCGAGTGCCCAGAGCTTTCAGGCCCGCACGCGCCAAGCCCGATTTCGTACCTACAAGCAGAAAGTCGGCAATCCGGCCGGGGAGGCGGGGCCCCGACCCAAGGAGTCCCGCGTGCCCGCCCACAGCATCCCGCCACGGCACCGGGACCGGAACCGTGAACGCCGTCTCGTCATGGTGGCTTCCGAGAATACGGAAGAGGGGGGAGGTGGGTCGTGTGCTCAAGGCACGATTTGTATCTGTACTTTCAGGTCTCAGCGACAACGCGCCAATCACATTGTCGGTTCGAGTCCGACTGGGGGTACTGATATCGGCTCCGAAGGGTCAAGGAGTCAAAAAGCGGTGTCGCTGACCAGTTCGGCGCCGGCGGACTCGACCACCTGGCCGATTCCACCTTCATCGAAGGCCCGTCGTTGGCGGGCGGCGCCGTTGCCGGAACCCAGGAGTTCCCGCAGACCTGCGGAAACGTAGGCAGCATCCCCGAATTTGATGAGGTGTTCCTCGACGGTGTCGAAGATCAGATATGCCAGCGCGGAGGCTGAGGCGCGTTCGCAACTTGGTAGGGAGACCAGATCCCCCTCCATGCCGTATCGGGCAGCGTGCCAGGTGGCGACGTCGGACGCCTCGGGGGTGATGCTGTCCGGGGTGGGCGACCGGTGCAATGCCTCCACTGCCAATGAGCGGAC
>JBBSRM010000122.1:0-7780 GCA_038243055.1 Actinomycetales bacterium
CGTCTCGCACAGTGCGACGACCCGGTAGCCGGCCAACTGCCTGAGCTGTTCGACGGTTTCGGCCTTGGCCAGCATCACGGTGGTGTAGGCGGTCTCCCCCACCGCGGCCAGGTCCTCGGCGAAGTCGTCGGTGTCCACGGGGTTCACCCGCACGATCGTGCGTTCGGGATCCAGGACGGTGTCCACCACCGCCCGCCGGGCCGCCGACTTGGCGGCCGGTGCCACGGCGTCTTCGAGGTCGATGATCACCGCGTCGGCCCGCGCGGAGGCCTTGGCATAGCGTTCGGGCCGATCGGCGGGGCAGAACAGGATGGCGGGGCCCATGGTGAAGACCGGGTCGCGGGTATCGGTCATGGGTTCTTCTCCCCGGCGTCGAGGTGCCCCTGCTCGGTCCACATCAAGACGGTTCGTGAGGCCTCGGCCACCACGTCACCTTCCTGGTTGCGACCGGTGTGCTTCATGGTCGCGATCCCCTGCCCGGGCCTGGACTTCGAAGGCCGCAGACCGGTGATCTCGGTTTCGGTATACAGGGTGTCCCCGTGGAAGAGCGGGTGCGGGAAGTTCACATCGGTCAGGCCCAGCTGCCCGATGATCGTGCCCTGGGTCAGCTGGCCCACCGATTGGCCCACCAGGGTGGCGAGGGTGAACATCGAGTTCACCAGCCGCTGCCCGAAGGGTTGGGTGGCGCTGAAGGCGGCGTCCAGGTGCAGGGCCTGGGTGTTCATGGTCATCGTAGTGAACAGGACGTTATCCGTTTCGGTCATCGTCCGTCCGGGACTGTGCTCATACACGGTCCCGACGTCGAGCTCGTCGAAGTAGAGTCCCCGTTCGACCACGCGCCGCCCCGGGACCGGGGCACCGCCGTCGTTCGCTGAATCGGCGTTCATGTTCCCCTCCTACAGACCGAGCTCGCGGGCGATGAGCATCAGCTGCACCTCGGTGGTGCCTTCACCGATCTCGAGGATCTTCGAATCGCGGTAGTGGCGGGCGACGCGGAATTCGTTCATGAAGCCGTAGCCGCCGAAGACCTGGGTCGCATCGCGGGCGTTGTCCATCGCCGCCTCGCCGGCGATCAGCTTGGCCATCGCGGCCTCGGTCGTGAACGGCTTGCCGGCGAGCATCTTCGAGGCGGCACCGTAGTAGGCCAGCCGGGCGCTGTGGGCGCGGGCCTGCATGCGGGCGATCTTGAAGGAGATGGCCTGGAACTTGCCGATGTTCTGGCCGAAGGCGGTGCGTTCCTTGGCATAGCGGACCGATTCGTCCACACACCCCTGGGCGGCGCCGGTGGCCAGCGCCGCGATGGCGATGCGGCCCTCGTCCAGGATGGACAGGAAGTTCGCGAAGCCGCGGCCGCGCGCCCCGAGCAGGTTCTCCTGCGGGACGGTGACGTCCTTGAACGTCAGCGGGTGTGTGTCCGAGGCGTTCCAGCCGACCTTGTTATAGGCCTTCTCCGCCGTGAAGCCCGCGGTGTCGCTGGGCACCAGGATGGTGGAGATCTCCTTCTTCTCCGAACCGTCGGCGCGCTTCGAGGTGCCGGTGACGGCGGTGGCGGTGACCAAGCGGGTGATATCGGTGCCGGAGTTGGTGATGAACTCCTTATTGCCGTTGATGACCCAGTTTCCGTTGTCCTCACGGGCGGTGGTGCGGGTGCCGCCGGCATCCGAACCTGCTTCCGATTCGGTCAGTCCGAACGCTGCCAGGGCCTTGCCGCTGGCCAGCTGCGGCAGCCAGGTCGCCTTCTGCTCGTCGGTGCCGAAACGGTAGATCGGCATGGCGCCGAGGGACACTCCGGCTTCCAGGGTGATCGCCACCGACTGGTCGACGCGGCCGAGCTGTTCCAGGGCCAGCGACAGGGCGAAGTAGTCCCCGCCCATGCCGCCGTGCTCCTCCGGGAAGGGCAGGCCGAACAGACCCATCTCGCCCATCTGGGACACGATTTCGTAGGGGAAGCTGTGTTCCTCGTCGTGCTTGGCGGAGACCGGTGCGACGACGTTGTCGGCGAAGTCGCGGACGGTGTCGGAAAGGTCCTGGTAGTCGTCATCGAGTTCGAGGTTCGGCATGCTGGCTCCTTAGTTGGTGGTGGTTTCGGAGGCGGGCGTATCGGTCGTGTCGGCGCCCATGGAGTCGGGGGTAACAGTGGCCACCGATGCTCCGGCGGCGACGTGGTCTCCGACGGCGACATGGATGGTGACGGTGCCGGTCAGGCCGGCTACGAGGGGATGTTCCATCTTCATTGCCTCCACGGCCAGCAGCGGTTGGCCGGCGTCGACGTGGTCACCGGTGGACACCAGGACCGAGACGACGGTGCCGGGCATCGGTGAACGGGATTCCGGATCGCCGCCGGCTTCCTCGCGTTCGAGGCTGGCCAGTCGGCGGTGCACGACGGCGCGACGGTCCAGCCAGCGCACGTGGGCTCCGTAGCCGTCGGAACCGACCCAGGCCTCCCGTCCCCCGCTACCGGGGACTTCCGCGAAGGCAGGCACGACGCCGGAGGAGAGGGATCCGCTGGCGCCTTCCTGCTCCGTTGAGGGCCGAACCGCATGCAGTTCGCCGTCGATCTCCAGTTGCAGGGTCTTTTTCAGGTGGCTGCCCAGACGCCAGCCGTCCGTGTTCCAGGCGCCGAAGCGCGAGACGGTGGCCGGTTCCAGTGCGAGGAAGTGGCGGGCGATCCCTTGCAGCTCGGCCTCGCTCGGGCTGCGCTTGGCTTGGATCCCCCACCGGTCGATGAACGTGGTGTCCAGGCGTCCGGCCTGCACGTCGGGTTCGGCGATCAGGGCCCGCAGGTACTCCAGATTGGTTTCGACACCGAGGATGATGGTTTCCGCCAGCGCCGTGTCGAGTCGGGACAGGGCCTGGCCCCGGTCGGCGCCGTGGGCGATGACCTTGGCCAGCATGGGGTCGTAGTCGGGAGTGATTTCCGAGCCGGTGGCGATGCCCGAGTCGACACGGATGCCTTCGCCACGCGGGTCTTCGGCCCGCAGGATCGTGCCGATGGAGGGCAGGAAGCCCTGGGCGGGGTCCTCGGCGTAGACGCGGGCCTCGATGGCGTGGCCCGTGAGGGTGAGTGCGTCCTGCTCGATGTCCAGTCTCCGGCCGGCGGCGATGCGGATCTGCCATTCGACGAGATCCACCCGTTCGCCGTTGATGCGTACGACTTCCTCGGTCACCGGGTGTTCGACCTGCAGACGGGTGTTCATCTCCATGAAGAAGAATTCGTCGGGGTTCTCGTCCGAGACCAGGAACTCCACGGTGCCGGCCCCGATGTAGTCGACCGAGCGGGCGGCGTTCACTGCCGCCTGGCCGATCCGCTCGCGGATCTCGGCCCCGCCGGCCTGCATTTGAAGCAGTGGTGCCGGTGCTTCCTCGATGACCTTCTGGTGGCGGCGCTGCAACGAGCATTCGCGCTCGCCCAGATGGACGGTGTGCCCGTGGGTATCGGCCAGGACCTGGACCTCGATATGCCGGGGACTCCGCACCAGGCGTTCGAGCAACAGCGTGTCGTCCCCGAAGGAACTCAGCGCCACCCGGCGGGCGGTCTGCAGGGTGGCTGGCAGGTCAGCAGCGGATTCCACCGCGTGCATCCCCTTGCCTCCACCGCCGGCGGAGGGCTTGATCAGCAGCGGGAATCCGACGTCGGCGGCCGCCTCGATGAGAGCGGCATCGTCCATCCCGGGGTCGGCAACCCCGGGGACGACGGGGACATCGTGGCTGGCCACATGGTTCTTGGCCCGGATCTTGTCGCCCATCAGGTTGATGGAGTGGGCGCTGGGGCCGATGAAGGTGATCCCTGAGCCCTCCAGGGCACGCGCGAATTCAAGGTTTTCGGACAGGAACCCGTAGCCGGGGTGGACCGCCTGCGCGCCGGAAGTGCGGCAGGCCTCCAGCACGGCGTCGATGTTCAGGTAGCTTTCAGCTGCGGCTGCGGGGCCCAGGCAGACGGAATCGTCGGCCTCGCGGACATGGCGTGCCCCGGCGTCGGCCTCGGAGTAGACCGCGACGGAGCGGATCCCCAGCCGGGCCAGGGTACGAATGACCCGCACGGCGATCTCACCGCGGTTGGCGACGAGCACGGTGTCGAAGAGCGGTGCTTCCAGGTGGTTTTCGGTCATCGGGGGATCACATCCTGAAGACGCCGAACGAGGTGTCCGGCAGGGGTTCGGTGGCGCAGACGTCCAGGGCGAGGCCAAGCACCCGGCGGGTGTCGGCGGGGTCGATGATGCCGTCGTCCCAGAGACGCGCGGTGGAGTAGTACGGGTTGCCCTGGTCTTCGTATTGTTCGCGGATCGGCTCCTTGAAGGCCTCTTCCGCTTCCTCGCTCCAGGATTCGCCGGAACGTTCGATGCCATCGCGTTTGACCGTGGAGAGCACCGACGCGGCCTGGGCGCCGCCCATGACCGAGATGCGGGCCGCCGGCCACATCCACAAGAAGCGCGGGGAGTAGGCCCGCCCGCACATCGAGTAGTTGCCGGCACCGAAGGAGCCGCCGATGACCACCGTCAGTTTCGGCACGCGGCAGGTGGCCACTGCGGTGACCATCTTGGCGCCGTTCTTGGCGATGCCGCCGGCTTCGTAGTCGCGTCCGACCATGAAGCCCGAGATGTTCTGCAGGAACACCAGGGGGATGCCGCGCTGGTCGCAGAGTTCGATGAAGTGGGCGCCCTTGAGCGCTGATTCGGAGAAGAGCACTCCGTTATTGGCCACGATGCCGACCGGGTGGCCGTGGATCCGCCCGAAACCGGTGATCAGCGTGGTCCCGTAGCCTGACTTGAATTCGTGGAATCCGCTGCCGTCGGTGATCCGGGCAATGACCTCGTGGACGTCGTAGCGGCCGTTGACGTCGACCGGGACCGCCCCGTAGAGCTGCTCGGGATCCGCGGCAGGTTCGCTGGACTCGATCACGTCCCAGGCGGGCTCCGCAGGTGGCGGGAGCGTCTCGACGATATCCCGGACGATCTGCAGGGCGTGGCCGTCGTCTTCGGCGATGTGGTCGCTGACCCCCGAGGTCTTCGAATGCAGTTCGGCCCCGCCGAGTTCCTCGGCGGTGACGACCTCCCCGGTGGCCGCCTTCACCAGCGGCGGCCCGCCCAGGAAGATTGTTCCCTGGTTGCGGACCATCACCGTCTCGTCGCTCATGGCCGGCACGTACGCGCCGCCTGCGGTGCACGAGCCCATGACCGCGGCGATCTGCGGGATCTTGCGGGCCGAGAGGTTGGCCTGGTTGTAGAAGATGCGCCCGAAGTGGTCCCGGTCGGGGAAGACCTCGTCCTGACGGGGCAGGAAGGCACCTCCTGAATCGACCAGGTAGACGCAGGGCAGGTGGTTCTCCAGGGCGATTTCCTGGGCCCGCAGGTGCTTCTTGACCGTCATCGGGTAGTAGGTTCCGCCCTTGACGGTGGCGTCGTTGGAGATGACCAGGACCTGGCGGCCGTGCACCAGGCCGATCCCGGCGATGACGCCGGCACCGGGGCAATCGCCGTCGTACATGCCCTCCGCGGCCAGCGGGGCGATCTCCAGGAACGGCGATCCCTCATCGAGCAGCGCATCGACGCGGTCGCGCGGGAGCATCTTTCCGCGGTCGACATGCCGGCGGCGGGACTTTTCGCTGCCGCCGCGGGCGACGGTATCCAGGCGGTTACGCAGTTCGGCAACGAGGGCGCGCTGGGCGGCGTCGTTCTCGGCGAATACGTCGGCCGCCGGGTCCAGGTGGGAGGCCAGGGTTTCCATCGGTAGCTCTTCCTCGGCGTCGGGGTGGCTGCCGTTTCAGGGAAGGCAACCAATACTTTGAGTTAATAGGTACTAACTGAAATAGACGTTAGTATTCATTAACTGAAATGTCCAGCATGTCCCGTGGGCCAACTCACGTTACCGGATGAAGGAGCGCCGTGCAGCAACAACCCGACCCCCTGGCGGCGCCCGACCCGGTGAACCCCACCGGCGAAACAACAGGCCGCAGCCAGGCCAAGGCCTCGCGCCGCTCCACCCTCCTCGGCGAAGCAGCCCGCCTCTTCGCCACCCACGGCTACCACGGGGTCTCCATCGAGGACCTCGGTTCCGCCTCGGGAATCAGCGGACCTGCCGTTTATCGCCACTTCCCCGGCAAGGCAGCAGTACTCGGCGCCCTGCTCACCGAAGTCAGCCACGACCTGCACGACGGCGGAAGCGCCGTGGCGCAAGCCGGCGGCAGTCCCGAGGAGGTGCTCGGCGAACTGGTGCGCTTCCATGCCGACTTCGCCCTGGGCCACCGCAACGTGATTCGGGTCCAGGACCGGGACATGGCCAGCCTCTCCGAAGCCGACCAGTCCACGGTGCGGCGTCTGCAGCGTTCCTATATCGAGATCTGGGCCGGGCAGTTGCGCCTCCTGCACCCCTCTGAGAACGAATCAGCAGCACGCTTCCGAGCCCAGTCGGTGCTCGGGCTGATCAACTCGACCCCGCACTCGGCCCACCGTGCCGACGCCGATCCCTTGACCCGGCGACGCCGTCTGGTATCGATGGCGCTGGCGGCCCTGAAGGCCCCGGTAGGTTAGGTCCACAGCACACCGGTAGGCTGGTAGGGATCGCGTCCACCGGCCGGCCGGACCGCGAGAGAACACCGTTGTCGTAGAGAGGTACTGACCGTGAAGCTTCGCCCAGTTGAGCCAGCGGACCTGGATTGGTTCTTTGAACACCAGCAGGATCCGCAGGCCAATGTCATGGCCGCATTCACCGCCAAGAACCCCGCGGACCGAGGGGTGTTCGACCATCACTGGTCGCTGATCCTCAACGACCCGAAGGCCACCGTTCGCGCCATCGAGCAGGATGGCCGGGCCGTCGGATACGTCATGGCGGACTCCCACGAGGAAGTGATCGAGCTCGACTTCTGGACCGACAGGAAATACTGGGGGCAGGGCGTGACCACCGCAGCCGTGGACGCCTTCCTCAGTGAGATCACCGAACGTCCGATCCGTGCCCGCGTGGTCACGGACAACATCGGCAGCCAGAAGGTCTTGGAACGGCGTGGTTTCAAGGTCATCGGCGAGGTCGATGGTTTCGCCAACGCCCGGGCCGCGGTGGTGAAGGAATACATCATGGAACTGGCCTGAGCCCGGTTCCCTCCTGACATCGGAAGGGGCTGCACCCACGCGAACCATCGCGTCGGTGCAGCCCCTTCCTTCGTGCCCGGTATCCCCTAGAGCATCGTGATGAGCATGCCTGGGTCGGCCATGATCGTCCCCACGTCGGCCAGGAACCGCGAACCCTGTTCCCCGTCGACGACGCGGTGGTCGAAGGACAGGCTCAGCGTGGTCACCTGACGCAGCACGACCTCGCCGTGGTGGCCCCACGGCTGTTCACGGACCTGGCCCAGGGCCAGGATGGCCGCTTCGCCCGGGTTCAGGATCGGGGTGCCGGCATCGATGCCGAAGACCCCGATGTTCGTGATCGAGAACGTCCCACCCCGTAGATCCTCCGGCGCCGACTTGCCGGCCTTGGCCGTCGCCGCCAGATCGCGCAGGGCGTCCGCCATGGATCTGAACTCCATTCCCTGGGCGTCCTTGATGTTGGGCACCATGAGACCGCGCGGTGTGGCCGCGGCGATGCCCAGGTTGACGTAGTTCTGCTGGACGATCTCACCGGCTGCGGCATCCCAGCGCGAGTTCAGCGTCGGCTGGCGTTCCAGTGCGATGCAGACGGCCTTGGCCGCGATCGTCAGCGGGGTGAGCTTCACATCCTTGTAGGCACGGTCCGCGCGCAGCCGGGTGAGCAGCTCCATCATCGGGGTCACATCAAGGGTCAGGAACTC
>JBBSRM010000123.1:0-7717 GCA_038243055.1 Actinomycetales bacterium
CGTGGGCATCAACGACGGCGGCGGGGCACGCATCCAGGAGGGCGTCGCCTCGCTGGCGATGTTCGCCGACATCTTCCGCAACAACGTCCACGCCTCCGGCGTCGTCCCGCAGATCTCACTGATCCTCGGCCCCTGTGCCGGCGGCGCCGCGTACTCCCCGGCACTGACCGACTTCGTGGTGATGGTGGATAAGACCAGCCACATGTTCATCACCGGCCCGGACGTCATCAAGACGGTCACGGGCGAGGAAGTCGATATGGAGACCCTCGGCGGGGCCCGCCAGCACAACGCCAACACCGGCACCGCCAGCTACCTGGCCACCGACGAGTCCGATGCCATCGATTTCGTCAAGGAACTGCTGGATTACCTCCCCTCGAACAACCTCACCGAGGCACCACCGACGGAGTTCGAGGAGCAGCTCGCAGTCACCGCGGATGATCTGGACCTCGATACGCTCATCCCGGATTCGGCCAACCAGCCCTATGACATGCGCACCGTCATCGACCACATCGTCGACGACGGGGCCTTCCTGGAGATGCAGTCGCTCTACGCGCCGAACGTGATGATCGGCTATGCCCGCGTCGAGGGGCGCAGCATCGGCATCGTCGCGAACCAGCCGATGCAGTTCGCCGGCACACTCGATATCGCCGCCTCGGAGAAGGCCGCCCGCTTCGTGCGCCATTGCGACGCCTTCGGCCTGCCGATCCTGACCCTGGTGGACGTGCCGGGCTTCCTGCCCGGCAAGGACCAGGAGTTCCAGGGCATCATCCGCCGCGGCGCCAAACTACTCTTCGCCTATGCCGAGGCCACCGTCCCCAAGCTGACGGTCATCACCCGCAAAGCCTATGGCGGCGCCTACATCGTCATGGGTTCCAAGAAGCTCGGCGCCGACCTGAACCTGGCCTGGCCCACCGCGCAGATCGGCGTCATGGGGGCCCAGGGCGCGGTGAACATCCTCTACCGCCGCGATCTGGCAGCGGTCTCCGCCGAGGGCGGGGACGTCGAAGCCCGGCGCACCCAGATCATCGACGACTATGAAACCGAGCTGCTCAACCCGTACCAGGCGGCAGAGCTCGGGTACATCGATGCCGTCATCGCCCCCTCGGACACCCGGACGCAGATCGTGCGCGGGCTGCGGGCCCTGCGCGATAAGCACGCCTCGCTGCCGGCCAAGAAGCACGGGAACATCCCGCTGTGACCGGGTCCACTCGCCACCAGAACGACGCCGATGCTGCCGTGCCGCTATTCCAGGTGGTCCGGGGGAACCCGGACGACGTCGAAGTGGCCGCCCTGACAGCGGTGTTGGCCGCCCTTCCGGGCGAGGGCCGCGAACCCAACGGCACCGACGCGGCAACCTCGCGCCGAGAGGTGATGCGCAACCAGGCCTGGCAGCGCCGTCATCTGGCAGGCCAACCGGATCCCTGGCGCAGCGGCCGCTCCTAACCGGCGACCCCGCACTCCAAGCGGTCACCGCCCGATCTTCAGCACCGGCTTCACATGCGGTTAGGCTGTGCACTATGACCAACGCCACATCCTCAGCCACCCGTGCCCCCAGCGCCATCGATGCCGTCGCTGACCGGTTTTTCGACCGCCTGATCGAACTCGCCCCCGACTTCGCCACCTCGCTGGGCATCCCCGGCCACGAGACCGGATATTCCGACTACTCCCCCGCCGGCCAACAGGCCTACGCCGACGCCGTCCGCACCACGCTCCAGGCCCTCGAAGGCCTCGAGCCGATCGACGACGTCGATGCCATCACCCTCGATGCCATGCGCGAACGGCTCGGCCTGGACCTGGAACTCGACGCCACCGGGATCACCCAGCTGAACAACATCTCCTGTCCGGCCCAGGACATCCGTGCCATCTTCGACTTGATGCCCCAGGACACAGCCGAACACTGGCAGCACATCAGCGGTCGCCTGGCCAATGTCTCCGCCGCCGTCGACGGCTACGCAGCCTCGCTGCGCAAGAGCCGCGACGAGGGCCACGTGGCGGCCCAGCGCCAGGTACGCATCGTCATGGAACAGACCCGCAACTACGCCAAGGAGGGCGGCTTCTTCACCGCCCTCGCCGCCGGGGCACCCACCGCCGCCGGCGAACCGGCGGCAGCACTACGTGATGAGCTGACCACCCACGCGGCCGAGGCAGCGGCAGCCTATGCCCGTCTGGCCGACTTCCTCGAAACCGAACTCCTCCCTGCCGCCCCGGCCAAGGACGCCGTGGGCAGGGAGTACTACGCCTTGTGCTCACGGCAGTTCATCGGTGCCGAGATCGACCTGGACGAGACCTACGACTGGGGCGTCGCGGAACTGGACCGGCTGATCGCCGAACAGGAGATGGTGGCCGGACAGATCAAGGAAGGCGCCTCCATCGCCGAAGCCAAGGAGATCCTCAACTCAGATCCGCAGCGCCAGCTCAAGGGCACCGACGCCCTGAAGGCCTGGATGCAGGAAAAGGCCGACGCCGCAGTGGCTGCCATGGAGGGGGTCCATTTCGAGATCCCCGAGACGATGCGCCGCCTCGAATGCATGATCGCCCCCACACAGGAAGGCGGCATCTACTACACCGGCCCCTCCGACGACTTCAGCCGTCCCGGCCGCATGTGGTGGTCCGTTCCTGCCGGTGAAGACGACTTCACCACCTGGTCCGAGACGACCACGGTCTACCACGAGGGGGTGCCGGGCCACCACCTGCAGGTCGGCACCGCCACCTACCGCAAGGACACCCTGAACAACTGGCGCCGCAACGCCTGCTGGGTTTCCGGCCACGGAGAGGGTTGGGCCCTCTACGCCGAGCGCCTGATGCTGGATCTGGGCTACCTCGCGGACCCGGGGGACCATATGGGCATGCTGGACATGCAGCGGATGCGTGCCGCCCGCGTCCTCTTCGACATCGGCGTCCACCTCGAGCTGGAGATGCCTTCCCAGTGGGGCAGCGGCCCGTGGACCCCCGAGAAGGGGTACGAGTTCCTCTCCAAACACCTGGACATCTCCGAAGGCCAGCGCCGGTTCGAGTTCACCCGCTACCTCGGCTGGCCCGGCCAGGCGCCTTCCTATAAGGTCGGCCAGCGTCTCTGGGAGCAGATCCGCGATGCCCGCCGCGAAGCCGAAGGTGATGACTTCGACCTCAAGGCCTTCCACAGCCAGGCACTGAACATGGGATCCGTTGGATTGGACACCCTGCGCCGGGCCCTGCTGCCCGCCGGCTGAGGCAGGAGGCAAGGCCCACACCGGAATCGGGAATGAACCCGCCGATCCCTTGCAGGACATGGGATCGGCGGCGGTGCCGGTCCAGCAGCGCTACATAGCCGCGTCATAAAGTGAAATATCGACTCTTCGGGGTGTAGCTTTCGGCCCTACGGTCATTCCGTGAGCACATCAACCAAACCCCACCGCACTTTGCCCCGCTGGGTGACCGCCTTCGGCCCCCAGATCGTCGCAGGCCTGGTCCTCGGCGTCGTCCTCGGACTGGTCGCCAAATACACCGGCAGCACCTCCGAGTCCCCCAACGCCCTCGGCGCGACCCTGGACACCATCGGATCCAGTTACGTCTCGCTGCTGCGCGCAGCGGTCATTCCGCTGGTCTTCTTCGCAGTCGTCGCCTCCATCGCCAACCTGGCCCAGGTCACCAACGCCGCCCGACTGGCGTGGCGGACCATCCTCTGGTTCGGCATCACCGCCCTGATCGCCGTACTGATCGGCATGGGACTGGGCACCTTCATCCGCCCCGGTGCCAACACCGGCCAAAGCGCCCCGGAGGACTACGTCGGCAAGACCGGCGACTGGTGGGCCTTCCTCACCGGGCTGATCCCCGAGAACTTCCTGGGCCTGGAAACCAGCAGCAAGGTCGCCGAATCCGGCGACGTCTCCACGAGCCTGTCCTTCAACGTCCTGCAGGTCCTGGTCATCGCCGTGGCCGTGGGCATCGCGGCACTGAAGATCGGTTCCGCAGCCAAACCCTTCCTGGATCTGAGCGCCTCGCTGCTCTCCATCATCCAGAAGATCCTGTGGTGGATCATCCGCCTGGCACCGCTGGGAACCGTCGGGCTGATCGGCAACGCAACCGCCTCCTACGGCTGGGACACCATGGGCGCGCTGGGCAAGTTCGTCATCGCCATCTACCTGGGCCTGGCCCTCGTGCTCTTCGTGGTCTACCCGATCCTGGTCAAGGCCCACGGCCTGGGCGTGCGTTCCTACTACTCAGGGGTCTGGCCGGCAGTCCAGCTCGGCTTCGTGTCCCGTTCATCGATCGGCACGCTGCCGCTGACCCAGCGCGTCACCGAACGCAACCTCGGGGTCCCGCGCGGTTACGCCTCGTTCGCCGTCCCACTGGGCGCGACGACCAAGATGGATGGCTGCGCCGCGATCTACCCGGCCGTCTCGGCGATCTTCGTGGCCCAGTTCTTCGGCATTGACCTGGATGTCACCCAGTACATCCTCATCGCCATCGTTTCGGTCCTGGGCTCCGCCGCCACCGCCGGGACCACCGGTGCCGTGGTGATGCTGACACTGACGCTTTCGACGCTGGGCCTGCCATTGGCCGGTGTCGGCCTGCTGCTGGCCGTGGACCCGATCCTGGACATGGGCCGCACCGCGGTCAACGTCGCGGGACAGGCGCTGATCCCGGTGATCGTCGCCAAACGCGAAGGCATCCTGGACCACGACCTCTACAACGCCCCCCGCAACGGCACCCCGTTCGCCGACGAGTTCGACGACGCCCGCGCAGCAGAGGCCGCCGAAAAGGAAGAAGCCCGGAACACGGCACCGGTTGAGGCCTCCTCCGTCTGCTGATGTCCAGCACGCTCACCACCCCGGGGCTCCGCACTGCCATCACGCAGTGCGGAGCCCTTCTTCGCTTCGTCCACGCCTACTGGTGCCAATAACCCCCAATTTGCACGGCGTGCAAACTTGCACGTAGTGTAAAGAGCGTGAATCCGCTCCCCGAACCATCCGCCAGCGCGCCATCGCGACGCGAGATCAACAAGACAGCGACCCGCGGCGCCATCGTGGACGCCGCCATGTCGCTGCTGCGCACCGAAGGCTTCGACGCAGTGACCGCCGAACGCGTGGCAGAAGCCGCCGGCGTCTCGCGGCGCACCTTCTTCAACTACTTCTCAACCCTCGAAGCCGCCCTGAACGGGCCCACCGAGGCCTTCGTGGACCACGTCCTGCAACTCTTCGAAGCCCAGCCACGTGAGTTGCCGATCATGTCGGCGGCGGTGAACGCACTCAACGGCATTGCCGACCGGAGCTTATTGGGACCCGTGGCCGAACTCGTCGCGGTCTCCCACAGCAGCCCGCAGCTGGACCGCCTTGAACTCGAGGCCTGGAACAACTGCGCCGAGCGCCTGGTCGAGACGATTGTGGCCCGTGTGCCGGCCACCGACCCGTTGACCGCCTCGGTCTTCGCGAACTCCATCATCGGGGCGGGTCGCGCCGCCTTCGACTTCTGGATCGAACAGGCCGGCAGCGATCTCTCCGACGCCTCCCTGACTGTCCTGCAGGACAACCTGACCTCCGCACTGAGCCAGCTCCGCGATGGCTTCCCCACCCTGAACGTCCCGGCCGCTTCGGCCCAGATCCGAGAGGCCTGATCCATGGCCACCTTCCTGTATAAACTCGGCCGCATGGCCTACCGCCGCCGCTGGGCCGTCATCTCTGCATGGCTCGTCGGGCTCCTGGCAATCGGCCTGTCCGCCAGCGCCTTCATGGGCACCCTGACCAACAGCTTCTCCATCCCCGGCACCGAAACGCAGACCGCGCTGGACAAGCTCAAGAAGGAGATGCCCGAATTCTCCGGAGGCAGCGGTTCGATCGTCTACCAGACCTCGGACGGGAAGAACTTCACCACCGCCCAGAAGAAGGCCGTCGCCTCCTCACTCGACGAGCTCGAAGCCCTCCCTGACGTCCGTGAGGCTTCCAACCCTTTCACCACGCAGAAGCAGCTGGACGACGCACAGCAGAAGCTCGACGATTCGAAGAAGAAGCTGGCCGACGGCCAAGAACAGCTCACGGACGGGCGCCAGCAACTGGCCGATGGCAAGGACCAGATCGCCGACGCCAAGAAGGAGATCGCCGACGGCCGCCAGAAGCTCGAAACCGAACAAGCCAAAATCGATGACGGACGCGCCGAGCTCAAGGACGCGACGGCGGAACTCGATGGCGCCGCACAAGCAGGAGCCATCCCCCCGCAACAGCTTGCCGCCAATCGCGCCAAGCTGGAGGCAACCCAGAAGCAGCTTGATCAGGGCCAGGCCAAGATCGACGCCACGACCGAACAACTCGACGCCGCCGAGCAGCAGATCTCCTCGAAGGAATCCAAGGTCTCGGCGAGCGAGAAGAAGGTCGAGGAATCAGCTAAGGAGCTCGAACAAGGCAAGAAGGATCTGGCCCTGGGCCAACGCCAGGCCGAGTCCACCGAAGGCATGCGCTTCGTCTCCAAGGACGGTACGACAGTTGCCGTCAACGTCACCTTCACCGGCTCGGCCGATGCCCTGACCCCCGATGTCCGCGATGAGATCAAGGACATTGCCGGCGAGGCGACGTCCACTGGCCTCGACGTGGATTATTCGACGGAAATCGTCCAGGACATCTCCTCGATCTTCGGTTCGGCCGAGATCATCGGTCTGGTGATCGCCGCCGTCGTCCTGTTGGTCATGCTCGGGACGTTCGTCGCCGCGGGCCTCCCGCTGCTCATGGCCGTCCTCGGCGTCGGAGCCGGTGTCGGCGGAACCCTCGCCCTGTCCAGCGCGATCGAGATGGCCTCCATCACCCCCGCCCTGGCACTCATGCTCGGGCTGGCGGTGGGCATCGACTATTCGCTATTCATCGTGCACCGACACCGCCGGCAGCTGCTCGACGGAATGGACCTGGAGGAATCCATCGGCCGGGCGACCGGAACCAGCGGAAACGCCGTGGTGTTCGCCGGCCTGACGGTCATCATCGCGCTGTCGGCACTTGCCGTTCCCGCCCTGCCGTTCCTGTCCGTGCTGGGCCTCTCCGCGGCATTCACCGTGGCCATGGCCGTGCTGATTGCCATCACGCTCACGCCCGCCCTGCTGGGCATCATCGGACCGAAACTGATCAGCAAGCGTGCTTGGCGCAAGGCCGCCGCCGCTCCCGTCCCGGCTGCCACACACGCCTCCGAAGGCACCGATTCGGCAGCCCACCCCAACGCCGCAGGCAACCGCGGCTGGGGCGCCTTCGTGACTCGGAAACCGATCCTCATGGGCGTGATCGGCATCCTGCTGCTGGGCATCATGGCGGTTCCTGCCCTGCAACTGCGCACCGCGCTTCCGGACGGCAGTTCCGAGCCGACCGACTCGAGCGCACACCAGACGTACGACCTGCTCAGCGACAAATTCGGCGCCGGCTACAACGGACCGATCATCGCCTTGGCCGACCTGCCCGCAGGGTTGGACGCCGATGAAGCCGAGACCAAGAACCTGGACATCGCCGACCAGCTACGTGACATCAACGGCGTCGTCGCCGCGGTTCCCGTGGGCATCAACGACGCGAACACACTCGCCGTGCTGCAGATCATTCCGCAGGAAGGCCCGGCCGACCCTGCCACCGAACAGGTCGTCACCGATATCCGCAATGCCTCGGCGGGGATCGAAGCGAAGACCGATTCGCATCTGGCCCTGACCGGCCAGGTGACCGCGCAGATCGACGTTTCCGAACGCCTCTCCGAGGTGTTGCCGCTCTACCTGGGCATC
>JBBSRM010000124.1:0-7716 GCA_038243055.1 Actinomycetales bacterium
GAGAAACCCGCAACGCAATGTCCCCTTGGCCACGGTTGGTTCCATCGCGATACCCGCCGTCATCTACACGTTGCTTCAAATCGCCTTCATCGGTGCCATCAACTGGAGCGACATGGGCCTCAAAGGCGGTCAATGGGACCAGCTGGTCTCAGGAGGCTGGGCGGATGGACCCCTGTTCCACGCGCTCGACTCGGCCAACATGGCGGCACTGGCGGCCTTGGGCACCTTCCTGCTCATCGATGCCGCCGTGTCGCCGCTGGCCACCGGGTGGGTCTATCTGGGCACCGGGGCACGGACCGGCTACGGGTTGGGGGTATACCGGAACGTCCCGAAGAAATTCACTGTCAGCAACCGCTTCGGGATCCCCTGGTTGGCGCTGATCGTCTCTGCAGTCGTCGGCTGCGTGTTCTTCGTCCCCGCCCCGAGCTGGTACCAGTTGGTCGGGTTCATCAGTTCCGCGGCAGTGCTGACCTACATCATGGGTGGCGTCGGGCTGCCGGTCCTGCGCAGGACGGCCGGTTCGTTGGCCCGGCCCTTCAGACTCCGGGCCTTCCGTTTCTGGTCCCCGATCTCCTTCCTGGCTGCGGTACTGGAGCGGCTTCTCCACCCTGGCCAACGTCTTCACGGCCACGTTCATCGGACTGCCCTTCTTCACCGCCTACTACGCCTGGAAGAGCAAGTGGATCTCTGCGATCCCCGCTGCCGTGATCAGCGTGGTCTTCTTCGTGCTGTGGATCTGGGTTGCCACTGCCGGAGGCTGGATTCTCAGCGGAGCCCAGGCCCAGCGTCCGGGCGGGTGGCCTTTCCCCGTGTACTACACGGTGTTCTGCGCCCTGGTCATCGCCTTCTGTGCCGCCTTGTGGTTCTTCAGCAGCAAGCCAGGGCGCCGCCACGTGAACGCCACGTGGTGGCTGATCTGGCTCCTGCTGGCATCGTTGCTGGTGGGTTACCTGGGCGTCTACGGTCCACTCGACACCCCCGTCCTTCATTTCCCGTGGGGAATGGGCGTGGAATTGCTCGTGGGTATCGTGACCTACGTCTGGGCCGTCAGATCGGGCTTCAACACCGAGGAAATCCAGCAGATCGTGGAAGAGGCAGCAGCCAGCGGCGGGCGGGTTTCCTCCGACGGCATCTGAGCCGACCATGGGTTGTGCGCGCATCCCGGGCGGATCACCAGGAGGTGTGCCGTGCGTCGGGACGGTGAGATTCCTCCAGGCGGGACCGGTCCGGTGACCACCCGGTGCCTGTGCCGCCTATACTGGGGGACGTGAAAAAAGGTGCCAGCACAGATCAGGACGACGTCGGATCGGGACTGGTGATCGTCGACAAGCCACAAGGCTGGACGAGCCACGACGTCGTCGGCCGGACCCGTCGTCTCGCCGGGACCCGAAAAGTCGGCCACGCCGGGACACTGGATCCCATGGCGACCGGCGTATTGGTGGTCGGCGTGAACAAAGCCACCCGCCTGCTGACGTACATCGTCGGCGCCACGAAGACCTACGAAGCCACCATCCGGCTCGGTGAGAACACCGTCACCGACGACGCCGAAGGCGAGCTGATCCAGGCGCGCATCGCCGCGGCCGTCACCGAGGAACAGATCCACCGCGAGGTGGCGGTACTGACCGGTGACATCGAACAGGTGCCCTCGTCCGTCAGCGCCATCAAGGTCAACGGCGAACGTTCCTACGCGCGGGTTCGCAGCGGCCAAGAGGTGGACCTTCCAGCCCGACCGGTCACGGTCAGCCGCTTCGAGGTCCACGAGGTCCGTCGGTTGCGCGGCGGCAAGATCCAGGACGTCGACGTCACCGTCGAATGTTCCTCCGGCACTTATATCCGTGCCCTGGCCCGCGACCTCGGCGAACACCTGGGCGTCGGCGGACACCTCACCGCCCTGCGGCGGACCCGCGTGGGCCCCTACGGCATCGACCGTGCCCGCACGATGGAACAGCTGGCCGAGGAATTCGGGATGCTTCCCTTGGACGAGGCGGCCCGCGCCCTGTTCGAAAACCGCGAACTCAACGCCGAGGAAGCCACCGAACTGTCCTTCGGGCGGCGAATCGGCCCCAATGCCTTGGACGACGTGGTCACTGCCGCCTTCTCCCCGGACGGGACCTGCGTGGCGCTGTTGAAGAACAAGGGCGGCGCCGCGAAACCCGAAATCGTCTTCGTCACCGCCTGACCCCGCACGCCCGAACCCCTCCAGCCAGCCGAAAGGTAGCCACCCACCGTGATCGTCGATGGATTCTTCGTTGCCGGGGTGATCATCTGTGCGCTCTCCGTCGTGCTCAGCGTCGTCGCCACGATCCTGCGGGATCATCCGGATGACTACGCCATCATCTCCGTGGCCGCCGTCGAACTCTTCCTCGTGGTCTACGGCATCGCCGCGGCGATCCGCCAGGCGAGCGGGGAAACGATCTCCGGTGAAGCCTGGGAGTTCTGGGGGTATGTGGCCACCGCCTTGTTCGTGCCGGTCGTGGCCTTCGCCTGGGCCATCACCGACAAGACCCGCTGGTCCAACGCCGTCCTGGCCGCCGTCGGCCTCACCGTTTTCGTCATGTTGTACCGCATGGAACAGATTTGGGATGGAGCCACCCTCGCATGAACGCACCAGCCACCCAGCGCCCCGGCAGCCGTCAAGCCGGCCTGGGACGCATCATCATCGCCGTCTACGGGATCTTCGCGATCTCCTCCACGGCCCGCGCCGGCTACCAGATCCTGACTAAGTTCGGTGAAGCACCCCTGGCCTACGCCCTCAGCGCCGTGGCTGCCATCATCTACATCATCGCCACCATCGCCCTGGCCTCGAAGAAGCCCGGCAGCTGGAGGTTGTCGTTCCTGGCGGTGCTCATCGAACTGATCGGGGTGATCGTGGTGGGTATCCTGTCCTTCGCCCTGCCGCAGGATTTCGCCCACCCGGCGGTCTGGTCACACTTCGGCCAGGGCTACGGATACATCCCGCTGGTGCTGCCGCTGATCGGTCTGTGGTGGCTGAACCGGCACCGCGAACCGCATCCTGCCAGCTAGCCGAATTCAGCTTCACGGGGCCGATCGTGAATAATGGAAAGGCGTCAGCCCGGCCACCGAAAAACCGCCGCATTCCCAAGGAGCACAGTGCACTACTGGAAAGGCCTCGAATCCGTCCCCCCGGACTTCGGGCCATCCGTCGTGACCATCGGCAACTTCGATGGCGTCCATCGCGGCCACCGCGAGGTCCTGGCCACGCTGACCCGTCTGGCCGCCGAACGCAGTGCTGCCGCCGTGGCCATCAGTTTCGACCCGCATCCGGCGCAGGTGCACCGCCCCGATAGCTACCTGCCCCTGATCATGGGGCTGGCGGACCGGGTGGACTCGCTGGCTGAAACCGGCCTGGACGCCGTGCTGATGGTGAACTACACGTTGGCCTTCTCCCAGGCCACCCCCGAGGAGTTCGTCCAGGACGTCATCGTGGACCGTCTCCACGCCTGCGCCGTCGTCGTCGGCCACGATGTACGCTTCGGCCGCGGGAACGCGGGGGACTTCAACACCATGGTCGAGCTGGGACGGATCCACGGCTTCGATGTCATCGGCATCGACGACGTCGGTGAATCCCGCCGCTGGTCCTCCACCTGGATCCGTGAGGCCCTGACCGACGGGGACGTGGCCACAGCCAACGAGATCCTTGGTCGACCCCACCGCATGCGCGGGGAAATCGTCCACGGTGCCGCCCGTGGACGCGAACTCGGCTTCCCGACGGCGAACCTGGCCACCGACTCCTCGGGCATCATCCCCGCCGACGGCGTCTACGCCGGGTGGCTGGTCGACGAGGCCGGCATGCGCTGGCCCGCAGCCATCTCCGTCGGCTCGAACCCCACCTTCGAAGGTGTGAGCCGGCAGGTCGAGGCCCATGTCATCGACCGTCCTGACGAAGAGGTCGGGGACTTCGATCTCTACGGCCAGCAATCCGTCGTCGAATTCGTCGCCCGACTGCGACCGATGGTGGCCTACCACGGCATCGAAGCGTTGATCGAACAAATGAACGAGGACGTCGAGCTGGCCCGCGGGGTCCTGGAACATGACCGGGCCGGCGCCTGAACGCGAGCGCGTCGAACCGGTGACACGGCCCGCACCGGGTACGCCGCTTCCGAACCTTCCCACCAGCGGGCCGGACATCGATGCCTCCCGCCGACTCGCCTTCGGGGCCGCCTTCGCCAGCGGGGGAGGGCTTTATGATGCCGTCCGCCCCGCCTACCCCGCGGAGGCCGTGGACTTCCTCGTCCCCGCCGAGGCCCGCGACGCAGTGGATCTGGGGGCAGGAACCGGCATCCTGTCCGTGGAACTGGCAGCCCGGGGACTGAGGACGACGGCGGTGGATCCCTCGGAGGACATGCTCGCCCAACTACGGCGCAAGCCGGGGCAAATCTCCACCGTGCTGGCCACCGCCGAGGACACTTCCCTGCCCGGGGAGTCCTTCGACGTGGCGACCGCAGCGCAGGCCTGGCATTGGGTCGACGTGCCGGCAGCTTCCACCGAGACCGCAAGGATCCTGCGGCCCGGAGGCCGGTTGGCCCTGGTGTGGAACCAGCTCGACGTCACCGTTCCCTGGGTGCACCGGCTCAGTCGCATCATGCATGCCGGGGACGTGCACCGCCCCGGTTTCGTCCCCGGGATCGGGCCGGGATTCACTGACTGGGAATCCATGGGCCTGCACTGGGAACAGACGGTGACCCCGGAACTGTTGATCGAACTGGCCAAATCACGCAGCTACTACCTGCGGGCCGAGGCACCCATTCGCGCCCGGGTCGAGGGGAACCTGAGCTGGTACCTGTACGAGCATCTGGGCCACAGGCCGGGGGAGTCGCTGGGCCTGCCCTACTTCACGCACGCCTGGCGGGCCCACCGCCGGTAGCCACGGTGATGATAGACTGCTTGGTGGTGTGCGCTGCAGTCCGCGGTTGCGTGTCATCACGCCGGAGACGGCAATTCAACTGTTCGCGGTACAACTCCAGGAGTTAATGTGGCCCTCGACGCTACTGTCAAGACCGAAATCATCAAGGCTTACGCCACCCACGAAGGCGACACGGGTTCCCCGGAGGTGCAGGTTGCTGTTCTCTCCCGTCGTATTCTGGACCTGACGGAGCACCTGAAGACGCATAAGCACGACCACCACACCCGCCGTGGCCTCATGGGCATGGTTGGCCGTCGTCGTCGCATGCTCGGTTACCTCAAGGGCACCGACATCGCCCGCTACCGTACGCTCATCGAGCGCCTCGGCCTGCGCCGCTAGTCGGTTCCACGGAAGCGGTCCTCCCGCCGGGCAACCGGTCGGAGGGGCCGCTTCCGGGCAAAGGGCCTGATGCCCTGCGCCACCAACACCAATGAAAACCGCAGGAAACCAGCCATCAAGGACATTCGCGGTCCTCGGTAGTGGTTTACGGGAATCCGGCACGACGCCGGCAACCCCGTGGGCCTCGATCGAAGACCGGGTGCCCCCTCCGGTGGAACCGGAGGAGAGGATCGGTTGGGCCTGCGCCACAACAGAAACGGAGGTGACTCTCCATGGAGGGTCCCGAAATTCAGTTCGCAGAAGCGGTCATCGACAATGGCCGGTTCGGAACGCGCACGATCCGCTTTGAGACCGGCCGTCTGGCCCAGCAGGCAGCAGGCGCTGCCATGGTCTACATCGATGACGACACGTCCATGCTCTCGGCCACCACGGCCGGTAAGCACCCCCGTGAGGGCTTCGACTTCTTCCCGCTGACGGTGGACGTCGAAGAGCGCATGTACGCCGCCGGCCGCATCCCCGGTAGCTTCTTCCGCCGCGAGGGCCGTCCCTCGACCGAGGCCATCCTGGCCTGCCGCCTCATGGACCGCCCGCTGCGCCCGGCCTTCGTCAAGGGCCTGCGCAACGAGGTCCAGGTGGTTGTCACCATCCTGTCCATGAACCCGGACGACCTGTACGACGTCGTGGCCATCAACGCCTCATCGATGTCCACCCAGCTCTCGGGCCTGCCGTTCTCCGGCCCCATCGGCGGCGTCCGCGTTGCCCTGGTCGACGAAGGAAACGGCGCCCAGTGGGTCGCCTTCCCGAAGCACTCCCAGCTGGAGAACGCCGTGTTCTCGATGGTGGTTGCCGGTCGCGTGAGCGGTGACGACGTCGCCATCATGATGGTCGAGGCCGAAGCCACCGACCACGCCTGGAACCTGATCAAGGAAAACGGCGCCACCGCCCCGACCGAAGAGGTCGTGGCCGAGGGCCTCGAGGCTTCCAAGCCGTTCATCAAGGTCCTCTGCGACGCACAGGCCGATCTGGCCGCCCGCGCCGCGAAGCCGACCGTCGAGTTCCCGATCTTCCGCGACTTCGAGGACGACGCCTACGCCGCCGTCGAGTCCGCAGCATCGGCCAAGCTCACCGAGATCTTCACGATCGCCGATAAGCAGGAGCGCGACACCGCCTCCAGCGTCTACCGGGACGAGGTCGTCGAGCAGCTCGCCGCTGAAGGCAAGCAGTTCGAAGGCCGCGAGAAGGAGGTCTCCAAGGCCTTCGCCGCGGTGACCAAGCAGGTCGTGCGCCAGCGCATCCTGACCGAACAGGTCCGCATCGACGGCCGTGGACTGACGGACATCCGTCAGCTCACCGCCGAGGTCGAGGTCCTGCCCCGCGTGCACGGTTCGGCGATCTTCGAGCGCGGCGAAACCCAGATCATGGGTGTCACCACGCTGAACATGCTCAAGATGGAGCAGCAAATTGACTCGTTGTCGCCGGTGACGCGCAAGCGCTACATGCACAACTACAACTTCCCGCCGTACTCCACCGGTGAGACCGGCCGCGTGGGTTCGCCCAAGCGCCGCGAAATCGGCCACGGTGCCCTCGCCGAGCGCGCCATCATGCCGGTGCTGCCCACGCGTGAGGAATTCCCCTACGCGATCCGCCAGGTCTCCGAGGCCTTGAGCTCCAACGGTTCCACCTCCATGGGCTCGGTTTGTGCCTCGACCCTGTCGCTGCTCAACGCCGGTGTGCCGCTGCGCGCCCCGGTTGCCGGCATCGCCATGGGCCTGGTTTCCGACCAGGTCGACGGCCAGACCCGCTACGCGGCGATGACTGACATCCTCGGTGCCGAGGACGCCATGGGCGATATGGACTTCAAGGTCGCCGGTACCTCGGAGTTCGTCACGGCCATCCAGCTGGACACCAAGCTCGACGGCCTCCCGGCCTCCGTGCTCGGCGCAGCGCTGAAGCAGGCCCGCGAGGCACGCCTGCACATCCTCTCGGTGATCAACTCCGCCATCGACGCACCGGATGAGATGAGCGAATTCGCTCCGCGCATCATCTCGGTGAAGATCCCCGTGGATAAGATCGGCGAGGTCATTGGCCCGAAGGGCAAGATGATCAACACCATCCAGGAGGACACCGGGGCCGACATCTCCATCGAGGATGACGGCACCGTGCTGATCGGTGCGACCAACGGCGATTCCGCCGAGGCCGCCCGCTCCGCCATCAACGCGATCGCCAACCCGATGGTTCCGGAGGTCGGCGAACGCTACCTCGGAACCGTGGTGAAGCTGACCACGTTCGGTGCTTTCGTGGCCCTGACCCCCGGCAAGGACGGCCTGCTGCACATCTCCGAGCTGCGCAAGCTCTCCGATGGCAAGCGCGTCGAGGACGTCGAGGACGTCGTCTCCGTGGGCCAGAAGCTCCAGGTGGAGATCACCAAGGTCGATGACCGTGGAAAGCTCTCC
>JBBSRM010000125.1:0-7595 GCA_038243055.1 Actinomycetales bacterium
CAAACATGGGCGGCCAGAGTAGTCCAGCCATCAGCCCGACGCCCAGTATGAGCCCGGCGCCGACCAGAAGGGCGGCAGAAGCCCATGGCCGGGGTTTGAACGCCCCGGCTCCTGGCGTCTCAGGTGTTGCCGCTCGAAATGCCGGGATCAACCAGCGTAGATAGTAGAAGAGGCTGGCCACTGAGTTGGCTGCGGCAACCACTGTCAGCCACCAGAACCCACCGTCCCATGCTGCGGTGAAGACCGCGAGTTTTCCGATGAACACCGCAGTGGGCGGGGTGCCCACGAGGCTGAGCAGCGCGACGACCAATGCCGCGGCGTGCCAAGGTCGGGCAGCGGAGAGCCCGCGGTAGGCCGCCAGCTCCCGACGGTCGGGGTAGGCGGCAATCACCGTGAATGCGGTGATGTTCGAGACGGCATAGCCGGCGAGATAGACCACCAACGCCGGCAGCGCCAATGGCGTGCCTCCGGCGACGGCGATGGGCATCAGCAGGTACCCGGCCTGGCTGACGGTCGACCAGCCCTGTAGCCGGCGGGGATCGGTCTGGGTGAAGGCGGCTAGATTGCCCCACGTCATGGTGACGGCCGCGAGGACCGCGACCAACAACGGCCAATTCACGCTCTCGGGAATGGCTTCCAGGAGGCGGTAGGCGGCCAGGAGTCCACCGATCTTCGGCACCGTGGTCGCGAAGGTGGCGCCGTAGATGTTGGCCCCCTGGGCCGCGTCGGGGACCCAATAGTGTCCAGGTACGGCACCTGCCTTGAACAACAGCCCAGCGAGGATGCCTACCAACCCGACGGCCACCGCCGGTGCCGGCATTCCAATCAGACCTTGTGCCAAGCCCTCGTAGGCCGTGGCACCGCCTAGTCCGTAGAGGATGGTGACACCGAGCAGGAGTGCGATGCCCAGCAGCGCCCCCATGAGGTAGGTCTTCAAAGCTGCCTCGGCGCTGCGGGGGGACCGTTTGATGCCGATCAGCGCGTAGAGCGGAACGCTGGCCAGCAGGAAACCCACGGAGAGGATCAGCAGGTCGCTGGCGCCGGCCAGCACGACCGCACCCAGTGATCCCAGCAGGATCAGCACGTACTGCTCACTCTCACGCTCCGTCCCCTTCGCCTCGTCGGTTCCCATGACGATGATCAGAAACGAGGATGCCGCCACAATCAGCCGCGCCGCCGTCGTCGTGGTGTCGACGGCGTAGGTGCCGTCGTAAATGAGCCGGTCCGAACCACCCATGGCCGCTACTGCGGTTGCCGACGAAGCGGCCAGCGTGGCCAGGGCAATGATGCGGCTAACTCCTTGGCGATGGCGAGGAACGAAGGACCCCGTGAGTAGCGACGTGATGGCTCCGGCGAGGAGGAGCATCTCGGGTAGCAGTGCAAGCGCTCCGGGCCCTGCGCGCAGCAGGTGCAGAAGGTCCTCCAACATGGCCGGCTACCGTCCCATCATGTTCACGACGGCTTCGGCTGCGGGGACGATCGGTGCCAGCAACGTTGCGGGAAATACCCCCACGAGCACGGAAAGCCCCAGCAGCAAACCTGCAGGGAGCATCTCCGTCGGGCGCAGGTCCGTGAAGCTGACCGACTTGCCGATGACCGGGCCGGTGAATACGCGTTGAAGGGCCCGGAGGAACAAGACGGCAGTAATGAGGATTCCCGGCAGGGCGATGGCGGCCAGCGGTGTGATGCCGATGCTGCCGGCAAAGATCTGGAATTCGGCAATGAAGCCGCTGAAGCCGGGCAGTCCGAGGGAAGCAAAGGCCGCCACGGCAAAGAATCCCGCCAGGCGTGGTGCCTTTCCGGCCAAGCCGCCGAACGCACCCATGTCGTAGGTATCGGCCCGACGATGCAAGACACCTGCCAGCAGGAACAGCGCGGCAGTAATGAGGCCGTGACTGACCATTTGCACTACAGCCCCCGTGACCGCCGTGGCGCCGGCTGCGGCGGTCGATCCCTGGCTCAATCCAGCGGCGCCGATGGCCAGGATGATGTAACCCATGTGGTTCACCGAAGTGTAGGCGACCATCCGTTTAAGGTTGCTCTGGGCCAGGGCGACGAGTGCTCCGTAGAGGACCGAAACGATTCCCACCGCGATGATCAGAGGCGCCCAGGCAGTCCAGGTCTCGGGCAGAAGCGGCATGGCCACACGCAGGAAACCGTAGGCACCCATCTTCAGGAGCACTCCGGCCAGCACCGCGGAACCGGTGGCCGGGGCATCGGTGTGCGCCGGAGGGAGCCAGGTATGGAAGGGCACCGTGGGGGTTTTGACCGCGAAGCCGACGACGATCGCGGCGAGCACGAATCCGGCGGCGGGATTGTCCCTCAGCACATCGGCGGCGGCCAGTTCGGGGATGTCGAACGTATGGGGTTCGGCGGCCAGGTAGAGCCCGATGAAGCCGACGAGTAGGGAGAGGGAGCCCAGAAAGGTGTAGAGGAAGAATTTGAGTGCGGATCTGGCCTGGTCCCCGTGCCCCCACCCGGCGATCACGAAGTACATGGCCACGATTGAGAGGTCGAAGAACAGGAAGAACAGGATGAGGTCTTGCGCAGCGAACAAGCCCAGACAGGTGGCCTCAAGAAAAAGAAACAGTGCGGCCCGGGCGCGGCTGCGGTCCGTGTCCCGCCAGTCGTAGACCGCGCATGCCAGGAAGACGACCGTCGTCAGCGCCAACAACGGCAGGGACAGACCGTCAACGCCGACATGGTAGCTGCTGCCCACGTTGGGGATCCAGGGGAGTCGTTCCTCGAAGGCCAGACTCGTCGGCCCGGGATCGCGGTAGTTGATCCACAGGAACGCGACAAGCAGCAGATCGGCGGCGGAGGCGGCAACGAAAACGATCCGGGCCACCCTTGGCGGGCAGTTCGGGACCGCTGCCAGGAACGCTGCTATGACGAGAGGAAGAAAAATGATCAGGCTAAGCACGTTCACCTCGTGAAAATCAACAGGATGGTGGCAACTGCGAGCAGCAGCGCCGCTTGGGCGTAATACTGGTGGATCAAGCCGGTTTGCGGGAGACGGGCGAGTTGGCCCGCTCGGTGTATACCGCCTGCCCCGCCTTCCACAGCCGCGTCGATAGCCTCATCGACCCGAGCCAGGCGCCCCGCTGCTCGGGGAACCAAACCTGCGAGGCGATCGATTCCCCGATCCAGGACCCGGTCGTCGAATCGCGCCAGATGCCGTGCTAGTCGCGGCACCCCGCTTGCGAGGTGGTCGATTCCCCGATCCAGGACCCGGTCGTCGAACCGCGCCAGCAGACCAGCGATGGCGAACGTCGGCTGCACGACAATGAGCGTTGCTGCCTTCTCCAAACCGAACCAGCTGTAGGCTTTATGGCTGTTGAACCAGGTGGGAGACCGCCAGACCGCTGCCAGAACCAGGGCGGCGATGGCCGCCGAGACCGCCAGATCCGAGGCCTCCGGTCCGGGCCCGGACCTCAGTGCGTTTCGTAGTGCGCGTCCGGCCGGTCCGAAAACAAGCAAGCCTCCCACGGCCGAGCCCAGGGCCAGAACAGCCACGGAAACCTGCTGCCACCGGGGGATCCGGCGGGTACCGCGCTCCTCCGTGTCATAGCCAGCCTCGGGATTTCGGGGGAGGGGCCGCCAGACCAGGGCTAGGGCCTTGCCGGCGTAGGCCGCTGACAAGGCAGCCCCGAGGACACCGGCCAGATAGAGCGCCAAGGATTCCTCTCGCGCTGCTCCGAGGATCGTGTCCTTGGTCGCCCACAACGCGAAAGGGACCATTCCGGCCAGTCCGAGGCCGGCCACCGTAAAGGCGACGCCGAGGACCGGCCAGCGGCGTGCCGCCCCTCGAAGTGCCGATAGCTTCTTGGTGCCCAGTGCTGCCAGCCAGGCGCCTGCAGCCAGGAACAGTCCGGCCTTGGTCATCGCATGGGCCATCAGGTGGGCGGTGCCGCCGGCGACGCTGCCGACGCCGGCAGCTAGGACCACGAAGCCCAGCTGCGCCGAGGTGGAGGCGGCGAGAAGTTGCTTGAGGTCTTTTTGTGCCAAGGCAACCACGCCCAGGACGACTGCCGTCGACACGCCGACCCAGGCTGTGGTGGTGGCTGCCCAACTGGTTGCCTGCAGCAGGGGTTGGACGCGAAGCAGCAGATAGCCGCCCATGGCCACCATGGCAGCCGAATGCAGCAGGGCGCTGACTGCGCTGGGTCCGTCCATGGCGCGGGACAGCCAGAAGCTGAAAGGTAGTTGCGCTGCCTTGCCGAAGGCAGCAATCAGGATTCCGGCCGCTGCCACGTTTCGCCACAGGTCGGGAAGCTGCGCAAGGCCCGAGAGTTGCTGGGTTCCACCCCCGGCGAGGACGGCCCCGGCGGCAAGATAGAGCCCGAGATCACCCGCCCTCGTCGTGATGAATGCCGTCAGCCCGGAGGAGACGCGACGGGATTCATGCCAGGTGAATCCGATCAGGGCATATGAAGCAGCACCCATGAGCTCCCAGGCGAAGAGCAACACGGCGAGGTTTCCCGCGGTGAGGGTGACCAGCACCGCGGAGACGAACAGCAGCATCAAGCCGTGGAATCGGGCAGCCGGTTCTCGGCCGCCGGAGGATGCGAACACCAGCGCCAGCAAGGTTACGCAGGCGACGGTCGGAAGCAGCGGAGCCGAGAGGGCATCGACCCGCAAACCGAATCCGGTTCCGGGCAGGAACGGCGATAACCAGCTGGGCCGGGTGAGGGAAACCGGGACGGACAGCAGCAGCAACACGGCTGACACGCTGATCGAGACGGCCGGTGCCAGACGGTTGGCCCGTGAGCCCGCTAGCAACAGCGACGCCCCGCCCACAGCCGGGATCAAGATGAGCAGAATGAGGAGCACGTTCATCCGTGGAGCTCCGTTGCCATATCGGTCATATCCGTCCCGGTGGACCGGTGCAAGAGGGTCGCCACGGCAAATCCCATCGACATTTCTATGGTCATGACAGCGATGATGACGAGCAGGAGGACCTGGCCGTCGGCTACGGGGGCCAGGAACCACCACATCCCGGCAGCAGCCAGGATCACGGCGTTGATCATGAGTTCAAGGCCCATCATCACCATCACGACGACCTGTTGGGAAAGCGCGCCGAAGAGCCCGACACTGAACAGCGCTGCGGCAATGACCAACAACAGAGGCAGGCTCATCGCGGATCACCCGCTTGACCGTGGTGTGGATGGTCGTGATCTGACGGGCTACTGCTGTCGGTTGCGTCCTGGCCCGGACCGTCAGGACTACTTTTCGGCGTGGTTCTCGGCATGGTTTCGTCAGCGAGTGGGGCACTGTAGCGGCCCCGGGGATTAGCCAAGACCAGGGCGGAAATCAAGGTCGCGAAGAGCACGGGGCTTACTGTGAGCATCACCAGCATCTTGTTGCCCATGATGGCTTCACCCAACGAGGCGGTCAGGTCCAGTGCGGGGGCGCCCCGGCGTTCGGGCCAGGGGACCATCAGCGCGCCGGCGGCCAGGACGACGAAGGTACCGACCGATATCAGCAGCGAGCCCAGCTTATTGTGAACCATGCTCATGGGCATCAAGGCCGGGTTCATGCCCATGAACATGATCATGAAGATGGCCATGATGGCCATCTCCATGACCATCATGAGAATGGTGACCACCCCGATGTAGTCCAGATTCAGCTGGAGCAGCATAGCGCCGACGGCCACGAATGAGACAGCCAGAGCGTAAGTGGCGCGGGCCATCGAGTCAGTCCGGAACACGATGATTCCCGCGACCACAGATATCAGCCCCAACGCCACGAAGATCACGGTTTGTAGCATGGTTTCAACTTCTTTCCATAACGATGATGGACACGATCAGCAGTTGGAAGAGGATTGCTGGCAGGGCAACGGTCCAGGCCAAACCCATGAGCCGGTCCGGCCTGACGGTAGGAAGCCGCTGTCGGACCGCCAGCAATACGGTCAACAGCAGCAGACTCTTGACCGAAAACCACGCCCACTCGGGCAGGGCCGGGCCGGCGCCGCCTCCCAGGAAGAGCGCAGCCCCGAAACCGGCCCCGACGGCCAACAGCGCGTACCGCCCGGCTTGGAATAGCAATCGGTCCAGACCCGATAGTTCGGCGAGGACCCCGCCGGCCAGGTCCGTTCCCACCGGTGCATCAAAGGGACGCTGCAGGGAGAACGCCAGAACGCCGGCGCAGAAGACCACGAACGCCACCGGCATCCAGACGACGAACCACAAACCTTCCTGGGCTGCGACGATGTCACCCATCCGCAGGCTCCCGGCCGCGACGGCGGGCCCGGTGAGTGCGAACATCAGTGGCAGCTCGTAGGCCAGGGCCAACGCCAGGAATCGGTAGCCGCCCACCAGCGGGTACGCCGCGTTGGGACCCCAACCCGCCATCCACACGAGCGCCCAAGCCATGACGTCCATGGCATTGAACCAGACCAGTCCGACCGGTAGATCGGCGACCACCCAACGGCCGAAGGGCAGTACCGCCGCCATCAGCACCGCCAGTACCGGCAGTCCGACAACCCCGATGCGCCACAGAAGCCGGTCCGCAGACACCAGAGTGCGACGGCGTTGGCGCAACAGCCGGGCAGCCTCCGCCCACGGGACAAGCCATCCGCCCGGGGCACGTCGGGCGCGTGCTTCCAGCACGCCATCAACTGCCACGCCACAGAGTGCTGCGAAAAACACCAGACCCACGGCAGCCAGCGTCCAGATCGGCTGGACCTGCTCGACTGCGCTCATACAGCCACTTCCGGCAAGGCACAGGCCACTGACCAGTCAAGGCTGGCAACGATCAGGCGGACGACGCCCAGATCCTTCCCGCTGACCATAAGTTCCACCAGTCGGGGGTTTGCTGGTGAAAACGGGAGGCCATGATCATCTGGCGAGGTGGCGGTGGATGCAGCCTCCAGCATGCCCAGCAGCCGCTCCCAGGCGTCGGTCCCCGCCCATGGACCGGCAGCATCCGCGGGGATCGATCCCAGATTGGCTAGGGACCGGGCTAGCAGGGGCATTCTGCGGAACCGGTCGCGTTCCGTCTTCAGCGCGTGGTGGAGGGATTCGATGGGGGAGTCGTCCAAGGCCCTGTCCCGTAGGGCGCAGAGCCGTTGCGCGGCCGCGCTGCTACCTGCCAGCCGCACCATCCGCACGGCAAGGTCGATCCAATGGACCGCGGCGGCACGCCGCCCGATCGGCGTCCTGGTTGCATCCGGGGAATCGGTGCGGAACAGGAACTCCGCCCGGGCTTCGCTGACGATGTCGCCCTGGAGGGTGCAATGCAGCACCAGTCCGGCGGGCCACAGCGGAAGGATGGGCCCCAAGGAAACGTTCAAGACATCGAGGTGCAGTCCGTCCCGGTCCTTGCCCTCGACGGCCAGCGGAATTCCCCCGGGAGACATGTCCATATCCATATCCATGTCCATCCCGCCGTCGTCATCCTCATGGCCCGTCCCGGCATCGGAGTGCTCACCACCGTCATGATCGCCTCCGGCTTCGTCGCCGTGTTCGTGGTCCTGCCCGTGTCCGTCACCATCGTGGTGGTCGGTCGGCTCCGTAGGCCGCTGTGTCTCCGATCGTTTTTGTGCGTCATGGTCGAGCAGGGCAGTCGCGCCGGTGTCCAACGCCTGCGCGACA
>JBBSRM010000126.1:0-7499 GCA_038243055.1 Actinomycetales bacterium
CCTCGTTGCCCGAAGAGGGTGATCGCAGCATCGCGGATCCTGGCTCGGGTGGTGACATCACTATTGATTAAACGCATGTTTAATATACTAAACATACGTTCAAACAAGTCAAGATGCGACCCCATCCGGACTCCCCCGGGCCATGCTGCCACCGCACTGCGGGTTAGGCTGGTGCCCTGACGTCCCCGATGAAAGGAGCCGAAACCATGCGGAAGAACCAACGGCGCAACACCCCCCAGGGCGACGGCGCCCCGCTGCTCGGCGGGAACCCAAGCACACCCGGGCTGCGCGAACCCTTCGACCCGCAGGCCGGCCCCAGGAACCCGTGGCCGACGATCATCGGCATGATCACCACGCTCTCCGTCATCGTGATCGTCCTGTTCATGGTGCTGTAGCTACGCCCCTACGGTGGAGCCGCGCACCACTAATGAGCTGGCCAAGGTCAGTTGCTGCTCCTGGAGCACCTCGCCGGCCATGAGCCGGCGCAACTGTTCCGCAGCCCGCCGGCCGAGCTCTTCGCCCGGCAGGTGCACGCTGGTCAGCGACGGGTTGCTGGTTCGGGAAAAGGGCAGGTCATCGAAACCTGCCACGGCCAGAGCCCCCGGAACAGGCACACCGGCCACCCGCGCCTCCTGCAGGACACCATAGGCGTGGGTATCCGTCGCGCAGACCACGGCGGTGACCCCGGCCTGCTCCCAGGTCGGCCAGACGCCCGCGAATTCAGTGGCCACGACACCCACGTCGATGGTCGTCGCCAACTGCGCGGCGGGCGGCACCTCCAGACCCAGCTCGGCCGCAGCGACCATGAACGCCGTGCGGCGCAGCTCGAAGGTCGCCGTGCCGGTGATGCCGTCGATATAGGCGACCCTCCGGTGGCCGGTGGCGGCCAGGTGACCGGCCAGTTCACGGGCCCCGTGGGCGACATCGAGGTTCACCGCAGCGAACCGGTCCCCTAGCCCGGGCGCGTCCAGCAACACCAGCGGATCCGGAGCCGAAAGCTCCTCCAGAAATGCCTCATCGGGGGCATCGACGAGCAGGCCCGCGGGTCGCAATGATAGCAACCTGCGGGTATCGGCGGCACTGGGGAACCTGCCTGCGTCGGTGACCGAGAGCAGCAGTTGGTAGTCCTGCCCCAGCGCCGAACGCACCCCGGCAATCACGTTGGCGAAGAAGGGATTGGAGATATCGGGGGCCACCATGATGACGGTCGAACTGACCCCGCGGGACAGCGAGCTGCCGATGCCATCGACGACGTAGCCGAGATCGTGGATGGCCTGCAGCACGCGGGCCTCGTTGGCTGCCGAGACTCGGCCGCGTGATTTGTCGTTGACGACCAGAGAAACCGTTGCGGTGGAGACCCCCGCCCGTTCGGCGACCATGGCGGCGGTGGCCCGCCTCCTGCCGGTCGCACCGGAAGGTGGGGCAGCAGCGGATTCCATGGCCCCATCCTACCGAGCCGGCAACCCTGCAGCGCCAACAGATCGAGTCCTTCGCGCCGCCGTCGCACATCTCGGGGTTAAGCGCTTGACGTACCGGGGTCGCCGGTGGAAAACTTCCGGTGAAGACCCCTGACGCCTGGCTATTGCCAAGCACCCCCAATGACGTGGAGAAAAACATGGGCGCAGACGCCCCCGCCGTAGCCGGACCCCGCAAGATCATCCTGGACTGCGACCCAGGTCACGACGACGCCGTGGCCATCCTGCTGGCCCACGGCAACCCCGATATCGAACTGCTGGCGGTCACCACGGTCGTGGGCAACCAGACCCTGGCCAAAGTCACCCACAACGCCTTGTCCGTCGGCACCATCGCCGGCATGACCGGCGTCCCCTTTGCCGCTGGCTGCGACCGTCCGCTGGTCCGGCAGGTCGAAACCGCAGGCGACATCCACGGCGAGAGCGGCATGGACGGCCCGGCCCAGCCGGAACCGACCATCGAACTGGACGGGCGCCACGGCGTGGACCTGATCATCGAGACGGTCATGGCCCACGCGCCGGGAACGATCACCCTGGTCCCCACCGGCGGGCTGACAAATATCGCCCTGGCCGCCCGCAAGGAACCGCGCATCGTTGACCGCGTGCGCGAAGTTGTCCTGATGGGCGGCGGCTACCACGTCGGCAACTGGAGCTCCGTGGCCGAATTCAACATCATCATCGACCCCGAGGCAGCCCATATCGTCTTCAACGAGGCCTGGCCGGTGGTCATGGTCGGCCTGGATCTGACCCATCAGGCACTGGCGACTCCCGACGTCGTCGCCCGCATCGAGGCGATCGGCACCGGGCCCGCGAAGTTCGTGCGTGAATTGATGGACTTCTTCGCGAGGACCTACCAGGACCACCAGGGCTTCGATTTCCCGCCCGTGCACGATCCCTGCGCCGTCGCCTACGTCATCGACCCGACCATCGTGTCCACGGTCAAGGTCCCGGTCGACATCGAACTGCGCGGAACGCTGACCCTGGGCATGACAGTCGCCGATTTCCGGGCCCCGGCACCACCTGACTGCAACACCTCCGTTGCCGTGGACCTGGACCATGTCCGGTTCTGGGACCTGGTCACCGACGCCCTCGAACGCATCGGCAACGTCGAGCTGGCCTCCGCCGGACCCCTGACGGTTGATGCCCGATGAGCGCAACCACCACCCGCCCCGTAGCCTCCTCCACCGGCGGCGGCAACGGCGCCACCTTGCTGTTCGCGCTGCTGGCCGCCTGCGTCGCCTTCCAGCTCAACGCCTCCATGCTCAGTCCCGCCCTGGTCACCATGGGCGAGGAGCTGCACACCGACCAGGCGGCCATCGGCCTGTCGCAAACCTGGTTCTTCACCACCGCTGCCCTGTTCTCGCTGTTCCTTCCCCGACTGAGCGATATCGTCGGGCGCAAGCGGATCCTGGTGCTGATGCTGGTGCTCACCGGCCTCGGTTCGGTGGTCGCCGCCCTGGCCCCGAACATCGGGTGGCTGTTCGTCGGACGCATCATCCAGGGCATCAGCGGCCCCACCGTGCCGATGTGTCTGATCATGCTGCGCTCGGCGGTCACCGACCCCCGTCGCTACGGCACCATGATGGGCCTGATCCTCGCCGTCAACGGCGGTGTCGCCGGCGTCGACTCCTTCCTGGGCGGCTACATGGCGCAGAACTTCGGTTTCCGCAGCATCTTCTGGTTCATGGTCGTCCTCTCGGCCCTGGCCGCGGTCGCGGTGCAGTGGAAGGCCGGTGAATCCAAGCCGCAGGCCGGAACGAGCATGGACTGGCGCGGCGTGTTCTTCATCGTCATCGCCGTCGGGGCCCTCCTGACCGCCCTGAACGAAGGTGCGGGGCTGGTCGGGGGCTTCTCCACCTCCACACTCGTGCTCTCCGTGATCCTGCTGGCCGTCTCGGTGGCCGCCTTCGCCGGATTCTGGCGAACCGAGAAGCGGACGAAGGAACCGATGGTCGAAATCGAGCATCTGCGTCGACGCTCGACCTGGGCCCCGCTGTTGACCACGATCCTGACCATGACCGGGATCTTCGCGGTCATCAACGGCATCATCCCCGCCTACGTCCAGGCCACCGCGCCGGGCTTCGGCGTCGGGGCCGCCAAAACTGCTCTGCTCATCCTCACCCCCTTTGCCTTGCTGGGCTGGCTCTTCGGCCCCGTCAGTGGTCGTCTGGCCCCGGTCCTGGGGTACACCCGCGTGCTGCGCATCGGCATGGTCGGTTCGGTCGTGGCCTTGCTGATCATCCTCTTCCTCGGACTGCACAGCCTGCCGATGATGATCGTGGGCACCGCCCTGCTGGGCGTCATGTATGCCGGCACCGCGAACATCATGCTCAACGGCCTCGGCGTCGTCCTCTCCCCACCGGGCAACCCCGGCTTCCTGCCGGGCATGACCGCCGGCGCCTTCAACCTCGGTGCCGGATTGAGCTTCCTGGTACTGCCCGCGGTCCTGGTGGGCACCTCCTTCCTGGGCGGGCACGGCTCCTATTTCGCGGTCATCGGCACCGGCCTGATCATCACCCTCGCCGCCCTGGCCGCCTCCTTGCTCATTCCCAAGCCCGTCGAAGCAGAGGTCAGCGCATGAACACCCCCAGCCACGTCCCCGAACCAGGTGGCCGCGTCCTGGTCGTCGGTTCCCTGAACGCCGACCTGACCATCTACACCGAACGCCTCCCCACCCCGGGCGAGACCCTGCACGGTGAGGGGTTCACCGTGAATCCCGGGGGCAAGAGCGCCAACCAGGCCGTCGCCGCGGGCCGACTCGGCGCCGACGTGGCACTCCTGGGCGCCGTCGGCGATGACCCCCACGGCACCATGCTGCTCGAGTCCTGTTCCGCCGCAGGCGTGCACACCGAGGCGGTGCGGCGCGTGGAGGGGGTGGAAACCGGCGTCGCCGTGGTGACCGTGGATGCCGCGGGCGAGAACAGCATCGTCATCTCCTCCGGGGCCAATGGGACCGTCTCGGCGGCCACGATCGCCCAGGCCTCCGGACTGTTCGCCGGAGCCTCGGTAGTGTGCCTGTGTCTGGAAGTCGCCCCGGAAGCCGTGCTGGCTGCAGCCCGTGCCGGGAACGACGCCGGGGCCACCGTGGTCTTGAATCTCTCCCCCTACGCCCCGATCACCCGGGAACTGGCCGAGCTGACGTCGGTGTTGCTGGTCAACGCCCACGAGGCCTCCCAGTTCCTGGACGGCACGGGCATCCCCGCGGCCGACGCTGCCGATGACGCGTGGCAACCGGTGCTCGAACGTTTTGTCGACCGCGGGCTGAACCGCGTGGTCGTCACCCTGGGTGCCCACGGGTCGGTGGTACTGGATGGCGGCCAGGGCGCCGGGTCCCCCATCACCAGGATCGCCCCCACCCGGGTGCACGCGGTGGACACCACCGGCACCGGCGACGCCTTCACCGGCGCGGTGGCGACCCGGCTGGCCGCCGGCGAAACCCTGGCCGACGCCGCAGCCTTCGCCTCCGTGGCCGCCGCCTTGGCTGCCACGAAGAAGGGCACGCAGGCCGCCTACCCCGATGAAGCAGCAATCGCAGCGGCACGCTAGGTCCCGCGGACGCCGCTGTGGTGGGATGGTGGCATGAAACTTGCAACCATCCGCCGACCCGCCGGCTCCGGGGCCACGTTCGCCGCAGTCATCCACGGCGACACGGCCCACGAGCTCGCTGGTTTCGTCGACGTCGGAGCGTTCCTGGCCGCCGACGAACAGACGCGCGCCGAGGCCATCGCAGCTGCCGATCCGGCAGCTTCCCTGCGGGTGCACGCGACCGTTCCGGTGGCCGACGCCGACTTCGCCGCGCTGGTGACCCACCCGGAGAAGGTCTTCTGCATCGGGTTGAACTACCGCAACCACATCCTGGAAACCGGGCAGGAACTGCCCGAGTACCCGACGGTGTTCACGAAGTTCGCCCGCTCGCTCACCGGTCCGATGGACCCGATCGTCGTGCCGCCGGAGGACCACCGGCTCGATTGGGAAGGCGAACTGGCCATTGTCATCGGCACACCAGGCCGCCGGATCGCCGAGGCCGAGGCCGCCGACCACATTGCCGGGTACACCATCGCCAATGACGTCTCGATGCGCGGTTGGCAGGGCAGGACCACCGAATGGATGCAGGGTAAATGCTGGGAGGCCTCCACCCCCGTCGGACCCTATCTGGTCAGTGGCGACGAGTTTCCGGACCAGGCGCGTATCAGCACCCGCGTCAACGGCGAGGTGATGCAGGAGGATTCCACTGCCGACCTGGTCTTCGGCCCTGCTCAACTAGTGGCCTACCTCTCCACCCTGGTGACGCTGGTTCCCGGGGACCTCATCCTCACCGGGACCCCGGCCGGGGTGGCGTTGGGGCAGCGCAACGAGCAGGGTCGCCACCCCTGGCTCAAAGCCGGGGACGTGCTCGAAACAAGGATCGACGGCCTGGGAACCCAACGCAACCGGATCGGTTAGACGGTTCCGGGACCCGCGCTCAACCCGCCTCGGTGAAGGACAGGCAGTACAGCAGGTTCGCCACCGTGCTGCGATCCGCGGCCTCCGGGTCCGCGGCGATGATCGCTTCGAGGAGTTCCTCATGGCCTTCGGCCCGGCAGCCGTCGAAGCCGCGGTAGAGACGTTGGGCCAGCTTGGTGCCATGGAAGACGTCACCGAAACTGGAATACAGCTCGACCAGCAAGGCATTGCCCGAAGCCCTCGCCACCGCCAGATGGAAGTTCCAGTCGGCGTCGATCCACCCCTCGATATCCTCGGCTTCCCAGGCACGACGCCGTTCGGCCAGGATCGCCCGCAGCCCCTCCACCTCGGCTTCGTCGGCGACGCCAGCGGCCAGGCGGGCGGCTTGGGCGTCCAGGGCGAACCTGACCTGCATGACGTCCTGGTCTGAGTGACGCTGGTAGGCCTGCCCGATGGCGCCTTCGATCTCGCTGCGCGTGCGCACATAGGTCCCGTCGCCGCGACGGACCTCCAACATGCCCGCATGAGACAGTGCCTTGATGGCCTCGCGCAGCGTGCCCCGCGAGACGTCGAATCGTTGAATCAGCGCCGGCTCCGCGGGAATCCGCGCACCGACTGGCCACTCGCCCGAGGTGATGGCCCGGCGCAGGGCATCGGTGACTTGTTGGACCAGCGGGGTCCGGGGCGGGATGCTCATGCCGGCTCCTCCTGCTTACGCGCCATGCGTGCCTGACGTGCTGGTCCAACCGGGCTATCGGAGGTCAACGCCAGGGCCAGCAGTAGCTGGGCGACGGCGACGGCGAAGAGCAGCCACAAGGGCAAGGCCCACCCGCCCGTCAGGGTGTGGAGCAGCGCCAGTCCGAAGGGACCCGCGCTGGCCACGAGGTAGCCGACCGATTGGGCAACCGTGGAGATCGCCGTGGTTTCCACGGCATTGCGGCCGCTGCGGCTGATGACCACCAGCAGCAGGGGGAAGATCGTGAGTCCGAGGCCCAGCAGGACCACGGAGAGGACGGTGAAGCCGACCGGGAGCAGGATCAGACAACCCAGGCCCAGCAGGATGCCGACGCAACACACCATGAAGGCGGAGCGCAGCAGGTGCGGGCGGGTGGCCATGGCCAGCAGCACCACAGTCGCCGGGATCGTGACCAACTGCATGAGCCCCAGCATGATTCCTGCGGAGGAGGGGTCCATGCCCCGTGAAATCAGGATGACCGGCAACCAGCTGATCAATGAATAGACCAACAGCGCCTGGACCGTGAAGAACCCCGTGATGAGCAGCCCCTTGCGCGTACGCAGCACCGCCATCAGCGATCCCCCGGGCTCCTGCGGGGCCACCGGGTCCGCGGCGTCCTGTCGAGGGCGCGGTCGACCGGCGATCGCCAACGGAATGAAGACCAGGATCGAGACGGCGGCCAGGATCGACCAGGCCGCCAACCCCAGGCTCGGGGAACCCAGTTGCAGGGCCAGCGGGACGCCGAGCGCCGAGGCTGCGGTGGCACCGAGGGACATCGTGATCGTGTAGGTCCCGGTCAGGGCCGACGTCCGGTGCGCATAGTGTTCCCGGATGAAGGAGGGCATCGC
>JBBSRM010000127.1:0-7406 GCA_038243055.1 Actinomycetales bacterium
GCCACGGCGGCGGTGCGGGCTGGCCGCAGGGTGACATCGGGCCTCCCCCCATTCTATTCCTGCCGGCGGCACCCACCCCGCACAGCCCCAGGGGCCCGGCGGTGGATGGCCACGGCCGGGCCCCTAGTGCAACCGGGTATCAGGCTCAGGTGCTCAGGTGGCCTTCTTCGATTTCCGCGGGGCTGTCCTTGCCTTCCAGAGCCGGGGTCTCCTCGCGGCCGGTGAAGGTGAACTTGGCGTCCTCGCCCTCACCCTCGACGCCCACGGTGATGGTCTGGCCGGCCACGATCTCGCCGAAGAGGATCTTCTCGGAGAGCTGGTCCTCGACTTCGCGCTGGATGGTCCGACGCAGTGGACGGGCACCCATCGACGGGTCGTAGCCCTTCGTGGCCAAGAGGTACTTCGCCTCGTCGGTCAGCAGGACGTGCATCCCCTTGTCGACCATCCGGGATTCCAGGCGGGCGACGAACAGGTCGACGATCTGCACGATCTCATCCTGCGAGAGCTGCGGGAAGACGAGCGTGTCGTCGACGCGGTTCAGGAACTCGGGGCGGAAGTGCTGGCGCAGTTCCTCCTGGACCTTGGCCTGCATCCTGTCGTAGTTGGTCTTCGTGTCGCTGGTCGACTGGAAGCCGGTCATGACGCCCTTGGAGATATCCCGGGTGCCGAGGTTGGTTGTCATGATGATCACGGTGTTCTTGAAGTCCACCACACGGCCCTGGGAGTCGGTCAGTCGACCGTCCTCCAGGATCTGCAGCAGCGAGTTGAACAGATCCGAGTGGGCCTTTTCGACCTCGTCGAAGAGCACGACGGAGAACGGGCGACGACGGACCTTCTCGGTCAGCTGTCCACCCTCCTCGTAGCCGACGTAGCCCGGAGGGGCACCGAAGAGCCGGGACACGGTGTGCTTCTCCGAGTACTCGGACATGTCCAGGGTGATCAACGCGTCTTCCTCGCCGAAGAGGAACTCCGCCAGGGCCTTGGCCAGTTCGGTCTTGCCGACGCCGGTCGGGCCGGCGAAGATGAACGAGCCGCCCGGGCGGTTGGGGTCCTTCAGCCCGGCACGGGTGCGGCGAATGGCCTGCGAGATCGACTTGATCGCCTCGTCCTGGCCGATGACCCGCTTATGCAGTTCGGCCTCCATATTGAGCAGGCGGCCGGACTCCTCCTCGGTGAGCTTGATGACCGGGATGCCAGTGGAGTTTGCCAGTACTTCGGCGATCAGTTCCTCGTCGACCTCGGCGGTATCGTCCATATCGCCGTTCTTCCAGGATTTCTCCTTCTCGGCGCGCTCCTCCTGGAGCTTCTGCTCCTTATCGCGCAGCGACGCGGCACCTTCGAAGTCCTGCGCATCGATCGCGGATTCCTTCTCCCGGCGGACGTTGGCGATCTGCTCGTCCATTTCCTTGAGTGCCGGCGGTGCCGTCAGTCGGCGGATGCGCAGACGGGCGCCGGCCTCGTCGATCAGGTCGATGGCCTTATCCGGAAGGAAGCGGTCCGAGACGTAGCGGTGTGACAGCTGCGCAGCAGCGACCAGTGCGCCGTCGGTGATCGTCACGCGGTGGTGCGCCTCGTAGCGGTCACGCAGGCCACGCAGGATTTCCGTGGTGTGTTCCACGGAGGGTTCCTTGACCTGGATCGGCTGGAAGCGACGCTCCAGTGCGGCATCCTTCTCGATGTGCTTGCGGTACTCATCCAGCGTGGTGGCGCCGATCGTCTGGAGTTCGCCGCGAGCCAGCATGGGCTTGAGGATCGAAGCTGCATCGATGGCACCTTCCGCAGCACCGGCACCGACGAGGGTGTGGATCTCATCGATGAACAAGATGATGTCACCGCGGGTGCGGATTTCCTTGAGGACCTTCTTCAGGCGTTCCTCGAAGTCACCCCGGTAGCGGCTACCGGCTACCAGGGACCCCAGGTCCAGGGTGTAGAGCTGCTTGTCCTTGATGGTTTCGGGGACATCGCCGCGCACGATGGACAGGGCGAGGCCCTCGACCACTGCCGTCTTGCCGACGCCCGGCTCACCGATCAGCACCGGGTTGTTCTTCGTCCGACGGGAGAGCACCTGCATCACGCGCTCCTTCTCGAACTCACGGCCGATGACCGGGTCGAGTTTGCCGTCGCGGGCAGCCTGGGTGAGGTTGCGTCCGAACTGGTCCAGGACGACCGAACCGGCGGGCTGTCCTTCGGTCTGGCCCTGCCCGACTCCGGCACCTGCGGTTTCCTTGCCGCCCTGGTAGCCCGAGAGCAGCTGGATGACCTGCTGGCGGACCCTGTTCAGGTCCGCGCCGAGCTTGACCAGCACCTGGGCGGCGACTCCCTCGCCCTCACGGATCAGGCCGAGCAGGATGTGCTCCGTGCCGATGTAGTTGTGGCCGAGCTGGAGCGCCTCACGCAAGGAGAGTTCCAGGACCTTCTTTGCGCGGGGGGTGAAGGGGATGTGTCCGGACGGGGCCTGCTGGCCCTGCCCGATGATCTCCTGCACCTGCTCCCGAACGGCACCGAGGGAGATGTTGAGCGACTCCAGCGCCTTCGCGGCGACGCCCTCCCCCTCGTGGATCAGGCCGAGCAGGATGTGCTCGGTTCCGATGTAGTTGTGGTTGAGCATGCGCGCCTCTTCTTGGGCGAGCACGACAACGCGACGGGCACGGTCGGTGAATCTCTCAAACATGCGGCACACTCCTAGCTAACGCGTACTCACGATGCTACGCATCAAACGTCCCCAGATGGCCCGTGTTCGCCGTAGGGATAAAGCAGATTTCGATGCCGACCCACCTGCGGTGCCCCCGGGCTGTCCTCAAGGCGGCCCCGGATGTCGCCGAAGCAGGCTCAGGACTCCGGGTGCACTTCGCGGTAGGCGTCGATGACCTCTGAGTGCAGCCGGCCGCGTTCGCTGACCTTGAAGCCGTTTTCCGCAGCCCACACCCGGATGGCCGGGGCCTCGGAAGCGGAGTAGGCGGTGGAACGCCGTGCCCCGGCGATGAAGGGGGCCAGCGCTTCGCGCAGTGTGCCGGCATTGGCTTCGCCCAGGTCGATCTCGTAGTGGCTGCCGTCCAATCCGAAGTGCACGGTCTCGCTCGCCGTTGTCCCGTCGAGGTCGTCAATGAGCGTGATTTCGACCTTGCGCGCCACGGACGGCTCCTCACTTCGAAGGTGTCGGGACTTTCAGACCGGGCCCCGGGGCATGTCGACCCCGGAGTTCGGGAGTCGAGGTGTGCATCCGGACACCATGGTACTGCGGATTGGCTGGCCCCGGCGGCCGGACAGCTACTGCCCCGTCGGGTCACCGTTTCCGGGGTCTGATTCACCGGTGCCGGGAGTACCTTCGCGGCGCGCATCAGCCGCGGATTCGGCCAGCCGTTCATTACGGTCCACCCGGAACAACGCCCGGATGACGAACCAGAAGACCAGTGCAGCGACGATCGTGGGCAGTAACACCTCGACGTAGGCCATGCCTTAGGCCTCGGGCTTCAAGAGCGGGTAGAGGATGGTCTCGCGGATGCCGGCGTCGGTGAAGAGCATGACCAGCCGGTCGATGCCCAGCCCGATGCCGCCCATCGGCGGGGCGCCGTATTCCAGGGCCCGCAGGAAGTCCTCATCCAACTGCATGGCCTCGTCGTCGCCATCTGCGGCCATGAGGGATTGCTCGGTCAGGCGTTCACGCTGGATGACCGGGTCGATGAGTTCGGAGAAGGCCGTGCCGCGCTCCATCCCCCCGATGATCAGGTCCCAGGCTTCGATGACGCCTGGTTGCGAGCGGTGTGGCCGTGCCAACGGCTGGGCCGCCGGCGGGTAGTCATAGACGAAAGTCGGGTCGATCAGGGTCGGCTCGACGATCTCCCCGAACAATTCGATGACCAGCTTCTCGGCTCCCCACTTCGGGTCGACCTTGACGTGGTGCTTCTCGGCGATCGAATGCAATACCCCGGCAGTCGTTTCGGGGGTGATATCAGCGCCCACGGCCTCGGAGAGGGCGGGGTAGACGCTGAGCCAGCGCCATTCGCCGTCGAGGTTGATGATGCCCTGGGAGGTCTCGATCTGACGGCCGGCGCCCACTGCGTCGGCGGCCTTGAGGATGATCTCCTGAATCCGTTCGGCCATCACGAACTGGTCGGCGTAGATCTCATAGCATTCCAGCGTCGTGAACTCCGGGGAATGGGTGGAATCCACGCCCTCGTTCCGGAAAAGGCGCCCTACTTCGAAGACGCGGGGGATGCCACCGACGACGGTGCGCTTGAGGTAGAGCTCGGTGGCGATCCTCAGGGTCATGTCCTGGTCAAAGGCATTCAGGTGAGTGTGGAACGGTCGCGCTGCGGCACCACCATGCATCAGCTGCAGCATGGGCGTTTCGACTTCCACGTACCCGTGGTCGTAAAGGGTGTCCCGGACGGCACGGGTGACGGCGTCACGCTTGTAGATCATCTCGCGGGCCTCGTCGCGGACCATGAGGTCGGCATACCGTTGGCGGACCCGGTTCTCCTCGTTGAGGTCGGCGTGCAGCACCGGCATGGGGCGCAGGGCCTTGGAGGCCATCTGCCATTCGGTGACCATGATGGACAGCTCGCCACGGCGGGAGGTGATGACGGCACCCTTGACGAACACATGGTCACCCAGGTCGGTGAGCCGCTTCCAGTCGGCCAGCGAATCCTCGCCGATGTTGGCCAGCGAGAGCATGGCCTGCAGGCGAACGGCTTCGCCCTTCGGGCCCGACTCCTGCAGCGTGGCGAAGCAGAGCTTTCCGGTGTTGCGGGCGAACACGATGCGTCCGGCCACTCCGACGACGTCCTGGGTTTCCTCGCCGGCTTCCAGGTGCGCGTACTTCTCACGGATCTGCAGCAGGGTGTGGCTGCGTTCGACGCCGACCGGATAGGCCTCACGTCCTGCCTCGAGGAGCTCGGCGCGTTTGGCCAGGCGCACCTGGCGCAGGTCGTGCGTGTCGATGGTCTCTGCAGGGGCGGCGGGGGTCTGATCAGCAGTCACAGTACTCGATTCTACGTCTTTCGGCCGGGGGACGGGCACGGTCTGCCGTGCTTGTGCCTACGGTCACGGTTTGCTGCGCGAAAGGGCTCCACCGGCGTCCCTCTGGGCGGGGACGCCGGCGAGGCGCCCGGTCACCAGATGGCGACGCGCTCCTCGGGATCCAGCCACATCCCATCACCGGGTTTCGTGTCGAAGGCCCAGTGGAAGGCGTCCATGTTTCGGGCCACCTGGTTGCAGCGGAACTCCCCGGGCGAATGGGGGTCGGTGGTGATCCGGTTGACCATCGTTTCGGGTCGGGTCAACGACCTCCAGCATTCGGCCCAGCTGTGGAAGAAGCGCTGGTCTCCGCTGAGACCGTCGATCTCTTCGTCCACCGTGAGTCCCCTGGTCTGCAGGTCCAGGCGGTAGGCCTGGTAGGCGATGCCCAGACCTCCCAGATCGCCGATGTTCTCACCCAGGGTGAGCTTTCCGTTGACGTGGTGCTCGGGAGCCTCTTCGGGGACAAGGGCGTCGTATTGGGCCACCAGACGGGCTGTCAGTTCCTCGAAGGCCGCCCGGTCCTCGGCGGTCCACCAGTCGCGCAGCTGGCCCGTCCCGTCGAACTGCGAGCCCTGATCGTCGAAGCCGTGTCCGATCTCGTGTCCGATGACCGCGCCGATGGCCCCGTAGTTCGAAGCCGGATCCCGGTCCGGATCAAAGAACGGGCTACGCAGGATGGCAGCCGGGAAACCGATTTCGTTGAGAAGGGGGTGGTAATAGGCGTTGACGGTTTGCGGGTACATGAACCACAGGTCCCTGTCGACGCCCTCATCGATCTTCGCCAGTTCACGGGAGAACTCGAATTCGTTGGCACTGGCGACATTGCCGATCAGATCATCCGGGTCGGCAGATACCGGACTGTAGTCGATCCACTTCACGGGGTAGCCGATCTTGGGCCGGAACATGGAGAGCTTCTCCTGGGCCTTCGCCCGTGTTTCGGTGCTCATCCAGTCCAATTCATCGATGGACTGCCGGTAGGCGGCAATGAGATTGGCGACCAGGTCCTCCATGAGCTCCTTGCTGCGCTGGCCGAAGTGCCGGTCAACATACAGTCGTCCGATGTCCTCGCCGACGGCACCTTCGGTGAAGGCCACACCGCGCTTCCACCGGGGACGCATTTCAGTGACTCCTGCGAGCTTGGCCGAATAGAAGGAGAAGTTTTCTTCAACGAAAGCCGAGGACAGGAACGAGGCATTGCTGCGCACGACCTGCACGGCCAACCAGTCGCGCCATGCCCGCAGGGGTTGGCCGTGAAGCAACCCCTCAACCCCCTCCAGGTAGCTGGGCTGCCAGACGTCGACTTCGTCGTAGTACTTCTCGTCGATACCCGCTCCCTCCAGCCATAGCCGCAGCGTCGGTTGGAGGTCGAAGAGCTCCTCGGCCGACATCAGGTTGTAACGGGCCTGGGCATCACGGCATTTAACGGCATCCCAATGATGCGCGGCCAGGGCCTTCTCCAACTCGATCACGCCGGCAGCAGCCCGCCCGGTATCGGGAACATCCACCAGACCCAGTAACCGGCCGATGTGTTCCTTGTACTCCGCCAATAGTTCGCAGAACTTCTCTTCCCGATAATAGGACTCGTCCGGTAGACCGAGGCCTGACTGGATGATGGACAGGATGTTGCGGTCCGGCTGGCCGGCGTCGGAGTTGGCACCGGCCTGGTAGAGCCCCGAGACACCGCGGCGCTGAAGGGCTCCGCCGAGGGTCAGCAACTGCTCGATGCTGGTGCAGGCGTAGACGGATGCCAGATCCTCGCGGATGGGTTCCATGCCACGGGCTTCAATGGCGTCCTCGTCCATGAAGCTACTGAAGAGTGCGGCGATCCGCTCCTGACGTGCATCGGCCACGCCAGCCACGTCGGCGCTATCGACCTGTGCTTCCTGGATGATGGCGTGAACCGCTGCTTCCGCATCGTCGCGCAGCTGCATGAATGACCCATAACTGCCCTGGTCGCCGGGGATCTCGGCAGTGGCCAGCCATTGACCGTTGACGTGACGGTACAGATCGTCCTGGATCCTGACATCGTGGTCGCGGTGGTCCACAGCGGTCGCGGGCATGGGCATCGTACGTGAAGCTGGATCTGCAGTCATGGCTCCCCAGGGGTATGGACGCCCGAAGTTACCGTGGCGTCGATGGTGGTCTCCCACTCACCCTACTGATGGACTTCCGGCTTCGGCTGTGCGCCGGCCGAAGTTCCCCTGAACGCGAAACCACAGACCGGGGGCAACCACGGCGAAGGTCAGGGTTAAATGCAGTAGGGCCCCGGACGATGTCCAGGGCCCTACTACTCAAAAATGGTCCGGCGGCGACCTACTCTCCCACACCCTCCCGAGTGCAGTACCATCGGCGCAGTGGGTCTTAGCTTCCGGGTTCGGTATGGGACC
>JBBSRM010000128.1:0-7378 GCA_038243055.1 Actinomycetales bacterium
ATCGCCGTGCAATACGAAGGCAAGCACCATGGTGAGCTCGATCAGGTCGGCAAGGACATCGGACGGGACTTCGCTTTCACATCATTGGGCTGGATCACCGTCAAGGCCGATCGGGCGATCTTCCACGCAGCCGGGCGCGAACGTTTTCTCGAACGCCTCGCTGCAGCGTTTCGCCAGCGGGGCATCACATCGCCCCGGGCAGCATGGTCGGACTGCGCGCCAGGCCCCCTCAAGGGGTAGAAAAGGCACAGAAGATGGTGATGCCCGGGTCCTGTGGCCCATGTTCTGCAAGCCATGGCGGGAGGGGCCGGCGATTTTGGGCGACAACCAGCATGTTTTGCAATGCCTGGCTCAACGGGTCTCCACATCATGGAGAACCGACGGTGGCCGTGGCCAGGGGCTCAGAGAGGCTTGACCTCGATGGCCACGCGGCGATCACCGATCCGCGTGAGGACCAGGGTCGCCCGGCGTTTGGCCTTCTTGCCCACACCGGCCAACAGCATCTTGCGCAGTTCCTCCGGCGCGACATCCAGTCCACGCTTCTTGATGTCCAGCACGCCGATGCCTTCGGATTTTGCCCACATGCGCAACGCCTTGACGTTATAGGGGTGGACACGCAGCACTTCATAGGCCCGGGCAAAGGGGGTCACCACATGTTCAGGGGCGCAGAAGTAGGCGATATGCGGGTCCACCAGGTGGCCGCCGACCTGCTCCAGAGCTTCCGCCACCAACCCGGCCCGGATCACCGCCCCATCGGGTTCGTAGAGGTAGCCCGCGATGTTGCCGACGGGAACCTCCCCGCGTAATGAGGCGCCGGCGTCGTGGTCGGTGGAGGAGGTCAGCTCGTTCGAACCCCCGGCGCCCAGCACCAGGGCGGCCCGGCGGATCCCGGGACGGGCCAGGGGACCGAACCAGAGTGCGACTTCGGTGACATCGCCGTTGACGGAAACCCACTGGGCTTCGCAGTTGGCCGGGAGCGACTCGTGGGGGATCCCGGGACCGAGCTTCACGCCGACGGGCAGGCCGCGGTCGGCCAACGCTTCGACATGGGACAACGGCGGGCTGAACGCCTCGGGGTCGAACAGCCGGGAGGTGCCCGACGTCGAGGTGGTGCGCCGCGCCGGATCCAGCCAGACGGCGTCGAAGCCCTCCAGATCGAAATCGGTGGCATCGGCGTTGACCACGCGGGCATTCGGCCAGGGCATGAGGTTCACCGTGGCCGCTGCAGCGGTCGTCTCATCGAGTTCGACGGCGGTCACGTCCAGTTCCAGTGAGGCCATGGCCATGGAATCGACGCCCAGCCCGCAACCGAGGTCGGCCACCCGCGAGAATCCCGCGCCAATAAACCGTTGGGCATGCAAGGCGGCGATATTGAGTCGGGTGGCCTGTTCGAGTCCGGCGCGGGTGAAGATCATGTGCTCGGCGAACGGTCCCAGCTTGGCGGTCCCCTGTGCGCGGAGACGGGCCTGGTGCACGACGGCGGTGACTAGTTCAGCCTCGTGCCCGTCCTTGCGCAAGCGCAGGTTCAATTCCAGTGCTGCCTGGTCGGTCGTCGCGGCGTCGGCGGGCAGGGAATTGAGCAGACCGAAACCCTCGGGGGAGAGGATGGCGGCAAGGTTTTCCGAGGCGGGCGCGGGGGAAGGCATGGGCACAAGCCTAGACCCGATGCCTCGGAGCCGAGCAGGGGAGCAATCGGGCGGAGACGGGCCGACGGCGGCGGGTACCGTTGGGTCATGAACCCCACCGATGAATTCCCCACCCCGTCGCCAGGTCCCCCGGCTACTTCAACCCCGGGGGACGGGAATGCCGCCGAGGGCCTCCCGGAAACCGGTGACGGACTGCTGGACAGCTTCCCGGAAGCCTTGGCAGCCGGAGACGCCGACGCAGGGGAGGCGATCTGGTCCCGTGGTTCGGCTCTCGGTTTTCGCGTCGTGTTGTATGCGGCTCTGGCCATCGGGGCGGTGGCCGGACTGTCGCTCATCGCGGCCTGGGGCATCCAAGCAGTCTTGACCGGTTCCTATCTCCGTGCCGGTGGGGACTACTTCGGCTCCGGTCTCGAGGCCACCGCCGCACGTGAACTGTTGTCCTTGCCCGTCGGGGGCTTCATCATCGTCCTGCTGCTCTGCCTCGTCGGCATGAGCGTCGGGGCCTGGGGCATCCAGCGCAACAAGGCGGCTCCCGCCGTCTGATTTGGCACTCGCCTTGACCGAGTGCCAGCGACCTCATAGAGTCTGTATTGGCACTCGAGCTCATCGGGTGCCAAAGCCTGAGGTACTTGCCAGCTGGCACCGCGACGACGGTTGGTACACCCCAACGGCCCCGTAACCATTGGTAACTCACGCAAAGGAGAGATCCGCATGTCGGTCTCCATCAAGCCTCTCGAGGATCGCATCGTTGTTCAGCCGCTCGAGGCAGAACAGACCACGGCTTCCGGCCTGGTCATCCCTGACACCGCCAAGGAAAAGCCCCAGGAGGGCAAGGTCGTGGCAGTGGGCCCGGGTCGCGTTGACGACAACGGCAACCGCGTTCCCGTCGATGTCGCCGAGGGCGACGTCGTCATCTACTCGAAGTACGGCGGCACCGAGGTCAAGGTCGGCGGCGCCGAGTACCTCGTCCTCTCCGCTCGCGACGTTCTGGCCATCGTCGTCAAGTAGTTCCCGAGCGTCAAGCCCCGGCCCCAGCGGCCGGGGCTTCACGCGGTGAGCAAGGAGTAGCAGCATGGCAAAACAGCTTTCATTCAACGACGACGCCCGCAAGGCGCTCGAGGCCGGCATCAACAAGCTGGCCGATACCGTCAAGGTAACGATCGGTCCGCGCGGCCGCAACGTGGTCCTGGACAAGAAGTGGGGTGCACCCACGATCACCAACGACGGCGTGACCATCGCCCGCGAGATCGAGCTCGACGATTCCTATGAGAATCTCGGAGCCCAGCTCGCCAAGGAGGTCGCCACCAAGACCAACGATGTCGCCGGCGACGGAACCACCACCGCCACGGTGCTCGCCCAGGCCCTGGTCAAGGAAGGTCTGCGCAACGTCGCGGCCGGCGCAGCGCCGGGCGAGATCAAGCGTGGCATCGAGGCCTCCGTCCAGGCCGTGACGGCCCGTCTGGCAGAGAACGCCCGCCCCGTCGAAGGCGAGGACGTGGCCAACGTGGCCGCGATCTCCGCCCAGGACGACGAGATCGGCGAATTGCTGGCCAAGGCGTTCGGCACGGTCGGCGCCGAGGGTGTCATCACGATCGAGGAATCGAACACGACCTCGACCGAAATGACCATCACCGAGGGCATGCAGTTCGATAAGGGCTACCTGTCCCCGCACTTCGTCACCGACCCGGAGCGTCAGGAAGCCGTCCTCGAAGACGCCATGATCCTGATTCACTCCGGCAAGATCTCCGCCGTGCAGGACTTCCTGCCGCTATTGGAGAAGGTCCTGCAGGCCAATAAGCCGCTGTTCATCATTGCCGAGGACGTCGAGGGCGAAGCCCTGTCCACGCTGGTGGTCAACAAATTGCGTGGCACGCTGAGCGTTGTGGCCATCAAGGCCCCGGGCTTCGGCGATCGCCGCAAGGCCATGATGCAGGACATTGCGATCCTCACCGGTGCCCAGGTCGTGTCCCAGGACCTCGGCCTGAAGCTGGACCAGGTCGGTACCGAGGTTCTCGGCTCCGCCCGCCGCATCACGGTCACCAAGGACAACACCACGATTGTCGACGGCAACGGCGACACCGCGGATGTTGATGATCGCGTGGCGCAGCTCAAGGCCGAAATCGGCCGCACCGACTCCGAGTGGGATAAGGAAAAGCTCCAGGAGCGTCTGGCCAAGCTTTCCGGCGGTATCGGCGTGATCCGCGTCGGCGCAGCCACCGAGGTCGAGCTCAAGGAACGCAAGCACCGCATCGAAGACGCTGTCTCCGCCACGCGTGCCGCGATCCAGGAAGGCATTGTCGCCGGTGGCGGTACCGCCCTGGTCGATGCGCTTTCCGTGCTCGACACCGACCCGAAGGTGACTGCCCTCGAAGGCGACGCCGCCGCTGCGGTGGGCATCGTCCGCCGTGCGTTGGTCCAGCCGCTGCGCTGGATCGCCCAGAACGCAGGCTTCGATGGCTACGTCGTGGCGAACCACGTCTCCGAGTCCGCAGTGAACTCCGGCTTCAACGCCAAGTCGGGGGAGTACGAGGACCTGCTGGCAGCCGGTGTCATCGACCCGGTGAAGGTTACGCGTTCCGCACTGCAGAACGCCGCTTCGATCGCCGCCCTGGTGCTCACGACCGAGACACTGGTCGCCGAGAAGCAGGAAGACGAAGACAACGACGGCCATCAGCACTAGGTCGTCACACGACGCAGGACCCTCTCCCCGCACCATGGTGCGGTGGGAGGGTCTCCTGCGTTAAGGGGCGGACCGCACGGCCTCGCGCGTGGTCGCGCGTGGTGGCCTTGGACCAGATCCGGCTGGCCTGTAACGGTTTGGTAACGGCGACCTGCTAGCATGGCTGACGCCGGGCCGAGAAGGCCCCGACGGATGTCAGGTACCAGCCACAGGAAGGCCGCCAAGCCATGTCCGAGCCACGCCGCGGCCTGCAGAAAACCGCCACCGTGACGGCTCCCCGCCGGGCCCCGGAGACGGCCCCGGCCGACCAAGCCCCGGTCAAACCGCACTACCGTCCCGAGGTCCAGGGTCTGCGCGCCTTCGCCGTGCTCATGGTGGTCACATACCACGTCTGGTTGGGCCGCGTCTCGGGCGGCGTCGATGTCTTCCTGCTGATCTCCGCGTTCCTGCTGACCTCATCCTTCGCCTATAAGGTGTCCTCGGGGAAGCCGATCGGGCTGCTGCGGTATTGGCTCCACCGGTTCAAATCGCTGCTCCCGGCAGCCGTCGTCGTCCTCCTGGCCGTCCTGGCAGCCACCGCAGCGCTGCTGCCGCGGACCCGCTGGGGCGAGGTCTTCGAACAGACCTGGTCGACTCTCTTCTATACGCAGAACTGGACCCTGGCCCGGGAATCGGTGGATTACTATGCCGAAAACCACGCAGCCGCCAGCCCCTTGCAGCACTTCTGGTCGTTGTCGATCCAGGGGCAGGTCTTCATCCTCTGGCCGCTGGTCATCGGCGCCGCCGCCCTCATCTGGAAATTGATCCGCAGGAGGCGCCCACAGCTGGGATTCGGCTCCGTCCTGACGGTGGCCTTCGGACTCGTCTTCCTCGGGTCACTGGCCTACTCGATCCATATCACCTCCACCAGCCAGTCGTGGGCCTATTTCGACACCGGTGCCCGGCTCTGGGAATTCGCCCTCGGGTCCCTGCTGGCCGTGCTGCTTCCGCATGCCGGGCAACTGCCGATGGCGTTGCGCGTGGCCATGGGGTGGACCGGACTGCTGGCCATGCTCTCCTGCGGCATCCTGCTGCAGGTCCAGCAGCAGTTCCCCGGCTACATCGCCCTCTGGCCGACTCTGTCAGCCGCGGCCATCATCATCGCCGGACGGACCGGGCACTCGTGGGGCGTCGACCGTCTGCTCGCCGCCCGCCCGCTGACCCGGCTGGGCGACCTCTCCTACGCGCTGTACCTATGGCACTGGCCCATCCTGGTGATCTACCTGTCCGTGAACGGGCTGGATGAGCCGGACTTCCTCGGAGGCCTCGGGGTGATCGGGCTGTCACTGGGGCTGGCCTGGGTGACGACCCAGGTCGTCGAGACCCCCTTCCACGGCTGGAAATGGCCCACGGCGCGCCGCAGACGGCTCGGACTGGTGGTCGGACTGCTGGTGGGCATCGTTGCCATGCCGCTCAGCGGTTGGCAGGCACGGGTCGCCGCCGACCAAACCAGCGCCGAGTCCCAACCGAAGCAGGACAACCCCGGCGCCGAATCCCTGACACCGGACTTCGAACCCAGCGGGGACCCCGAGGCCGTGGTGCGTCCACTGGCGACCCAACTCTCGGGGGAGTGGGCCAACTACGGCGGCGATTGCGACCAGGGTTACGAACTGACCGACCCGGTCATGGAATTCTGCCAAATGGGCGGGGACCCGCAGACCGCCGAGAAGACGATCATCGTCCTGGGGGATTCGCACGCCCAGCATTGGACCAGCGCCCTGGACAAGGCGGCGCAAAAAAACAACTGGGCGTGGGTGCTCATCAATCGCAACGCATGCCGGTTCGGCGCCGAAGACCCCAGCCGTGATGCCGAATGCAACGAGTTCAACGAGGTCGCCACCGACTACGTGCTGGACCACGAGGCCGATGCGGTGCTGACACTGGGCACCCTCACCCAGGCCTACGCATCCACCGATGAGCGCACACCTGCCGACGAGGAGACCATCGTCCCCGGCTACGAAGAAGGAATCCTGCCCTTCCTCGAACAAGGCAAACAGGTCATTGCGATGCGTGATACCCCCCGCTTTGGGTTCGGTGTGCCCGAATGCGTTGATCTCAACGGACCGGACTCGAAGGAATGCCGGGTCCCCCGGGGCGAAATGATGGCCGCCGACTCCCCGCTGGATGACCTCCATGCCGAGGCCGAACGCGGAGACCTCCCGGGCGAAATGGGTTTCCTGGACATGACCAGCGAGCTGTGCCCGGACGGGACCTGCAGCCCCGTCATCGGCAACGTACTGGTCTACCTCGACAAATCCCACCTGACCAAGACCTACGCCCGCAGCACCTCCGAGGTGTTCGAACGTCGGCTGAAATCGGCCCTGGACTGGTAAAGGCGCCCCTCCGCAGGGTTGCGTTGCACACACCACCAGACGCAGGGCGTGTCAGACAGGCACCGAAGGTCCTAAGATGTAAGCAATCCTCTGACGGCTTCGAAAGGTTCCCCGTGTCCGAGTTCAATCCCTTTGCCCTTGAAGGCCTCACCTACGACGACGTGCTGCTGCTGCCCGGGCCCACGGACGTCATCCCTTCGGAAGCGGATACCTCCACGCGGCTGACCAAGCGCATCAACATCAACATCCCGCTGCTCTCCGCGGCCATGGATACGGTCACCGAAGCACCGATGGCGATTTCGCTGGCCCGCCAGGGCGGCATCGGCATCATCCACCGCAACCTCTCCATCGATGACCAGGCCCGCCAGGTCGACCAGGTCAAGCGCAGCGAATCCGGCATGATCACCGATCCGGTGACCATCAGCCCGGATGCCACCTTGCAGGAACTCGATGACCTCTGCGGCCACTACCGGGTCTCCGGCCTGCCGGTCGTGGACGCGGAGAAGAAGCTGCTGGGCATCATCACCAACCGGGACACCCGGTTCATCCCTCTCGAGCAGTTCCTCACCACCAAGGTCTACGAGACGAGGACCGCGATGCCGCTGATCACCGCGAGGGTCGGGGTTCCCCGCGATGAAGTCATCGCGCTGTTGAGCAAGCACCGCATCGAGAAGCTTCCG
>JBBSRM010000129.1:0-7315 GCA_038243055.1 Actinomycetales bacterium
CGCCGGGATGGCCGGCAGGTAGAGGTCCACCGTGAAGGGGCCCAGGGCGGTGAGCATGCCCAGCACCACGATGCGCAGGATCTTGGAACGTCGGCTGGGTGCTGGGGTCGGTGCGGGGGATCCGGACAAGGAGTCCTCGGGCTCGGGGAGGAAGGAGTGGGCCGGCTGCAAAGCCGAGGACCCCAGCCTATCCCGGGCCCCCGGGCGCGTGATGACGCCCTTCCACAGGCGCTCGGGGGCGCGATGATGAAGACTCGGGAGAGTATTGTCTACCCCCGAGTAGCCCCGGGATGCAGGCAAGATGGTAGGTTTTTGAGTGCACAGGCCCGTCTGGGCCGCCACCGAAGGAGGATCAGGATGACACGAACCACGTCCGGACGTCGCCCATCGTCGTTCACCGGCCTCATGAAGATCGTCGGTCGACTGGTGCCCAAGCAGCTGAATGATGAAATCCAGCTCGCTATTGCCCAGATGAAGAGCAAGGCCATCAAGGCGGGGATCGGAGCCGGGCTGGCTGTTGTCGGCCTCGTCTTCATCACGTTCATGATCGTCGCGCTGATCACGTCGGGGATCCTGGCACTGGGTCTGGTCTTCAAACCATGGCTTGCTGCCCTCATGATTGCTGCCTTCTTCCTGATCGTCGCAGCGATTCTGGCCTTGATCGGCGTCATGAAGATCAAGAAACAGATGCCGTTGATCCCCGAGGACGCCATCCGCGGCGTGAAGTACGACATCGGGGTCGCGAAGCAGGGCCGTTCCTTCGACCCGTCCACGTTGGACCAGAAGAAGCCCAAGGACGAGGAATCCAAGAAGGACAAGAAAAAGAAGAAGGATGAGGACAAGCCCGCACCGGTGCCCTACAACGAGCTGCTCAAGCGTTCGCAGGAACGCCGCGAGCATTTGGCCGAGGTCCGCGACGACCTGGCCCCGAAGCTCGATGTGAAGCGCCAGGCCAAGGAAAAGTCCGAAACCGCCAAGACCTATGCGCAGGACGGCAAGCTGCGTGCGCGTCAGGCACTGCATGAGCGGACCCACCAGCAAGCTCCGAGCGATGCCTCGCAGCTGCTCAAGGACCGCTGGCAGCCGCTGGCACTCATGGGCGCTTCGCTGGTTGCCCTGGGTGCGTTCGTGCGCAAGCTCCGCAAGTCCTGATGTGTCTGGTCCCGTCGCCGGGCCGTTTCGAGTGGTTCGACCAACACCGATCGGTCCGGCGGCGGGCCGCAGTCTCCGGGGAGAAGGGAAGCACGCGTGAAGATCATCGGCGCCGGTGGGCGTGATGACATCGAATACCGCGAGCTCACCACGTTCTGGACCCTGCCGAACCTGATCACCGTTCTACGATTCGGGCTGGTTCCGGTCTTCGTCTGGATGGTCCAGTCGGACCGGTATGGCTGGGCCACCATCGTGCTCGTCGTTCTGGGTGCCAGCGACTGGATCGACGGGTACGTCGCCAGGCTGCTCAACCAGATCTCGACGGTCGGCAAATGGCTTGACCCGGTGGCCGACCGGGTCGCCCTGATCGTGGTGATCGTGGTCTTCGTCGTCGACGGAATCGCCCCGGCGTGGCTGGCCTACGTGATCATCATCCCCGACGTCCTACTGATCACCAGTACGGTGATCCTCGCTCGCGGAAACCCGAACCAGCCGGTCAGCAACCTCGGCAAGATCCGCACCGCCCTCCTGCTGCTCGGCATGCCCCTGCTGCTGCTCAGCCGGGTCGATGCCGCACCCAGCGCGGTGCTGGAAACCGTGGCCCTTGTGCTGCTGGGCGTCGGGTGCGTGCTGCACCTGATCGCGGCCGTGTTCTACTTCCGACGGGCCCAACGCCGGGCACGCACCCTGAAATCCGGGGGAACATGGTCTGGATAGCCGTCGCCTGCGCGGTTACGGCAGCCTTCTTCCTGGCGTTCGGTACCCAACGCCAGAGCAGCGCAGTCCGGGCCAGCAGCGGCGGCCTCGCCGTGTCGTCCCGGGGCATCCTGCGTCTGCTGCGCAATCCCCGCTGGATGCTGGGCCTCTCGCTCATGGGCGTCGGGATGGTCCTGAACGTCTACGCGCTGGCCAGTGCGCCCCTGACCGTGGTGCAGCCGATCGGTGCCATCGCATTGGTCATCACCACCGTCGTCAACGCCCGCGACCAGGGCATCCAGATCAACCGACCCACGGTCCTGGCCATCACTGCCTGCATGAGCGGGAGCATCGGCTTCGTCCTGTTGGCCATCAACGTCACCGCCAGCACCCACCAGATCAGCCGTCAGCAGGAACTGGCCACCGTCCTGCTGCTCACCGTCGTGGTCGCCATCCTCACCGGGGTCCTGCTTGGTTTCAGGCGGCGTATCAGCGCCTTCGTCTACATCATGGGAGCCGGGGTGCTCTTTGGCTTCGTCGCGGTGCTGGTGCGCACCATCGCCATCGGACTGATGGATCCCAACGGCAGGTTCCTGGGCAACATCGCCTGGTATGTCATCCTCGCGGTGGCGGTCGCCGGCCTGTTGGGGACCTACTGCGTGCAGAACGCCTATTCCAGCGGGCCACCCGAACTCGTGATCGCCGGGCTGACCGTCATCGACCCGATGATCGGCATCGCGATCGGCATCGGCATCCTGGGCGAGCTGCGACCCGACGTGCACCCGGTCGTGGCGATGTCCATGGTCGGGGCGGCTCTCATTGCTATCGTGGGTGTCACTGCGTTGTCGCGGCATCATCCCGATGTGCTGCAACGGCAGGAAGAGGCTCGACGCCGGCAGGCGGGCACGGGACGCTAGGCCCAGCGGGCCGGGGCGACCGCATCCGCCGGACGTGGTGTCTGAAGAGCATCCAGATCAAACCCCGAGAAGCAGGAGCCAGCCCCCAGTGAGCGGTGACAAACCCCTGACCATCCTGATCGCGGCGGATACCTATATGCCGGACATCAACGGGGCGGCGGTCTTCTCCCACCGGTTGGCGACCGCCATGCAGGCCCGTGGGCATACGGTCCACGTCGTGGCCGCCCGTGACGTGAACGGCCCAGGACTCGTCGAGCATCGCCGCGAGGCGACCGTGCATCGGCTGCGTTCGCACAGCCAGCCCACCAAATCGACGCTTCGTTTGTGCCTGCCCTGGGAAGCCAAGCGGGACATCGGGCGCATTCTGGACGAAATCAAACCCGATATCGTGCACGTGCAGTGCCACTACATGGTCGGGCAGGCGGCCGTGAACGAAGCCGAAAAGCGGGGAATCAGGACCGTCGCCACCAATCACTTCATGCCGGAGAACCTCGACCCGTTCCTGCCGTTCCCGAAGTGGTTCAAGCGGATCGTGGCCCGCAACTCCTGGCGCGACATGGGCAAGATCATGGGCAAGGCCGCCGTGGTCACGACGCCCACGCCGTTGGCGGCGCGCGCCATGATGACCCATGCCCGGCTGCGCAGGGTGCTGCCGTTGTCCAACGGCATCAACGCTTCCAACTACCAGATCGACCCCGGTGAAACGGTCCCGGAGGCCCGACATCCCATGATCTTGTTCGTGGGCCGGCTGGCCGTGGAGAAGAACGTCGCCGTGCTTGTCCAGGCGCTGAGCCTGACACGGAGCGAACCGGCGCCGCATCTGACCATTGTCGGTAGCGGGGAACAACGCGAGCCGCTCGAGCGCCGGGTGGTCGAACTGGGGCTGGGGGACCGGGTGCATTTCACCGGCCACATCGAGGACACCGAACTGCGCATCGCCTATCTGCAGGCCGACGTGTTCTGCCAACCCGGGACCGCTGAACTGCAGTCCCTGGTGACCCTCGAAGCGCTTTCCGCTTCCACCCCGGTCGTCCTGGCCGACGCGATGGCGTTGCCGCATCTGGTCGACGACGGCGTCAACGGCTACCTGTTCACGCCGGGTGACCCGAGCGAACTGGCGCAAAAGGTGGACGCCATCCTGGACCTGGACCCGGCGGACCGGGCCCGGATGGGCGCTGCCGGTTTGAAGAAGGCCGAGCAACACAGCGAAACGAAGACGATGGATATCTTCGAGGCGCTTTACCGGGGTGCCGGCGCCGACGATTTCCTCGTCGCCTGAGGCGGTTGCGTGGCATCCGTGCCACCGGTTTCCATTAGGATGACAAGGGCCGCAGTGCCGAATGCGGTCTGTGCCGAGGGGCGGTAGCTCAGTTGGTTAGAGCAAGGGACTCATAATCCCTGGGTCGTGGGTTCAAGCCCCACTCGCCCTACTCGTTCCGGCCGGTACGCGAGAGCGTGCCGGCCGGAGACAGCGGTAGGACCTCGGCCATAGCTTGCACGTCGACCGGGAGGGCCAGCATGGAGCGGACCTTGCACATCGTCATGTTCACCGATCAGCATCCCGAGACACTCGGTGGGATGCAGACCTCGGTTCAACTCCAGCGCAAGTACCTGGAACGTGCCGGTCACCGTGTCACCATCGTGGCCCCTGCCTTGCGCGGGCGTGCAGCCGATACCGATGCCCAAGTGCTGACCCTGCCCACGTTTCCGCTGGGGCCGGGGGAGTACGGGATGACGCCACCCACCTCACGCGCCATCAAAATCCTCGTGTCGCGCGTGCGGGCCCGCGGGCCCGTGGACCTGCATCATGTGCAAGCCGATTTCTGGGGTGCTGCCATCGGCTATGCCGCCGCCGAAGTGCTGGGGGTCCCCGTGGTGCACACCATGCACAACCACCTTCAGGCCGGGCTGAGAGCGACCATGCCGCTGCCGGGTCTCTTCCAACGCGGTTTCGGGCTGATGCAGAAACGGGTGTTGCGCACCGGTGAACCGGCGGCTGCCGACGCCTGGACGTATTTGCGCGGCTTTGCCTCCCGCGCCGCGGCGGTCACCGCCCCCTCGACACACTTCGCCGACCTGTTGAAGGAACACGGGGTCTGTTCACGGCTCGACGTCATCCCCACCGGGCTGGACGACGACGTGGCCCAGGGCCTGCTCGCCGAACAGCGCTCGGATGTGCTCCGACAGCGTCCGCGCTTGGTCTGGATCGGACGTTTCAGCGCGGAGAAACGTCTGATCCCCTTCCTGCGTGCTGTCGCCGCATCGGGGATCCGGGCCGACGTGCAGATCTTCGGGGATGGCGCCGACCGCCAGCGTGCCGAACGAATCGCTGCGGACATCACCGCCTCGACCATTACCTTCCGCGGTCGCGTCCCCTATGCCCGGATGCTCTCCGAACTACGTCACAGCGATGCGCTGGTCCAGACCTCTCAGGGGTTTGAAACCCAGGGCATGACCGTCTATGAGGCGGCAGCCCTGGGAACCCCGACCGTGCTCAGTGATCACCGCATCGCTGCCGACCTGCCGCGGCAACTGCTCTGGCTCACCGACGACGACACGGTCGACGGGCTGGCCAGGACGCTGCGTCGAGCCACCGATGACCTGCTGGATGGCAGCCGGGAACCCCTCCAGGCGGCGGAGGCCGGAAACCTGCTGCAAAGCCGGCAGACCGAACTCATGCTCGGGGTCTACCGCCGGGTCCTTGACGGGTCGACGCCGCGGGAACGGGCAACAGAATAGAAGGACGCTGGTCCATCAGCATCGACAGCGGATCGATGTACTCACCGTTCAGCCGGACGCCCCAGTGGAGGCAGAAGCCCGAGCAGTGCCCGCCGGTGCCGACCGTCGCGATCTGCTGGCCGCGGGCGACGCTGGTGCCGACGTCCAGCTGAGCCACGACCGGTTCGAAACTCGAGACCAGTCCGCCACCGTGGTCGATGGTCAGGACCTCTCGGTCGACCACCACCCCCGAATAGAGTACGACCCCGGCAGCGGGGGAGCGAACCCCGGTCCCCGGTCCAGCACGCAGATCCACCCCGCGATGCCCGGCGGACCACGGTGCAGGTGGCGCGGCGAAGGGATCCATGACCGCCTCGGGGCCGCCGAGCGGCCAGGACCAACGACCGGGCCCTGCCGAGGCATCGGCCTCGTCCGCATGGGCCGGGCCGACCGGGCTCGCCGATCCACCGCCGACCAACAAGGCCATGGCCAGAACCAGGATGACGGGCCAACGGGGCGTTCGGGGGATGGGCATGAGTCGATCCTGCAGCGCTTCCGGGACTTCGTGATCCCCCTCGAACACGGCAGTGGGAAACCCCGATGCGGTGGCTGCTGTGGAGGGTTCGACGTCGTCCATTCGGCGCCCGTCGCTGTAGTACACTATTAATCGCAGTTCTGTGAGTGGAAGGCCTGTGCCTACAGGCAGGAAACAACTGGAACTGACTTCGCGTATTGCGTCTCCACTTTGCGATGCCGTCCCTCCGGCGGCATCCTCCGGGTGGGACTTGCAGCCAACGGTCCGGAAACCCGGTGGGCTGCAGGGGCCGGATTCCGGTGGCCGATGCCAGGGGCGCCACCGACCGGTGGATTGCCACACAACCGAAACAACAGGTGGTTACCGCGGTCCCTGCCGGGACCGGACTGCTACCGCCGGAAGGAGTTGCGACATGCCCGTCGTAACCATGCGCCAGCTGCTCGACAGCGGCGTCCACTTTGGCCACCAGACCCGTCGCTGGAACCCGAAGATGAAGCGCTTCATCTTCACCGAGCGCAACGGCATCTACATCATCGACCTCCAGCAGTCGCTGTCCTACATCGACCGCGCCTACGAGTTCGTCAAGGCCACTGTCACCCACGGCGGCACCGTGCTGTTCGTCGGCACGAAGAAGCAGGCCCAGGAGGCCATCTCCGAGCAGGCCACGCGCGTCAACCAGCCGTACGTGAACCAGCGCTGGCTCGGCGGCATGCTGACCAACTTCGCCACGGTCTCCCGGCGTGTTGCCCGCATGAAGGAGCTCGAGGAAATCGACTTCGACGACGTCGCAGGCTCGATGTACACGAAGAAGGAGCTGCTGCTGATGCGCCGCGAGCTCACCAAGCTGCAGACCAACCTCGGTGGCATCCGCAACCTGACCAAGGCACCGTCGCTGCTCTGGGTCGTAGACACCAAGAAGGAACACCTGGCCGTCAACGAAGCGCAGAAGCTGAACATCCCGGTGGTCGCCATCCTCGACACCAACTGCGATCCGGACGAAGTCGACTTCCCGATCCCGGGCAACGACGACGCCATCCGCTCCGTGAACCTGCTGACCCGCGTCGTCGCCGACGCCGTTGCCGAGGGCCTGATCGCCCGCAGCAACAAGCAGAGCGGGAATACCGAAGCCGCGGCAGAGCCGATGGCCGAGTGGGAGCGCGAACTGCTCGAGGGCAACGCCAAGACGGACGAAGCCAAGCTTGCAGCCGAAGAGGCAGCACCGGTCGCCGATACCGAGCCGGAGGCTCCTGCAGAGGAAGCCGCCGCAGCAGCCGAGGCCGCACCCGAGGCAGCAGCA
>JBBSRM010000130.1:0-7298 GCA_038243055.1 Actinomycetales bacterium
AGACCATTCACCAATTTATAAAAAAATCGGTGTCAACAAACATGGCACACTATTGAGTTCTCAAACAACAGACGCTTCCAACTTCCACGATCCCGCCTTCCGGCCGACCGCTTCGCTCTGGAGCAACTTGTCTAACTTACCCGTTGGCCTGAACCCGGTCAAATCGACCGTTTCGTTGGCTTTTCGGAAGTCTGCGCCGTCCCGTGGGCCTCTCCGTGGAGAAGTTTTATTGGCGACCGGCGCGGGAAATAACTATACCCATATCCGGCTGGTTCACCTAATCGGAGGCTTCCTCGCCGGAGGGCCGGCCCAAAACCCCCGTGTTTCCGGGGGTTCGGGTTCTGCGGGTCAGCTCGCGCTGCCCGGGACCAGGTACAGCACGCCCAGCGGGGGCAGGTCCACGGTGACCGAGGCGGGCTGGCCATCATGGGCCGGGCCGTCGGCAGTGAGTGTCCCGGTATTGGCGACCCCCGAGCCGCCGAACTCCTCGGCGTCGGTATTCAGTGCCTCGGTCCATGCCCCGGCGACGGGCAGGCCGAGTTCATAGCCCGGGTGTGGTTCCCCTGAGAAGTTCGCGACGCACACCATCACGTCGTCCTTCTCGTCCCGACGGATGAAGCTCAAGGTATTGCCCGCTGCTTCGTGGTCGTTGATCCATTCGAAGCCCGACGGGTCGTTATCCAGTTCCCAGAGTGCCGGCAGTTCCCGGTAGATCCCGTTCAGCGCCCTGACGGTGAGCTGGACTCCGCGGTGCTGGTGGGTGTCGGCCACCCACCAGTCCAGCCCGTGTTGTTCACTCCACTCCCCCTCCTGGGCGAATTCGGTGCCCATGAAGATCAGCTGCTTACCCGGGTGGGCCCATTGGAAGGCCAGATAGGCCCTGACCTGGGCGAGCTGGCGCCATCGGTCACCGGGCATGCGGCGCAGCAGCGAGCCCTTTCCGTGGACCACTTCGTCGTGGCTGATGGGCAGCAGGAAGTTCTCGGTATAGGCGTAGGCCATGGAGAAGGTGATCTTGTTGTGGTGGTAGGAGCGGTGGATCGGGTCCTCGGACATGTACTCGAGGGAGTCATGCATCCAGCCCATGTTCCATTTCAGCCCGAAGCCGAGCCCACCGCCGCTAGTGTCACTGGTGACACCGGGAAAGGCCGTGGATTCCTCGGCGATCATCGCAATGCCGGGATTCAGCCGGTAGGCGGTGGCATTGAGCTCCTGCAGGAAGGCGATCGCTTCCAGGTTCTCACGCCCCCCATGGATGTTCGCCTCCCATCCCCCGTCTTCACGGGAGTAGTCCAGGTAGAGCATGGAGGCCACGGCATCGACGCGCAGGCCATCGATATGGAATTCGTCCATCCAGTACAGGGCGTTGGCGACCAGGAAGTTGCGGACCTCGTTGCGTCCGAAGTCGAAGACGAGGGTCCCCCAGTCGGGGTGCTCGCCGCGGCGTGGGTCGGGGTGCTCGTAGAGCGGCTGGCCATCCATCCGGGCCAGGGCCCATTCATCCTTGGGGAAGTGCGCCGGGACCCAATCCATGATGACCCCGATGCCCGCCTGGTGCAGCCGGTCCACGAAGTAGCGGAAATCGTCAGGGTGGCCGAATCGCGAGGTCGGCGCATAGTAGGAGGTCACCTGGTAGCCCCATGATCCGCCGAACGGGTGCTCGGCCACGGGCATCAGCTCCACGTGGGTGAATCCCTGCCAGGTCACGTATTCGCTAAGCTGCTCGGCCATTTGGCGATAGTCCAGTCCGGGGCGCCAGGAGCCCAGGTGCACTTCGTAGACGCTCATCGGCCCCGCATGCGGGTCGGTTTCGGCCCGGGCCGCCATCCATTCCTCGTCCTGGAAGCCATAGGAGGACTCCACGACGACGGATCCGGTCAGCGGCGGGATCTCGGTGTTCCGGGCCATCGGGTCGGCTTTTTGCCTCCAGTGTCCGTCATGGCCGAGGATCTCGAATTTGTAGGTGGCTCCGGCGGCGACCCCGGGGATGTACAGCTCCCAGACTCCGGAGCGTCCCAGCGAACGCATGGCGTTGCCGGTTCCGTCCCAGTCGTTGAAGTCACCGACCACACGGACCGCTTGGGCATTGGGGGCCCAGATCGCGAACCCCGTGCCCTCGCATTTCCCCATGGCCGTGTGGTACCTCCGTACCCGGGCGCCGAGGACCTCCCAGAGGCGCTCATGCCGCCCCTCCCCGATCAGGTGCAGGTCGATCTCCCCCAGTGTGGGCAGGTAGTGGTAGGGGTCGTCGACCAGCGAAGGGGAGGATCCCGGGTAGGTGACCTCGAGCCGGTAGTCGGGCACGGTCCCTTCACGTCCCGGCGGAGGAGACAGAACCGCCACCCAGACGCCGTCGTACTCATGGGTCATGTCCTGGCGGCCGTCTTCGGTGACCAGGGTGACGGTGCTTGCCAGCTTGCGCAGCGTGCGCACGGTGACCGAGCCGTCGTTCGCCAGATGGGCGCCGAGGACTCCGTGGGGTGCGTGGAAGCGGCCTTCGGCGATGGCTTCCAGGACATCTGCCGCGACCGGACGGGGTATGGAGGCGCGATCCGACGCACCGGGGGTTGCTGCGGCGCCTGTTTCGGCCCGCCGGGGTGAATCCGCTGGGTTCTGCATGGCTGAGAGGACCTCCTGGACCGCCGAGGCCGGCACCTGTTCCCAGGTCGGCCTGTTTTGCCGTTCGTACACGACTTCATAGAGGGCCTTGTCCAGCCAGAGGGCCAGAAAGAGCGGCGACTGGATGTCGACGGCCTCGCCCGTTTCCTCACGGTACCCCGTCAGGAACGCCTTGCGGGTCCGCGCCGACCATTGGCGGGCCGCCTGATAGGCCGCCTCGGGAACGGGGACAGCGGCTTCGGACGCGGTATCGGTGCGGGTGGCCCGTCCTGCTGCGTAATCGAAGGAGCGCAGCATGCCCACCACGTCACGCAGCGCCACATCCGGTGCACGCCGCTCCCCCGCGCTACGCAGGGGCTCTCCTTCGAAGTCCAGGGCGACCCAACCGCGTTCTTCGGTACGCAGGATCTGGCCCAGGTGCAGGTCCCCGTGGATCCGCTGCAGCAACGGCAGCCGGCCCAGGGATCCCAATGATTCCAGGACCTCGCTGAAGGCATCGGCCAGGGCCCCGTCGGCAGGTGCCGCCCGTTCCCACCCCCAGGCCAGTCGCGCGCGCAGGGCCCCGATGAACGCCGCGGTTTCCTCCGCGCTGGCCACGGCGGTGGGTGCGACCTCGGCCAGCTGGTGGTGCAGACGGGCCACGGCCCGTCCGAGTTCGGTGGCCTCGGGGGTGAAATCCCTGTCGTCGATGGCCGCGATGCTGGCCAGGCGCCAGGCGTCGACGGCCGAGTTGAAGAATTCGCGCATGACCGACAGGGTTCCACTGACTTCGGTGGGCCCCACCGTCCAGCGGCCTTCCAGGCTGCCCACCGAGCGGGGCACGTCCTTCGAGCCGGCGTCCGAAAGCAGCGAACCCAGTTCGACGTCGGGGTTGATCCCTGGCAGCGGGACCCGGAAGAACTTGATGATGACCGGGCCCCCGGGGAGGTCGAGCACGACCGAGGTGTTGGATTGTTCCCCGTCCAGGGCCCGCATCGTTGCCGGCCCGCTGTGCTCACCGGACGGCGCATCGCCCATCAGGGCGGCCCAGGCGTTGACGAAGCCCGGATCCTGGGGCCCATCGTGGACCAGCCAGACGCCTCCGGCCCGGAGGTCGGTCACGTGGGGTGCCAGGGACTGGACGGCCAGGTCGTCCAGTGTCCCCAGGCAGACCAGCGGCTCCTCCAGGGGGTTCCGACGCAGCGATACGGGGACCTGCACGATGGATACGTCATTATTAGGTGACTGGTCCACCAGTGGTCCAGTCTCCCGGCCGGGTTGGTTGATGGGGTGGATGGCCAGCAGGAGGCTGAGCATGAGTGCGTCGGGATCGGGCTGCGGCACCGGCAGCACGCCGACCACCGACAGCGTGAACGTTCCGCTCGGGGCGGGGCACCAGCGTTGTTCCCCCAACCAGCCGGCCAGCACCCGGGTGATATCGGCGTCGTACCTCATCGCCTCTCCCCCGGGTCGATGATCGGAAGCGTCGAGGTCGACGCGGCGTGGACGTCCGAACGCACCGAGCGCATCCGCAACCAGTAGAACCCCTGGGAGCCCAGCGCCAGGGTGAGCCGTCCCTCGGGGGAAACGGGCGGGAAGGCGGAGCCACCGAAGATGTCCCGCAGGCCGCGACCGGCGTACTCGGGCAGCTCCAACTCGGTGGCCACCGGGTGTTGGGACAGGTTGTAGACGCAGAGCAGCGTCTCCATCTCCTCCTCGGCCTCGTCCTGGCCGGATCCCCGGGGCCCCGGTTCCTCGGGGCTCCTCAGGAAGGCCAGCACGCTGGGGCTGGAGGCGTGTACGTTGCGGTAGTCTCCCAAACCGAAGACCGGATGCTCGCGGCGTACCCCCAGGATCTGCCGCACCCAGTGCAGGAGGGACCCGCTGTGTTCGAGCTGCTGTTCGACGTTGATGCTGGTGTAGCCATAGACCAGTGATTGGACCACCGGAAGATAGAGCTGCCCGGGGTCGGCGACGGAGAACCCGGCGTTGCGGTCGGGGTTCCATTGCATGGGGGTGCGCGAAGCGTCCCGGTCGTCCAGCCAGATGTTGTCGCCCATCCCGATCTCGTCCCCGTAGTACAGGAACGGGCTGCCGGGCAACCCGAAGAGCAGGGCATGGATGAGTTCGAGCTCGGAACGCGAATTATCCAGCAACGGCGTCAGCCGCCGACGGATGCCCACGTTAGCGCGCATCCGCGGGTCCGGGGCATACCAGCCGAGCATGGCTTCGCGTTCGGTGGGGGTCACCATTTCAAGCGTCAACTCGTCGTGGTTACGCAGGAAGGTCCCCCACTGGGTGCCGGGCGGGATGTCCGGGGTCTGTTCCAACGCCTCGATGATCGGCGCGGCCACCTGGTCCCGGAGGGCGTAGAACAGCCGCGGCATGATCGGGAAGTGGAAGCACATATGGCATTCCGGTTCCTCCGTCGTGCCGAAGTATTCGACCACTTCCTGCGGCGCCTGGTTCGCTTCGGCGATGATGATGCGGCCGGGATACTCGGAGTCCACGACCGCCCGCAGCCGGCGCAGGAAATCATGGGTCGCCGGCAGGTTCTCGCAGTTGGTCCCCTCCTCCTCGAAGAGATACGGGATCGCATCGGCGCGGAAGCCGTCCACCCCCAGGTCGAGCCAGAACCTCACGACGTCGAACATGGCCTCGTGCACCCGCGGGTTCTCGAAGTTCAGGTCCGGCTGGTGGTCGAAGAAGCGATGCCAGTAGAACTGTCGACGCACCGGGTCGAAGGCCCAGTTCGATTCCTCGGTGTCCACGAAGATGATGCGGGCGTCGGAATACTTCTCATCGGTATCGGACCAGACGTAGAAATCCCCGTATTCTCCTTCGGGGTCCCGCCGGGAGGCCTGGAACCAAGGGTGTTCGTCGGAGGTGTGGTTCATCGGCAGATCGATGAGGATGCGCAGCCCACGTTCGTGGGCTTCGGCGACCAGCCGGCGGAAATCACCGATGGTACCGAATTCATCGAGCACGTCGTAGTAGTCGGCGATGTCGTAGCCGCCATCACGCAGCGGCGATTTATAGAACGGTGGAACCCAGAGGCAATCCACGCCCAGCCACTGCAGGTAGTCGAGCTTGTCGATCAAGCCGGCGATATCTCCGCTACCGTCGCCGTTGGCGTCGGAAAAAGCCCGTACCAGCACCTCGTAGAACACCGACTTGCGGTGCCATTGCGGATCGTGGGTCAGACCCGGAACGTTGAGCTGGTACGGGTTGGCCATCAGGTCCCCCGACGGATGTGCAGGATGTGGGCCGGCTCCTGGTGCGGGTCCAGGCGGACGTAGTTATGTGCCGACCATTTCCAGCTTCGGCCGGTGAGAAGATCGTCCACGGTGAACCTGCCCTCCTCGTCCAGGTCCTGCGGCCGCAGGTCCAACGCTTCCAGATCCAGGCTCACCGTGCACTCGCGTGCGCCATGGGGATCGGTATTGACCACGACGATGAGGGTGTCGATCGCCTGCCCGTCATCCCGGGCAGCTTCCCCGCCCACCCACGGATCCGGGGCCGATGTCCGGGTGGCGGCGTCCGGGGCTGCAGCGCTTCCACCCGGTGCGGGGATGCCCAGGGGGCGGGTCCGTCGGGACTTCGAGTAGGCGATGGTGGCGTCGTCGCCGGTGGGGTGGACGACGAGGTTCTGCAATTCGCCCAGCGCCGGATGGTCGGCGCGGATGGCGTTGAGCCGGCGCAGGTAGGGGGCCAGGGAGCGGCCCTCGACTTCTGCGCTGTCGAAGTCACGGATCTTGTATTGGAACTTCTCGTTGTCGATGTACTCCTCGGCACCGGGCCGGGCGACGTGTTCGTAGAGTTCGTATCCCGCGTAGACGCCCCAGAGCGGGGAAGCCGTCGCGGCGAGGGCCGCCCGGATCCGGAACGCCGCCGGTCCGCCGAACTGCAGGTATTCGGAGAGGATGTCTGGGGTGTTCACGAAGAAGTTCGGGCGGAAGAACGCCGAGGTTTCGGCGGAGACGTGCGGGAGGTACTCCTCCAGTTCCTCCTTCGTGTTCCGCCACGTGAAGTACGAGTAGGACTGTTGGAACCCGGCCCGCCCCAGGGCATGCATCATGGCCGGCCGGGTGAAGGCCTCGGCCAGGAACACGGTCCCGGGGTGGTCCTCGTTGACCTCGGCGATGAGCCACTCCCAGAAACCGACGGGTTTGGTGTGTGGATTGTCCACCCGGAAGATCCGCACACCGCGTTCGATCCACAGGGTGACGATGCGCAGCACCTCGGCGCTGAGGCCCTGCGGGTCGTTGTCGAAGTTCAGCGGATAGATGTCCTGGTATTTCTTCGGCGGGTTCTCGGCATAGGCAATGCTCCCGTCGGCCCGGGTGGTGAACCATTCGGGATGATCGGCCACCCAAGGGTGGTCAGGAGAGGCCTGCAAGGCCAGATCCAGGGCCACTTCGAGACCCAAATCGTGGGCGCGTTCCACGAATGCTGCGAAATCGGCCTCGGTACCCAGATCCGGATGGATGGCGTCGTGGCCACCGTCTGCGGAGCCGATGGCCCACGGGGATCCCGGATCGTCTTCGCCGGCGGTCAGTGTGTTGTTCGGGCCCTTCCTGAAGGTCCTGCCGATCGGGTGGATCGGCGGCAGGTAGATGACGTCGAAGCCCATGCCGGCCACCGCTTCGAGCCGTTCGGCGGCGGTGGCGAAGGTGCCCGAGGTGTAGGTGCCCGTCGCG
>JBBSRM010000131.1:0-7255 GCA_038243055.1 Actinomycetales bacterium
AGGGTTTTCGGTGCCTGACCCCGGACGCACGAAGTGGGCGGCCCGGGGGCCCGCGGGGGGCGGGGGGGGGTTTTCTGAAAACCCCCACCGGGCCGGGGGGGGGGAGCCGCGACACCCCCCCCCCGGGGCGGGGGGTTTTTTTCGACAACCCACCGCCGGCCCCCCCGGGGCCGCGGGGGGGCCACTTCGTGCGTCCGGGGTCAGGCACCGAAAACCCTCGAGAGGATCTCCTTGCCGGTTTTCGAGCGTGACGTGTATTCGTAGGTTCCTTCGCCCAACAACTCACGTGCCGCCGCTGCCGCTGCATCGACGGCGGCGAAGGCGAAGGCGCCACCGACTGAAACGCGGCCAACACCGACGGAGGACAACGCGGAGACCTCCGGCGTCTGCGCCATTGCGAGCACGTTGACCGGGCGGTCCACCGATTCCACGACCGACCGGATGTCTGCGAGTCGGGTCAGTCCGGGTGCATAGAGCACATCCGCTCCGGCCTCCTGGTAGGCCTGGAGGCGGCGGATGGTGTCGGCCAGATCCGGTTGGCCATGCAGGAAGTTCTCGGCCCGTCCGGTCAACACCAACGGCGCTGGCCCGCGGTGGCAGGCTTCAGCTGCGGCACTGACCCGCTCCGTGGCGGCGTCGACCCCGTAGATCGGGGAGTCGGCCTCGCCGGTGAAGTCCTCTATCGATGCGCCGGCCAGCCCGATTTGTGCTGCGAGGTCAAAGGTCTCCCCGACGGCCGATGCACTGTCTGCGAACCCGTTTTCAAGGTCGGCACTGACCGGCAGTTCCGTCGCCTGCACCAGCTCCGCCGCATGCTTCAACGTCTCGTCGCGCGTCAGCTGACCATCGAGACGGCCCACCGACGCCGCATATCCGCTACTGGTGGTGGCCAGTGCGAGGAAACCCATCGAGGCGAACAGCCGAGCCGAACCCGCGTCCCAGGCATTGGCGAGCAGCAACGGCGTCGGGCCGTGATGCAGGGCGAGGAACCGGGCAGCGAGTCCTATTGGCGTCATGGCCACACGCTACACCTCGCTACGAGGGCCCGGTGGGGCTCCGGCCGGGGCGGAGGAGGGCTCAGGCGTGCTGGGGAATCGTCACGATGGATTGGACGTAGGCCAGCGCCTCGGGCCGGTAGGCGTCGCGGAGCTGGAGGAAGCGGGTACTGCTGGCAGCCCCCGGCCAATCCTCGGGCAAGCAGTCTGCCGGTAGGCCCGGGTCGAGGTAGGGAATGATCCGCCAGCTATCGATGCACCGCAGGTAGGTGGCAAAGGCGGTCGCCCCGTCGGAGGGCGGCAACGCCGGGACATCGCGCTGTCGGTCCAGGAATTCCAGGTGCAAACCCGCCAGTTCGTCGAGGTCCCACCAATCGGCCACTGCCTCGCGGAGGGGGCCGGCCACCTGGGGGCGTGAAGTCACGAAGAGCACGGCACGACCGCGTAGGCCCAGATCCTCGAGGATCTCCTCGGTTTCGGTCTGCAGGTACTGCGGACAGATCCAGAGTCCCGGCCCGACGGTGCCGCAGCCAATCCAATGCAGTCGGCGGCGCAGTTGATGGCGCAGCCCACGATCGGCTTCGGGCACCGTGAAGGACACCAGGCACCAGGAATCGTCGGCACCCATGGCCCGGGGTTCGTGGATCCTGCGGTCACCGCGTTCGAGCATCTGCCGCGCCCGTTCCCCGACTGCATGGCCCGAGACGCCCTCGTGGGTGGCGGCATCGAGGACTCCCTTGCGCCGCAAGCGGGTCAGGGCGGTGCGCGTCAGTGCCGGGGACACCTCGACGGCCTCCATCAGAGTGACCAGCTGGGCCGAGGACATCCACCCCCCGGCACTGCGCAGGTACAACCCGATGATGGTGCGCAACAACGACGTGGTGCTCCCGGGGCGGGAGTCCATGTCGTCGAGGACGGCACTCATTTCATGTCGGCCAGTGCGGCGGCGATCGCCTCGACGCCCGCCTCGAGTTCGGCGAAACTGGTGCTCAACGGCGACAGGCCGATGCGCAATCCGTTCGGTGGGCGGAAGTCGGGGATCACTCCCTGCTCCCACAGACGGGTCGTGACCTCTGCGAAGTCCGGGTGGTCCACGGTGACGTGGGAACCGCGCTGTTCGGGATCGCGAGGGCTGGAGAGCAGTGCACCGTGCTCGGAAAGCCGCTCCTCGCACAGGCGTATCGCATACTCGGTCAGTTCCACCGATTTGGTACGGACGGCGTCCATGCCGACCTCGGCGATCAGCTCCACCATGTCCTTGAGCGGCTGCATGGCCAGGATGGGCGGGGTCCCGGTGATGAAGCGGCGGATATTGCCGGCTGGTTCATAGGTCTCCGTCATCCCGAAGGGATCAGCTGCCCCCATCCAGCCCCAGATCGGCTGGCGGAGCGTGGATTGAAGCGCCGAAGCGACATAGGCCAATGCGGGGGAGCCGGGGCCGCCATTGAGGTACTTATAGGTGCAGCCCACCGCCAGATCGACGCCCCAGGCATCGAGGTGCAGTGGGACGGCACCGACCGAATGGCACAGGTCCCACACCATGAGGGCACCGCTGCCCTTGACCTGCGCGGTGATGGCTTCGGCGTCGGCCAGGTAGCCCGAGCGGTAGGCCACATGGCTCAAGAGCACGACGGCGGTGCGCTCGGACAGGACCTGGTCGAGGTCGGTGGTGGTCACCCCGGTCGCGGGATCGGGGATGATCCAGCGCAGGGTCGCCTCGCGTTCGGCGGCAATGCCCTCGACGATGAATCGGTCCGTGGGGAAGTTCCCCGCATCGATGACGATCTCGCAGCGCCGGGGGTCGGTGGCCTGCTGGTGGTCCAGCGCCGCACGCAGCGCCTTATAGAGCAGAATCGACGTCGAGTCGCCGACCAGCGTCTGTCCCGGCCCGGCACCGAGCACGACCTCGCCAAGGCGGTCGCCGAGGACGGTGGGCTCGTCCATCCATTTCTCATCCCAGCTGCGGATCAGTCCGGCGCCCCATTCGGTGCGCACGAAGGTGGCCAGCCGTTCCGCCGTGGCGGCCAGCGGCCGCCCCAACGAGTTGCCGTCGAGGTAGGCGGTCAGCGGGTGGGCCGGATCAGCTGCTGGGACCAGGAAGCGGCTGCGGTAGGCGGCCAGCGGATCGGCGGCATCCAGATCGGCGCTGGTCGGGGATGCGGGGGAGGTGCTCATGCGGAGGGGGCCTTTCGGGCTAGTTGCCGATTTCGGTACGGACGGCGTAGAGCTCGGGGAAGAAGGTCAGGTCGAGGGCTCGGCGGAGGAAGTCGACGCCGGAGGAGCCGCCGGTGCCTCGTTTGAAGCCGATGGTGCGTTGCACGGTGCGCAGGTGGCGGAAGCGCCAGGCCTGGAAGTTGTCCTCGAGGTCCACCAGATCCTCGCAGGCCTGGTAGAAGCCCCAGCGGGTTTCCTCGGTTTCGTAGATCTCCTTGAACACCGGGATGAGTTCCTCGTGCAGAACCCAGGCCTTCGAGAAATCGCGGTGCAGGATCTCGTCGGAGATGGTGTAGCCGGCGCGGGAGAGCGCGGCGAGGAACGCGTCGTACACCGTGGGTTCCTCGAGGAGCTGGCTGAGCATGGCGTGGGCTTCGGGATGGGATTCGAAGACCTTGAGCATGCCGCGGTGCTTATTTCCCAGGATGAATTCCACGGCGCGGTACTGCCAGGACTGGAAACCGGAGGCCGAGCCGAGCGTGTCGCGGAACTGGGCGTATTCACGCGGGGTGAGGGTCGCAAGCACCGACCACTGGTCGGTGAGGACCTTCTGGATGTGCTTGACCCGGGCCAGGCATTTCAGTGCCTTGCCCAGGTCGTCTGCATCCATGAGGCGCCGGGCCTCGACGAGTTCGTGGAGGACCAGCTTGAGCCAGAGCTCGCTGGTCTGGTGCTGGATGATGAACAGCATCTCGTCGTGGTGTTCGGGATTGCTGTGGGGGTGCTGGGCGTGCAGGACCTTGTCCAGATCCAGATATCCGCCGTAGGACATCTCGTGGCTGAAGTCCGTGCGCACAGTCTCTTCGATATCGCGTTCGCCGGTGGCGGCGCCGGGGGGCTCTGGGGTGTCTTGCGAGTAGGGGCAGCTCATGAAAACCAGAATATCAGTTACGTGACGAGCGTCAATACTATGAAACTCGTGTACTGGTCGTGGGAAGGCAGCGCTGGCATGATGGGGCCATGACCTCCGATTCGGCAGCAGCATCCGGCTCCACCATCCATACCGTCGGACATTCCACGCATCCGATCGAGGAGTTCGTCGAGCTGCTTCGTGCCCACGGCGTGCAACGGATCGTGGATGTGCGCACCGTGCCCAAATCCCGGCACAACCCCCAATTCGGCATTGACCAACTGCCGGGCAGCCTGGCCGGGCACGGACTGGACTACCAGAGGATCGAGAGCCTCGGTGGGCTCAGGCACACCACGAAGGCCTCCCCGAATACCGGCTGGCGCAACACCTCCTTCCGCGGCTATGCGGATTACATGCAGACCCCGGAGTTCGACGCCGGAATCCAGGAGCTGGTGGCCAGCGCCGCCGAACGGTCCATCGCCATCATGTGTGCCGAAGCCGTCCCCTGGCGCTGCCACCGCTCGATGATCGGGGACGCGATGCTCATTCGCGGCTTCGAGGTGCTGGACATCTTCAGTCCGACCAAGGCCACAGCCCATACGTTGACGTCCTTCGCCCAGGTGGAGGGAACCACGATCACCTACCCGCCGGAGGATTCCACACCGCAGACCTAAGCGGTGGCCTTCATCGGAAACCCCGGCTCATGGTGAATCGGTGGGCCACGGCATCGGTCAGCGGCTTCCTGCGGGCCACGGCACCGATCGCTGCGGCCCGCAGCCCGTCGAGGACCCCGGGCAGCGGACGCCCCAAAGCCATGTTCAGATGGGCTTGCCGGCCCGCCCGGGCAGCGGCACCCAACCGGTCCCGTGAGAAGCCTGCCAGCGCGACGGGGCGAACCGAACCGGCCGTCCCGGAAGCGGCCAGCAACGGAGCCAGGGCGGCGGCATCGAGCAGCCCCAACGCCATGCCCTGCCCGCCGATGGGGCTGACCTCATGGGCGGAGTCACCGATCAGGATGACCCGTCCGCGCACCATCTGCGCCACCGCCCGACGCGAACAACGAAACCTGCTGTGCATCTGGGCCGCGTCGGCGTCGACCCGGTAGCCGGTTCGCCGTTCGACGAGTCCGGTCAGCGGGGTCGTATCCGTCGGCCGGTGCCAGGCCACCCACCGGCGCAGACCGCCGGGCAAGGGGAAGGACTCCACGATCCCTTCGGAGTGCAGCAGCAGGGCGGCGGTGGCGCCGAAGTCGGTGGTGTCCGGATAATCCCCCATCACGTAGTGGTCGCAGTAGCGGCTCCCGGCGAAGGGCAGGCCGGCGAGCGTACGGACCGTGGAATCGACCCCGTCGGCGCCCACCAGGTAGCTGGCTGATACGGGGGCGGCAAGCCCGCTCACCGTGGCCTGGATGCCGTCGTCGTCCTGACGGAAGGTGATCAACTCGTGGCCCTCGAGCAGTGCTTGTGGGTCGAGTTCGTGCAGCCGTGCCTTGAGCAGTTCGGTCGTCCTGGCTTGGGGGAGGGAGAGGATGAAGGGATGCGGGCCCTGCAGGACGTCGAAGTCCAGAGTGGCGATGCGGCGTCCTGAGCTCAGCGCGAGACCCTGGCGGATCGGGACCCCGGAGGCAATGGCTGCTTCGGCGACGCCGGCGGCCTGCAGGACGTCAACGGCCGGGGGATGGATGCCGATGGCCCGTGAATGTTCCCGCGGGGTGTCGCGGCGTTCGACGACGCGGACGGTGAGACCGGATTGGTTGAGCAGGATGGCCAGCGTCAGCCCTGATGGACCGCTGCCGATGATGAGTACGTCGATCACGGCAGCGGTGCCGGCCGGTGGATCAGCAGGTTCCTGAACGGGCGGCGCGGCTGCACCTGCCAGCGTCCCGGGACCACGGCCTCCAGTTCTTCGGGCAGGTAGCTACGCCGGATGGAGGTCAGCCCGTCGCGCCGGATGAAGGAGGTCCCGGCCAGCGGAAGGGTCGCGGCGCCGAAGAGCAGGGACGCGGTGCGTGAACGGCGCAGATCTGCGTGCACTGCCACGCCGCGGGTGAGCTGCTCGGTGTCGGTGAGCAGCAGCTCGAGCTCTCCCGGGGACAGGTGGTGCAGCACGTGGTTGGACACCACGACGTCGAAGGTGCGTCCCGCCGCCACTAGTTCGGAGCTGCTGGTCTGTTCGAAGGCCACCTCGGCGCCCGGTCGGCCCGATGGGTGCCGGGCGGCAAACCGGTAGGCCCGCCGATCCGGGTCGATGCCGGTGACCTTGACATTGAAACCGTCCGCGCCGGCCCGGCGGGCCAAGGCCCGGGTGATGTCCCCGCCGCCACAGCCGATATCCAGGATGGTGGCTTGTCCGGTGGTCGGCAGGGCCGGGCGGATCAGGTCCCGGTAGACCCCGCGCCAGCCGGAGACCAGCGCGTTGACCAGGGGAAACTGCTGGTAGGTCCGCCACAGCAGCACCGGGTCGCAGTCCTGCCGGTCCATTTCCTCGGTGGCTGTTTCGGCACGGCGCATCGGTTGCCTAGGCCTCGGTTCGTGCCACGGTCATCAACGCCGTTTCCACGGTCAGCCCGGGCCCGAAGGCCATGGAGCAGACGCGCTCGCCGGAGGGGTCCTCGGCGGCCGTGGCGCCCTCGAGGATGTCCTTGAGGACGAACAGGACGGTGGCGCTGGACATGTTTCCGTAGTCGTTGAGCACGCGGCGGGCCGGTTCCAGCTGCCGCTCATCCAATCCCAACCGGTTCTGGACCTTATCCAGGATGGCCCGCCCGCCGGGGTGGATGCCCCAGTGGGTGATGTCAGCATGGTTTTCCCCGATCGAGGGGTCGTGGGCCAGCAGCGGGGTCAGAGCGTCGATGATGTGGTCGTCGATGATGTGCGGAACGTAGGTTCCCAGGACCATTTCAAAACCCTCGTCGCCGATGTTCCAGGCCATCGCTTCCTCACCGACGGGGGTCAACACCGTTTCGAAGGCATCGAGTTCCAGGGAGGTGGTTCCCGCCGGGGTCGGCCGCGAGGTGACGACTGCGGCGGCGGCGCCGTCGGCGAAGAGCGCCGATCCCATGATGGTGTCCGGGTCGTTGGAGCTGCGCACGTGCAGGCTGCACAGCTCGGCGCTAACGACCAGGACGACGGCGCCCGGTTCGGCTTCGCAGAAGCTCTTGGCGGCTCGTAGGGCGGGGAAGGCCGCATAGCAGCCC
>JBBSRM010000132.1:0-7243 GCA_038243055.1 Actinomycetales bacterium
CCAGGGTGGGGGGGGCTACCCCCCCCCCCGCCCGGCCCCCCCCCCCCACCTCGGGCGGCGCCCCCCCCCGGGCGGGGGCCCCCGCCGCCTTCTGTGGTCTAGACGCTGCCGGTCCAGACTCTGCAAGTCCAGACGCGACTAGTCGAGACGGTACTAGTCGAGGAAGTGTCCGGCGCCCCCGGCGTATTCGGTATGTCCGGTCGGGACGTCGGCCGTGGCCATTCCGGCGACCTCGACCCCGAACTCCTGGACGGTGAACAGCCTGCCGGCAGCCTTGCGGCGCTCCTCGATGGCACCTGGCTGGGCGCGGTCCAGGAGCGTGGCGGTGACGGTCCCTTCGATCATGTCCCCGGAAATCACCACCAGGGAGATCCCCTTGGCGTCCAGCGCCGGGATCTCTTCACGCAATGCCAGCTCGCCGGCACGCTTGGAACGTGCCACGGGCTCGTAGGCGTCCAACGTCGCCGTCTGATCAACGAAGTGGGCCTGGTGGCTGGTGACGAACACCACGCGCGATCCCTCGGGCATGACGGCGGCTGCCGTACGTAGCATGTCGACCTGGGCGTCGCGGTTCAGGCGCAATGCGTAGTCCTCGCCGAGATCCGCTTCCATGCCACCCGAGGCGTTGAGTACCAGCACGTCGAGGGAACCGAAGTTCTCCAGCGCCGCATCAACCAGTGACTGGGCGCCGCCTGCTGCGGTCAGGTCCGCGCCGACGGCGACGGCCTGGCCACCGGCGTCGATGATGCCCTGCACGACCTTATTGGCGCGTGGCGCCTTCTGCCGGTAGTTCACCACGACGGAGGCGCCGCCTCCTGCGAGGTTCTTTGCCACTTCTGCGCCGATGCCCCGGGAGGACCCGGTGACAATGGCTGTTTTTCCGTTGAGTTCTGACATGAATTCTCCTAGTTGGGGTTCACGCGGCCATGGCGCGGATGCTGCGAGGAAGCCCGATTTCACGGGTACTTTCCTCCATCTTGCCAGCCCATCCGGCGTCGTGCCGTTGTGGGAATGCTCCAAAGACGAACAGCAGGGTGACCCTAGTGGCCCATGCCCAGTCCGCCGTCGACCGGAATGACGGCACCCGAGATGTAGGCAGCCTCATCGCTGGCCAGCCACCGGACAACGCCTGCTACTTCGGTGGGGTCGGCGAATCGACCTGCCGGAATACCCGAGAGGTACTCCTTCTGTGTGTCCTCGGGCAGCGCGGCGGTCATATCCGTGTTCACGAACCCCGGAGCCACCACGTTGGCGGTGATACCGCGGGACCCCAGCTCACGGGTCAGTGAACGGGCCATGCCCACCAATCCCGCCTTGGAAGCCGCGTAGTTGATCTGGCCGGGTGAACCCAACAGGCCCACGACGGAGGAGATCAGTACGACGCGGCCCTTGCGCATTTTGATCATCCCCTTCGAAGCCCGCTTGATCACCCGGAAGGCGCCGGTAAGGTTGGTGTCGATCACCGTGCTGAAGTCGTCCTCGTTCATCCGCAGCAGCAGCATGTCCTTGGTCATGCCGGCGTTGGCCACCAGGACCTCGACGGGACCGTGCTGCTGCTCGACCTCGGTGAACGCGGCGTCGATGGACGCATAGTCGGTCACATCCGCCTTCACCCCAAACAGGCCCTCGGGGACCTCGCCACTGCGGTAGGTGATGGCCACCTGATCGCCGTTCGCTTCGAACGCCCGGGCAATGGCCAAGCCGATCCCCCGGTTGCCACCGGTGATCAGTATGCTGCGCGGCGCGGGCTGGGCGGTTTCGGTCATGGGTCCTCCAAGTCGGTTGGTCAACGGTTCCGCACCATTCTAGCCGCGGAGGGTTCGGCGGATCGTCGTGACGGTGACACAATGGAGGGGAACACCATGGAAGAGACATGAGCCAGCATTCGCACCCTTTGAACCAGCCTGTCCCCGCCGGTCACCCGCAGCGGATCACCGACGCCGATGAGTCGCGCTCGGCGGACATGCATTCACGCACCGTCAAGTACACGATTTCGATGTCGGTGCGCATGGCCTGCTTCATCACGGCTTTTTTCGTCCACGGCTGGATTCAGGTCGTCATGCTCGTCCTGGCGGTGATCCTTCCCTACTTCGCTGTCGTCGTGGCCAACGCCAGCGGTGCCGACTTGGCCAAGCGCACCGAGACGAACTACTACGACGGCGGCCCCGCTGAACCCGCCATGCTGGCGGGCGCTCCGGCAGGTCCCGTGGGGGACGATGACCCACAGAAGCCCGCGTCGAAGGAGGAGTCGAGGAACGATGACTCGACGTCGGGCAGCCGTCGGGACAATACCGGTCCGTTCGGCTCCGGATCCTCAACTACCGGGCCAGAGGACGACGACGAACCCGACCTGTTGTCCGGGCAGTGGTACGTCCCCGGCGGCGATGAGGACGAACCACAGGAAGCACAGCGGGACCATCACCACCACGGCCATCCCGGCCGCCCAGGAAACGAAAGAGAGCATGGATGAGCATCTTCGACCAACTCTCCGGCGTTGAGGGTCCCGCGGTGCCGAAGTGCTCGCGGAAGGGATGCCGGCTCTCGGCGCAGTGGCAACTGCTCTGGAACAACCCCCGCATCCACACCCCGGAGCGCCGGAAGATCTGGCTGGCTTGTTCCGACCACCGCGAGTGGTTGACCACCTACCTCACGGAGCGCGGGTTGTTCAAGGAATCACAACCGCTCCCCGACGACGCCCAGGAGGGCTGATTCCGTGTACCGATTCCTGGCCAGCACCCGCTGGCTTGGCTGGCTGCTGCTGGTCTGCATCTTCGCGGCGGCTTGCGTGGGTCTGGGCAAATGGCAGATGAACCGGCTCGATGAGGCCCGTGCTGCTAACGATCTGGTCGAAGCCAACTACGACGCTTCGGCACTGGATTTCCAGCAGGCACGCGCGTATTTCACCACGCTTCCGGAGGATCAGTCCTGGACGCCGGTCAAGATGAACGGCAGCTACCTCCCCGGGGACACACGCATCGTGCGCAACCGCACCACCAATGGCCAACCCGGCTATGAGGTCCTGGTTCCGTTCGAGACCGCTGAAGGAACCCGGGTGATCATCGATCGCGGCTGGCTGCCCATCGGCGACGACTCCGCCGGCAGGCCCGACGTGGTTCCTGCACCGCCGGAGGGACAGGTGGCGATCACCGCCCGCCTGAAGGTCGGTGAGCCGGCGATCCGCCGCTCGGCGCCCGAAGGACAGGTAGCCTCGATCGAGCTTCCCGCACTGGAAGAGGATCTGGGATACCCCATCGCCACCGGCGCCTACGGCGTGATCGCCCAGGAGCAACCCGCCCCGGCAACGACCCCCACCGCGTTGGAGCGGCCCTCGATAGATGAGGGTAACCACCTGTCCTACTCGTTGCAGTGGTTCGCCTTCGGCGTTCTGTCCTTCATCGGGCTGGGATACGCGGCGCGGCAGCAGGCCCGGCTCAATCGCGAGGACGCACAGGAGGCGGCCGAAGCCGCCGCTGCGGGCACCGAGGTCATCCATTCCGCCTACCGGGCGCCACGTCAACGCGTCAACCGCAGGAAAGGCAATGTGCCCACCGACGAAGAACTAGAGGATGCCTACCTCGACCGTTTCGAGGACCAGACCCGCCGCTAGTTGTACTGCCCAGCTAGCGGCGGTTCAGGGCATCGACACCGCCGAGGTGGTCCCCGAGGCGGTTGGAAAACCTCTAGGCCAGGGTGACCAGATCCAGATAGCCTTCGTTCCACAGGTCCTCGTCGCCATCGGGCAACAGGACCACGCGTTCCGGGTTCAGGGCGGCCACTGCGCCCTCATCGTGACTGACCATGACGACGGCGCCGCTGTAGTTGCTCAGCGCGTTGAGGATCTCGGCGCGGCTTGCAGGGTCCAGGTTGTTGGTCGGTTCGTCGAGGAGCAGCACGTTGGCGCTGGAAGCAACGATCGTGGCCAGCGCAAGACGCGTCTTTTCACCGCCGGAGAGGACTCCGGCCGGCTTGTTGACGTCGTCGCCGCTGAACATGAACGACCCGAGGATTCCGCGCACTTCGGCATCGCCGAGCTTATCCGGCGCGGAAGAGCGCATGTTTTCCAGCACGGTGCGTTCAACATCGAGGGTGTCGTGCTCCTGGGCGTAGTAGCCCACTTTGAGACCGTGACCGGGAATGACCTCCCCGGTATCGGGCTCGGCGACCCCGGCAAGCATTCGCAGCAAGGTCGTCTTGCCGGCGCCGTTCAAGCCCAGGATGACCACCTTGGACCCGCGGTCGATGGCCAGGTCCACGTCCATGAAAATCTCCAAGGACCCGTAGGACTTGCTCAGGTTCTTGGCCATCATGGGTGTCTTGCCACAGGGATCGGGGTCCGGGAAGCGCAGCGCGGCCACCTTTTCCTGCGTACGGGCTTCCTCCAGACCACCCATGAGGCGATCCACGCGCTTGAGCATGCTCTGCGCGGCGGAGGCACCCGAGGCCCTCGCCGTCATTTTATTGGCCTGGGCCAGCAGGGTGCCGGCCTTCTTCTCGGTGCTGGCGCGCTCGCGCTTACGGGAACGCTCATCCGTTTCACGCTGCTCGAGGTAGCGCTTCCACCCGAGGTTGTAGAGGTCCATCGTCGCGCGGTTGGCATCGAGGTGGATGACCTTGTTGACGGTGGATTCAAGCAGGTCGGTGTCGTGGGAGATCACCATCAGCCCGCCCTGGTGGTTGCGCAGGAACTCGCGCAGCCAGGCCACCGAGTCGGCATCGAGGTGGTTGGTGGGCTCGTCAAGCAGGAGCGTCTGGGCGTCGGCATAGAGGATCCGTGCCAGTTCAACACGTCGACGCTGACCACCGGAGAGAGTGTCCAGGGTCTGATCGAGGAGCCGCTCGGGCAGGGCGAGGTTGTTGCAGATCGCCGAGGCTTCCGCCTCGGCGGCGTAGCCACCGCGCGAGATGAACTCCGCGTCCAACCGGTCATACCGATTCATCGCCTTGTTGCGGACGGCCTCGTCCTCGCTGCCCATCTCGTCCGTGCACTTGCGCAGCTTGGTCACGATCTCATCCATGCCACGAGCCGAAAGGATCCGGTCACGGGCCAGCTGACCCATGTTCGGCGTCCGGGGATCCTGCGGGAGGTACCCGATGGATCCGTTCCGCGTCACCGTCCCTCCGGTGGGCTCCGCTTCGCCCGCCAGAACGCGGGTCATCGTCGTCTTGCCGGCGCCATTGCGTCCGACCAAGCCGATCTTGTCTCCCTGATCGATGCGGAAGTTGACACCCTCCATCAGGAGTCGAGCACCGGCACGGAGCTCAAGGTCGGCAACGGAAATCAATGGGAACCTCTCAAATGGAATGTGATGCGCTAACACGCAACCTTTCCAGTGTACGCGTGCGAACGATGACCGCCTAAGGCTGATGCCGTCCACGAGTGCGATCTCACCTAATGCATCAGACTTGAACAGTGATCAAGTATCATGACTTCCATGACGATTCCCTCCCTGGATACCCACCGGCAATTCGCCCACCGCAGTAGGTGGGGTGCCCGCGACCTGGGCCTGATCTCCGTTTTCGCCGCCTTGATGGCCGCTCTGACACTGGTCCCGGCCATCCCCGTCGGCCCTCTGGGCGTTCCCATCACCTTGCAGACCCTGGCGGTCTCCCTCGTAGCACTTTGTCTCGGCGGTCTACGTGGCTCCGTCAGCGTGCTGCTCTATGTGGCCGTCGGACTCGCGGGAGTTCCCGTCTTCGCGAAGTTCACCGGTGGTCTGGGCGTCCTGGCGGGTCCGACGGCAGGCTACCTGCTGGCTTTCCCGCTGGCGGCACTGGTGGCGGGCTCCCTCGTCACCCTGATTCTGCGTCGGAAGCGGACGGCGGGCACGACGTGGCTCTTCGCCGCCGCGATGGCCGGTTCCATACTCGTGACGCACCCGCTGGGCATCCTGGGAATGAGCATCAATGGTCATATCCCCTTGGCACAGGCAGCCGTGGTGGACCTGGCGTACTGGCCGGGGGACATCATCAAGAACATCATCGCGACCTTGGTCGCCGTCATGGTCTTCAAGGCGTTCCCGCGCATGGCGCGGCGCGACTTCGGTGCCTAGGCTGTTCCGGTGATCAGTTTCCACGACGCAGGTCTCAGCGTCCCGAACTCCGATGGCAGCGATGACGACACCGTCATCCTGGCACCGGTGACGCTGGACCTGTGCGAGTCCCGAGTGGCCGTCATCGGCGCCAACGGTTCCGGCAAGTCGACTCTGCTCAGACTCATCAATGGGCTGGCACGCCCATCGACGGGCCGCGTCGTCGTCGAGGGGAAGGATGTCGTCCGTGACGTGGCTGCGGTGCGGCGACGCGTTGCCTTCCTGTTCAGTGATCCGCTCTCCCAGCTGGTCATGCCACTGGTTCGCGAGGACGTCGAGCTGTCCCTGAAAGCCTCGATCAAAAACAAGGCACGACGCCGTCAAGCGGCCCTGGAACATCTGGATTCCATGGGGTTGGCCCACCTGTCCGAACGTAGCGTCCACGATCTTTCGGGCGGTGAACGCCAGCTCGTCGCCCTGACCAGCGTCCTGGCCGCAGGCCAGGACATCCTGGTCGCGGACGAGCCGACGACCCTGTTGGACCTACGCAACAACATCCTGCTGCAGAACACCCTGTTCGCACTGGACCAGCAGGTCATCTACGCCACCCATGACCTGGACTTCGCCGCATGTGCCGACCGGGTCCTGGTCGCCGATGGCGGTCACATCGTTCATGATGGAAACCCTCGTGAAGCCATCGAACACTACCGGCGGCTGGCCTTGTCCGCCCAGCCGGGACGCTCCTGATGCGCGGCCATGCCCTCTTGTTGGGCCTACGTATACCCGGAACTTCTTTGGTGCACCGTGCACCGTTGTGGTTGAAGTATCTCGTGCTGGTCGCGGCCGGAACCGCCGTCGTCGTCCTCCGCTCCCCCACGACGGCAGCTGTCCTGCTGGCGATGGGCCTTCTGCTGTATGCAGTTGCCGGGGCACGGGTCCTCGCTGCCTGGGCCTCCCCGCTGCGGCTGCTCTGGTGGATCTTTGCCCTGCTGGCGGCCTACCAGTGGTGGATGAACGGCCCGTGGACCGCGTTCATGGTCGTCGGAGGCATGTTCGCTGCACTGCAGCTGGCACGGCTCCTGCTGCTGACCACCGATCAATCCGACCTGATCGACGGTTTGGCCTGGGCTTGTTCGCCGCTACGCAAGGTGGGAGTCAACCCCGAACTCGTGGCACTGGCGGTCGGACTCATGTTGCGCAGCATCCCTGCCGTA
>JBBSRM010000133.1:0-7106 GCA_038243055.1 Actinomycetales bacterium
ACCATGACCACGACGCCGCCCGCCGAGGGCCCAGCAGCGAGGAAGCAAGCTGCCGGGTCAGGAGGGCCGTGCCGTCGTCCTCAGGAGTTCGACGTTGCTCTGGATGGCTTCGAGCGGTATCTGGCGCTGGAGCGTTCCCGTAGCGAACACACGTGCAGGGCCTATCTCGGTGACGTCTCCTCACTGCTCGACTTTGCTGCCACGAAGCACGGCATCAAGACCTTGGAAGAGATCGACCTGGCCGTTCTGCGTCTCTGGTTGGGCGAGCAGCAGGCCCGCGGAAAGGCCCCGGCAACCCTGGCCCGACACGCAGCATCGGTGCGAACTTTCATGGCATGGGCCCTGCGCGAGGAGATCATCTCCGCGGACCCCTCGCTGCGGCTGAGATCGCCCAAGAACGCCAAACGGCTCCCGCACGTCCTGCAGGACTCCCAGATGCATCGGCTACTTGACGACGAACCGCAGCCCGCATCCGGCGAGGCACCGGCGACAACGGCAACACCCCGCCAGCAGGCGGTCGCCGACCGTGACCGGGCCATCCTCGAGCTGCTGTATGCCACGGGGATCCGCGTGGGGGAACTAACCGGCCTGGATGTCGACGACATCGATCATGATCGACGAACCCTGCGCGTGCTGGGTAAAGGCGATAAGGAACGCATGGTTCCCTTCGGACAGCCCGCCCACCAGGCACTGAGCGATTGGATCAGCCGCGGTCGGACGCATCTGGTCATCAACGGATCCGGTCCCGCGTTGTTCCTGGGGGAGCGGGGAGCGCGCATGGGGGCACGCCAAGTACGTTCCATGGTCCAACAGGCCCTGGAGGGGCTCGGTGACACTGCAGCCCGGGGGCCGCACGCCCTGCGCCACACCGCGGCCACCCATCTACTTGATGGGGGAGCCGATCTTCGTACAGTGCAGGAACTGCTCGGGCATAGTTCCCTGGCTACGACCCAGCTCTACACCCACGTGTCCGTGGACCGCTTGCGCAACAGCTACCAACAGGCCCACCCACGCGCCTGAGATGTCCAACCGCTACTAAAACATCCGATATGGCAGGTCACGGTGGAGATTCGCTGCTGAATCGGGCACAATGAAATCAGGCAGCATGTGCTGGCCTCCAAGAGTGACTGTGGTCGTTGGGGAAGACGTACCAACAGGAACTGGAGGATGGCATGTCTGTACCCATGACCCGGGGCGTACTTTTCGTACACTCAGCCCCGACAGCGTTGTGCCCGCATATCGAGTGGGCCATCGGGTCCGTCGTCGATGAGCGCACGGACCTCAGCTGGGCGCCGCAATCCGCCGCGCCTGGAATGTACCGGACGGAAATCCACTGGGCCGGCACCCAAGGTACCGGCGCACAACTGGCCTCCGCCCTGCGTGGCTGGGCCCACCTGCGCTACGAGGTCACCGAGGAACCCAGCCGAGGCGTCGACGGAAGCCGTTGGTCACACACCCCAGAACTGGGCATCTTCCATGCCGCCACCGACTCCGCCGGCAACATCATGGTCGGTGAGGACCGGATCCGCTTCGCCTATGAACAAGGCGCCGGCGACCCGGCGGCGGTCTACCAGGAACTCTCCCTGGCACTCGGCGAGGCATGGGATGAGGAACTCGATCCCTTCCGCCACGCCACCGAAGGCGCACCAGTCCGCTGGCTGCACCAGGTCGGTTGATCACCCACACCTTCCAGAGCGCCAGCTCTCTCCCAGTCTTCCTGCCGACCAGTTCCCGGCAAGAACAGATCAGGAGAGAGCCCGCTTAGTCGAGCTGTCTCTCAGTGGACTTCTCTTCTAGCTAAGTTCATGAGCTAAAAGCCAAGGCCCGCACCGTTTGGTGCGGGCCTTGGCAGTGGTCGGGAAGTTGCTAGACGCTGCGGATCGCGACCACGGCGTTGTGACCGCCGAAACCAAAGGAGTTGTTCAGTGCGACGATCTGCCCGGCGGGCAGATCGCGCGCGCTTCCGGTGACGACATCCAGCGGGATCTCGGGATCCTGGTTCTCCAGGTTGATGGTCACTGGCGCCTTGCGTTCCTGCACGGCAAGGACGGTCAACACGGATTCGACGGCACCCGAGGCACCGAGCAGGTGTCCCATCTGTGACTTCGTGGCCGAAACGCAGACCTCGTCGAGCCGGTTGCCCAACGCGGCACGCAAGGCCGTGTACTCGGGCTTGTCACCCACCGGGGTGGAGGTGGCATGCGCGTTGACGTGCACGACGTCCTCGGGCTGGATGAGGCCATCGAACATGGCGGCCTTCAGTGCCCGGGTGGCACCGAGACCCTGAGGATCGGGAGCGGTGATGTGGTAGGCATCCGCGGTGACCGAGGTGCCGGCCAGTTCCGCGTAGATGTGCGCACCGCGAGCGAGGGCGTGCTCCTCGGCTTCGAGGACCAAGGCGCCTGCGCCCTCGCCCATGACGAAGCCGTCGCGGTCGATGTCGTAGGGGCGTGAAGCATGCTCGGGATCGTCATTGCGCTTGGACAAGGCCTGCATGGCGGAGAAGGAGGCCATCGGCATGGGGTGGATGGCCGCTTCGGCACCACCACACATCACGACATCCGCCTTGCCCGAACGGATCAGCTCAAGACCCATATGCATGGCCTCGGTTCCCGAGGCGCAAGCGGACACCGGGGTGTGGGCGCCGGCCCGTGCCCCGAGGTCGAGACTAATGGCAGCTGCCGGCCCGTTGGGCATCAGCATGGGAACGGTCATCGGCAGCACACGGCGTGGACCCTTCTCCTTCAGTGTGTCCCAGGCATCAAGCAGGGTCCATACGCCACCGATACCGGTGGCGAAGGTGACGGCGAAGCGGTCGTGGTCGACATCCTCGATGCCTGAGTCCTTCCAGGCTTCCCGGGCGGCGACGACGCCGAACTGGGTGGAGGGGTCCATGCGCTTGAGCTCGACACGGGAGAGGACATCCGCAGCCGGAGTAGAGGCCTTCGCGGCGAAGTGGACCGGCAGGGAATACTTCTCGACCCAATCGGCGGTCAAAGTGTGGGCGCCGGAAACACCCTTGAGGGCGTTGGCCCAGAGGGTGGGGACGTCCCCACCGATCGGCGTTGTCGCGCCGAGGCCGGTGATTACTACTTTGCGAGCCATCAACATACTCTCTGTGCTGGATTGCTGGTGGCGTAGAGCAGGTTGCTCCACGCCTGAGGTTTAGGTGGGGTGGTCCGCCGACCTCGGCGGACCACCCCGAAGACCTTGCCTCCCGGTCCGGGCTGCCCTAGTGGGGCCCGCGGGAAGAACCGGAATCGATCAGGCCTGGGCGTTCGCGATGAAGTTCACGGCGTCGCCGACGGTCTTGAGGTTCTTGACTTCCTCGTCCGGGATCTTCACATCGAACTTCTCTTCGGCATTGACGACGATGGTCATCATGGAGATGGAGTCGATGTCGAGGTCGTCCGTGAACGACTTGTCCATCTGGACTGCGTCGGTGGCCAAGCCGGTCTCTTCGTTGACGATCTCGGCGAGGCCGGCCAGGATTTCTTCGTTGCTAGCCATGAGGCTCCCTTTCTTTGGTGCCGGGACTCTCCCGACGATTTTTCCCGTCCTGCGGACGGTGAACTTTAGTGATGTCCGGTCAACAGCCTAGGGCAGGACGATGACCTGCGCGCCGAAGACGAGGCCCGCGCCGAACCCGATTTGTAGTGCCAGGGTTCCCGAGAGCTCGGGGCGTTCCTGGAGCATGCGGTGCATGGCCAACGGAATCGAGGCGGCGGAGGTGTTGCCGGTATCGGCGATGTCGCGGGCGACAGCGACGGTGTCGGGCAGTTTGAGCTGCTTGACCATCTCGTCGATGATGCGCATGTTCGCCTGATGGGGGAGGAAGACGGAGAGGTCCTCGGCGGTGATCCCGGCAGCATCCAGGGCGCGCTTGGCTTCCTTGGCCATGCCCCAAACGGCCCAGCGGAAGACGGTCTGGCCGTCCTGGCGCAGCGTGGGCCACAGCTTGGCTTCGGTGCTGGCGACCATGGCGTCACCCTGGGGGTCCTCTTCGGCTTGTACGGCGACATCGCGCAGATCCAGCATCGAGTGGGTCATGCCGATGGCATCCCATTTGCCGCCGTCCGAGCCCCAGACCGACGGGCCGATGCCCGGTGTGTCGGAGGGACCAACGATGACCGCGCCCGCGCCGTCGCCCAGCAGGAAGGAGATGGTGCGCTCGTGGTTGTCGATGATGTCCGAGAGCTTCTCGGCTCCGACGACCAGGACGTACTCCGCTGCACCGGACTTCACCAGAGCATCTGCCTGGGCCACGCCGTAGCAGTAGCCCGCGCAGGCTGCGGAGATGTCGAAGGCCGGGGCGGGGGTGGCTTCCAGCCGGTGGGCCAGTGCGGAGGCCGCCGAAGGGGTGGCATAGGGGGAGGTCACGGTGGAAATGATGACGGCGCCGAGCTGGGAGCCTTCGATGCCGGCGTTTTCCAGCGCTTGGCGGGAAGCGGTCTCCGCCAGGTCGACCAAGGAGGTATCGGCGTCGGCCCGGCGGCGGGTGATGATGCCCGTACGCTTCTGGATCCACTCATCGGAGGAGTCGATCCATTGGCAGACGTCTTCGTTGGTGACGACGACGTCGCCGCGCGCGGCGCCCACACCCATGATGCGGGTGTACTCCCGCGGACTGTTCTGGGAAAGTACTGCGCTCACGTTAGTTCCTGTCCTCTGCGGTGGCCGTCTGGCCATGTTCGTTGATGAATTCGCGGGCTGCCTCGAGATCCTCGCGAGACTTCAGCGCCATCGTCGGCAGCCCCTTCAGGCCGCGGCGGGCCAGACCGACGAGGGTTCCTGCCGGCGGCAGTTCCAGGATGCCGGTGACACCCTGGGCGGCCATGGTCTCCATGCACAGGTCCCAGCGGACCGGGCGGGAGACCTGGGCGACCAGGCTGGACAGGTTGGCTTCGCCGTCGGTGACGGCGCCGCCGTCGTAGTTACTCAGCAGGGTCACTGACGGGGCTGCGGGGTGCAGCGAAGAGACCAGATCCTGGAGCACGCCCACGGCGGGGGCCATATGTTTGGTGTGGAAGGCGCCAGCGACCTTCAGGGGCATGACGCGGGCCTTGGCCGGCGGTGCGGAGACCAGAGCGTCGATCTGCTCCCAGGTACCTGCTGCGACGGTTTGGCCGCCACCGTTGGCGTTGGCTGCCGTCAGTCCAAAGGCGGCCAGCGTTGCGGCGACTTCGTCGGGGTCCCCGCCGAGGACCGCGGCCATGCCGGTGGGGGTGGCGGCTGCGGCCTCGGCCATGGCATTGGCACGTTCGCGCACGAATGCCATGGCGTCGGCCTCGGGCAGGGCGCCGGCCAGGGCGGCAGCGGTGATCTCACCGACGGAGTGCCCGGCCAGGACGGTGGAGGCTTGCAGTTGGCCCATGCCGGAGTCCCCAAGCAGGGCGCGGGCGGCGATCAGGCCGGCGGCGACGATGAGTGGCTGGGCGACTGCCGTGTCCTTGATGGTTGCCTCGTCGGAGACGGTTCCGTGGGCCACGAGGTCGCGGCCCGTCAGCTCGGAGAGCCGGGCGAGGTGATCGGCGACGCCGGGCACCTCCAGCCAGGGCTCGAGGAAACCGGGGGTCTGGGAGCCCTGTCCTGGGCACACGATAGCTAGCACTGTTCCAGCTTTCCAAAGATCGGGGAAATGACGGGTGTTTTGGGGCACGAAGCTGCGCGAGGGGCTTTAGAGGAATCCTACAACGACTCGGTCGCGTCCAGGCGTCCCACCACGAGTGCCGTCTGCAGGACGAAGGCCTCCCGGGGGACCAACGGGTCCCATCCGGTGACGTCGCAGACCCGCTTGAGGCGGTACCTCACGGTGTTGGCATGGACGAAGAGTTCACGGGCCGTCCCCTCCAGCGAATGGCCCAGGGCCAGGTAGCTGGACAGGGTCTCCACGAGGCCGTTTCCCGCCTTGACGAGGGGTTTGTGGATGTCGTTGATCAGCGCTGTCCGGGCTGCTGCGTCGCCGTTCATGACCCGTTCGGGCCACAGGTCATCGGCGGCCACCGGGCGTGGGGCCAGCGGCCAGGCCCGGGCGGCGGCAATGCCCTCGAAGGCGGCATGGGCACTGGCTGCCGCATCGCGCAGGTTCGCGGCTTGAGGGCCGGAGACGATGGGGCCGGGGCCGAAGTATTCGGCCAGCCGGGAGAACGTGGTTTCCAGTTCGCGGACCCCACCAAGCATGAGGATCAGCCGGTCGCCCTGGATCCCCACGAGGCAGTCCTTGGCCACCCGCTGCCCGGCCCGGCGCAGGTCACCGACGAACGTGGCACCGGCGTCCTCGGGGGAGCTGCCGACGATGACGTGGATCCCCGACTGTGATGTCCAGCCGACCGCGGCGATGCGCGAGCGCAAGGCGTCGGGGCTTTCCCCGCGCAGCACGGCGTCCACGACCAGTGCTTCGAGCCGGCTGTCCCAGGCGCCACGGGATTCAGCGGCCCGGGCATAGACGTCGGCGGCGGCGAAGGCGACTTCACGGGAATAGCGCAGCACTGCCTCGCGCAGCTGCACCTGCTCGGAATCGGGGGCCAGCTCGGGGACCTGGTTCTCCACGACCTCCACGATCGTACGGATCAGTTGCAATGCCTTCTGCAGGGAGATCGAACGAGTGAGCTCGGTGGGAGCGGTACCGAAGACATCGGTGAGCACCCATTGCGGGGAACTGGGACGTTCGTACCAGGAGACGAAGGAGGCGATGCCCTTCTGCGCGACCAGGCCCAAGGCGGCACGTTCCTGCGGGCGTAGGCCCCGGTACCAGGGAAGGGACTGGTCCAGATGTTTCAGCGCGACCGTGGAGAGGATGCCTAGATGGGACTTGAGCCGTTTCAGTGTCTCCGGACTGGCCTTGGGCTGGCGCACGGGGCGGATGCGGGGGGATCCGGTGCCCGGACGCTCGTCTGTCATGCGTCCACCCTACGCACAGGTGGGCCGTGGCTCCATTTTGGAGGAACACTACAAAAGAAGAAGTCCCCCGGTCACCTGCTCGGGCAGGTGGCCGGGGGACTTCCAAGGACCAGGGGACGACGGTGATGTCCTCGCCGTCGTCCCCGGTGGCCAGGGGCTAGGAATCGCCCCCGGCAGTGCCGGAGGCGCCGGCGTTCACGTTGTCG
>JBBSRM010000134.1:0-7065 GCA_038243055.1 Actinomycetales bacterium
CGACCAGGCGTCGATGTCTTGGGGAAACCACGGGGCGTTCCGGGGCACCGGGACCGGGGTGTCCAGCTCGGCGGTCTGCATGATTCGTGTCGTTTCGACTTCCTGGGCGTCCAGGGTCTCCAGGAGTTCCTCCAGGGTGTCAGTGCTGGTCATCGTGTACTGGTTCCCGTAGCTGGCGACCGCCTCGGCGAAGGGGATCGCATCCTCGGCAGATGGTTGGGGAGCTGCGGCAATCCGGTTCATCCAGCTGGCCTCGCAGATCGTCACGTGTTTGATCAGCGCATCGATGGACAAGGCCGAGGCGCTCGGGGTGGAGCGGGACTGTTCGTCCGTGAGCCCGTAGGCGGCGGTCCGGAGGTTCTGGCGTTGTTGGGCCAGAAAGGCCAACAGGGAGGTCTTTTCGTCGGCAACGGGGCCGGGCATGGCGGGCATGGTTTCTCCTTTAGTCGTTCCGCGGCTGATGGAGGTCGCGGAGCAGGGCGATCTCGGCGCCGTGGTGGATGATTTCGCGATGGATGTGCAGGATGAGTTCGGCCATCGGCGCCTGTGCGAACAGGGCCTCCGCGCCGCCGCATGGTGCCTCCAGTCCGTTCTCGCCCAGGGCCCGGACGCCGGCCATCCAGTGGGCGTAGGCGGCATCAAGCTGCTCCAGCGCTTCGGCAGCGGTGCCGGCATAGGCGTGCGTGGGGTAGCTGCACCCGGGGCCGTCGAAGTGGTCGGCGTTGCGTTGTCCCAGGACGCCCACGATCAGGTGGGCCAGTCGCCAGGCGATGGTCGTGAAGGGTGCTGGTTCGGGTGTCGGGAAGGCGAAATCGACCACGAAAGCTCCGGAACCGGCGGCGATGGCGCCTTCGTGGTCGGGGCCGGATTCGCCGCGTGGCCTGACGGTCCAACAACCGGTCACGGGTTCGTTCAAGTATTCCTCGTCGGTGAGTCCCTCGAGGCGTGGACGGAGCTGGTTCTCCCAATGCCAGGTCAGTTGTTCGGTGAGGCGCCGATTCCAGCCGGCAGGTTCGGTGTTGTGCTCTGTCTGGGTGTTCATCACACCAGTCTGTTGCCGATGTAGGACTGTTTTGGTCCGCTATCGGTGGCATGCTCATCTCATGAGCGAAACCCTCGAACGCGTGCTGCGCCTGCTCGGTCTGCTGCAGTCGCGCCCGGTCTGGACCGGCACCGAGCTGGCCGCGGAACTGGCGGTGACCACGCGGTCGGTGCGGCGCGACGTCGAACGGCTGCGTGGTCTGGGCTAACCGGTGCGGGCCACCCAGGGTGTGGGCGGCGGCTATCAACTCGGGGCCGGACGGGAACTGCCACCGCTATTGCTCGACGACGGGGAGGCGGTGGCCGTCGCCGTCAGCCTGCGGGTGGCCGCCGGAGGGTCGATCGCCGGGGTGGGGGAGCCGGCACTGCGGGCCTTGTCGAAACTGGACCAGATGCTTCCCGCCCGGTTGCGGGGTTCGGTCGAAGCGGTGGCGGGGGCCACGGTATCCCTCGATGGCACCCGTGGTGGCGAGGGGCCGGTGCCCATCGCCCTGCTGCTGGAGCTGGCCCACGCGATCCGCACCCCCGAGCAGGCCACCTTCGACTACCGGAAGGCCGGCACCGAAGCACCGGGGGTGGAACGACGCGTGGAACCCTACCGTCTGGTCTCGGCCGGACGGCGCTGGTATCTCATGGCCTTCGACCTGGACCGCGATGATTGGCGGGCCTTCAGATTGGACCGTATCGATGCGGTGCACCGCACGGGCTGGCGGTTCACCCGCCGCAGCGCCCCGGACGCCGCGGAGTTCGTCCAGCGGGCGATCTCGCAGAACCCCTACGCCCATGTCGCCCGGTTCAGGATCGCAGCCCCCGCAGCCACCGTCCGCGCTTCGATCCCGCCGAACGTGGCTGCCGTCGAACCCGCTGGCGAAAAGGCCTGCCTCCTGACCTCGGGTGGCAACTCCCTGGAGCTGGTCGCCCTCCACGTCGCCCTGCTCGGGTACGAGGCGACGGTGGTGGAACCCGTTGGCCTCAAAGCGGTGCTGGGGGAACTCGGGGACCGGCTGAATCGCATGGCTGCTCGCTGATTGGACCGCAACTACACTGGAGCGTCAGGCCTGCTTGCGACCCAGCCGAAAGGGCATGATGAAAAAACACTTGAGGAACGCGGCCACCGCCGCGTTGATCTGCGCCGCCCTGCCGCTGGCCGCCTGTACGACGCCGGAACCCGGGCCCGACTCCACCGGTGCCTCGGGTAGTACTTCGGAAGGGGCCGGCTCCTCGGGACCGACGGCAACCCAGGGCGCCAAGGACTCCTCCGGGGCCGCTGCGGACCAGGCATCGCCGTCGTCCTCGCCCGAGACGCCCGCGGCAGAAACCGCCGCACAGGAACAACTCGAAAAACTCACGCTGGAACAACGCGTGGGCCAGGTCCTCATGATGGGGGTCCCCGCCACGGGGGCCAGCGCTTCGGACCTGGGGATCCTGCAGAAGAACCATGTGGGCAACGTCTTCCTCAAGGGCCGCAGCACCGTGGGCGTGAAGGGCACTGCCGCGGCGGTGAAGCAGATCAAGGCCACTGTCTCCAAGAAGAGCACCGGCGACGTCGGGCAGTTCATCTCCACCGACCAGGAGGGCGGCAAGGTCCAGGTCCTCAAGGGGCCAGGATTCTCCACGATCCCGAACGCCGACACCCAGGGACGATGGACCAGCGGGAAGTTGAAGGACAGCGCCGAGAAGTGGGGGACCGAGCTGAAGAAGGCCGGGGTCAATGTGAACCTCGCACCCGTCGCTGACACGGTGCCCACCGAGATCGGAGTCAAGAACGCACCGATCGGCGCCTTCAACCGTGATTACGGCAAGGATCCCGCCAGTGTGGAGCAGGGGTCGATGGATTTCTCCCACGGGATGAAGGCAGCGGGGGTCGCCCCGGTCATCAAGCACTTCCCGGGTCTGGGTCTGGTCAGCAGGAACACCGATGTCTCCTCGGGGGTCACCGACACCACGATCCAGCGCGACTCCGGGTACATGACGCCCTTCCTGGCCGGCATCCGCGACGGCAACGACTGGGTCATGCTCTCCAGCGCCTACTACTCCAAACTGGACCCGAAGAACCCCGCGCCCTTCTCCTCCAAGATCATCAACACGGTGCTGCGCGAGGACAACGAGTTCGACGGGATCGTCATCTCGGACGATATGTGCGACGCGAAGCAGTTCGAGAAATGGACCTATGCCACCCGGGCCAAGAAGTTCTTCGAGGCCGGCGGCACCATGATGCTTTGCGTGAACCAGGGCGCCATCGGACACATCACCGAAGGGCTCGTGGCCGAAGCGAAGGCGGACCCGGCCTTCAAGGCCAGGATCGACGAGGCTGCGTTGCTCGTGCTCACGGTCAAGGACGGACTGTAGACCGGCCCTCCGGGGCACGCCAGTGCATCCGCAGGTGCTGCGGGCCGAGTTCGGCCACGGACGAAACCCCCAGCAAGGTGGTGACCACCCGCAGCTCCTCGGCCAGGATGTCCAGCGCCCGTTGCACACCTTCCCGGCCGCCGGCCATCAGCCCGTACATGTAGGCCCGCCCGATCAGGGTGAAGTCGGCACCGGCGCAGAGGGCGGCGGCGATGTCCCCGCCGGACATGATCCCCGAATCGAGGATGAGTTCGACGTCGGGTCCCACTGCTTCGCGCACCTCGCGCAGCGCCTGCAGGCTCGCCGGCGCGCGGTCGAGTTGGCGGCCACCGTGGTTGGAGACCACCAAGCCGTCGGCGCCGGAGTCCAAGGCCTTGCGCGCGTCCTCCGCGGTGAGGATGCCCTTGACGAAGAGCCGGCCCGGCCACACTGAACGCAGCCAGGACAGATCCTTCAGCGACAGCGTCGGGTCGAACATCGAGTTGATCAGCTCGGGCAGTGAATGCGAGGTGCCGCTGAGCGAGGCGAACTTCAGTGAATCGGTGGTCAGGAAGTTGAACCACCATTCGGGACGGTAGGAGGCATCGAGCACCGTCTTGAGGTTCAGTTTCGGCGGGATGGTCATGCCGTTGCGGACATCGCGCAGCCGTTGACCGGCAATGGCGGTGTCCACGGTGACCATCAGGGTGTCGTAGCCGGCGGCTGCGGCCCGGTTGACCAGATCGAGCGAGGCGTCGTGGTCGTTCCAGAGGTAGAGCTGGAACCAGCGGCGGGCGGAGGGCTGGAAGGCAGCGACCTCCTCGATGGACCGGGTGCCCATCGTCGAGAGGGTGTAGGGGATGCCGGTGTCGGCGGCGGCACCCACCCCGGCTTCCTCGCCTTCGGCGTGCATGAACCGGGTGAAACCCGTCGGGGCGATCCCCACCGGCAGGGAGGACCGGGCCCCGGCGATCGTCGTCGATAGATCAACCGAGGGGTGCCCGCCGAGAATGCCGGGAACCAACTCCACGTCGGAGAGGGCCTGCCGGTTGCGTCGCAGGGTCTCCTCGCCTCCGGCGCCACCGTCCACGTAGTCGAAGGCGGGCTTGGGCGTACGTCGCCGGGCGATCCGGCGCAGATCCCAGAGGTCGGCCGCCTTGGCCAGTCGGTTGGCCCGGAAGTCCAAGCTCGGGCGCTGGAACTGCATGAGCGCACGCAGCTCGGAGAACTGCGGGAAATTTCGTTGCATGGGTCCCTTCGGGGCTGGAGCTAGGGCTGGGCGATATCGATGACGACCTTCACGTCATCGTTGCGGTGTTCGAAGGCCTCGGCATAGTCCTCCATCGGATGGCGTCGGCTGATCAGCCGACCCAGCCACGACGGGTCTGCCTTCGCCAGGGCTTCGGCACCCTGCTCGTAGTGGCGCCGGTTGGCGTTGACGGTCCCGAAGACGACGTCGTTCTCCAACACCGCAGTGCGGTTCATCTCCCCGATATCGAGCGTCGTCTTCCCTCCCGGGCTCGAGACTCCCGTCAGACAGACGATCGCGTTCTTTCCGTTGTTGGCGATGGCGTCCACGATCACCGGGGCCACCCCGGTGCATTCGATGACGATATCGGGTTCCAGCCCCGAGTCCGGCAGCGAATCGGTGTGGAAGTGCGCTCCCAGATCGGCCACCAGTTGGGGTTTCGGTCCGTCGGTGACGATGTCGTAGACGTGGACCTCGTACCCGCGCTGCACCCCCAGAAGCGCCGCCAGCAAGCCGACCGGACCCGCGCCGGTGATCGCGACGACCCGCGGGTCGAAGAACGCGCGGGCTCCGATGCGTTCGATCTGTTCCCAGGCCTTGGCCACGATCGTCGTCGGTTCAAGCAGGACGCCGACCTCGGCCAGGGCGGTATCGAGCTTGACCAGGTGCCCCGGGTCCTCGCGCCACTGCTCCCGGCCGAAACCGTCCAGGGAGGCGATGCCATGTTCGGTGTACTTCCCGTTGAGGCACATATCCCATTCCCCGGCGGCGCAGGCAGGGCAGGGGACGGGGTCGGGTCGACGGACGATACCGACGACCAGATCGCCGACGGAGAAGCCCGAGCCCTCTGGCGCCTCATTGACCCGGCCGAGGTTCTCGTGGCCGATGACCAGCACGTCCTTGCCCTCGGGGGCAGCACCGTACTCGGCGTTGATGATCTCCCGGTCCGTCCCGCACAGCCCGATGGCCAGCGCGTCGACCAGGACGCTGCCTTCGGATGGTTCGGGCGAACCCACCTCCTGCAGGGTCAGCGAATCCTCGCTTCCCGGCGTGACGGTGAGGGCCTTCATGAACACTCCTTGGGTGGATGGCGCGGGTCGATGGTTCGGAGGCTATCCGCTGAGCGGCATACGCGGAATATTCGGCTTGCCGTCGCTTCCGGCTCCGTACGCCTTCAGGGCGATCCGGTTGGCCAGCTCCTCGTTGATTCGATATTTGTAGATCGGGGGGACCGGCACCTTAACCGCTGCCGACATGGCTGCATGCGCTGCGGGCGCAACGACCTTCTCGTGGATCCGGTGCCTTCTGAACAGGCTCATGATGACCTCCTCGTCAACCCGGCAGGAGCTGCTGGTTCTTTCAGGATACGCCGAATATCCCCGGAAACCAGAGGCTGCACGGATCCCGTCCACCGCGGCTGCGGGGGCCTTCATTCCGAGTTCACCGCTCGTTGATTCAGCCGTCGTCCGGGGTGGACAGCATGGGTGTGGACCACCCACGACCCGAGCGCTGAAGGAACCGAACCTCATGGCATTTCGCCTGACATCCCGTACGAGACCCCGTGGCCCGCTGGCCGTTCCAGTCCTCCTCATCGCGGTTCTGGTGATCCCGACCGCAGCGATCCCTGCTGCTGCTGCACCGGCACCAGCCGTGGCACCCGCTGCCACTGCAGCAGGGCCGTCGTCGGCGGAACCGCTGTTGATCGGGCACCGTGGAGCTGCCGGGGTGGCACCGGAAAACACGCTGGCCGCTTTCAAGGCGGGCCGGGCAGCCGGCGTCGATTTCATCGAAACGGATGTGCAGCTCAGCGCCGACGGGGTGCCATTCCTCTTCCATGACAACACCCCGGCACGCACGACCAACGTCGAGGAGGTCTTTCCCGGCCGGGCGAAGGATCCGATCACCTCATTCACCTGGAAGGAGCTGCGGCGTCTGGAGGCCGGAGCCTCCTTCGGCCGGCGGTTCACCGGGGCGCGGATCCCGCATCTGGATGACATTGCCCGCATCGCGAACCACAGGACCGGGGTGTACCTGGAGATCAAGTCGCCCAAGAACTCCCCGGGCGTCGAGAAGCTCGTGGCGAAGAAGCTGCACGAGCACCCCGCCTGGAAGCGGTTGGTGGCCGCCGGGAAGGTCCACGTGCTGGGTTTCGATGCCTCCTCCAACCGCCGGTTCGCGGCGCTGGCACCAGGCATTCCATTGCAGCAGCTGGCCGGCACCGTGCCGGAGCAACAAACCCTGGCCGATTGGTCCACATTCGCCGATTCGGTGGGCACCATCTACCGCAACCTGACCGCCCAGGGGGCCGGCCGGGTCCACGCAGCAGGCCTCGGCCTCGGGGTCTACACCGCGAACTCACCCGAAGCCATCACCACCGCCGTCGACCTGGGAGTGGACATGGTGACCGGGGACTTCCCGCAACAAAGCGCGCGACTGCAGGCCGGGAG
>JBBSRM010000135.1:0-7021 GCA_038243055.1 Actinomycetales bacterium
CACCATTCCACTTCCGGAAAGCAGTGCGGAGACCGCTTCGAGGTCTGCCTCACTGCTCGAGGAGCCCCCGGCCAGTGCCACGACGCCCTTGCCGACGGTCATGGGGGTGTTCGGCATGGCGCGGACGACCGACTGGCCCTGCGGCAGCGCCTCTTCGATCATGGCGATGGTCACCGCGGCGGCCACGCTGACGACGACGGCATGCTCCGGAAGGGACGGGGCGATATCGCGACAGGCATCCTGGATACCGACCGGTTTGACCCCGACGAAGACGATGTCGGCTGCGGCGACCGCCTGCTGATTGGCGGTCTCGTCCTCGCTGGTGGCCAGGGTTCCGACCCCGGTGTCGGAGGCCAGGCGCTCCGCCTTTTCACTGCCACGCACCGTGGCCGTGATGGACCGTGGGTCGAATCCGCCGGCTAGGATGCCACGGAGGATCGCCCCGTTCATGTTGCCGGTGCCGATGAAGGCCAGGCGTTGTCCAGTCGAGGTGGTGTCAGGGATTTCATTCGAAGATGCCATGGAATCATTCTTCCACGGTGTCCGCGCCGGCGTCGTCCCGGCCTTCGCGTTGCGGAACACCCGGGCCGTAGCCCGTTGGTCCTCTCAGGAACGCAGCGTGGAGGAATCCGATGCGGGCTCGGCATCCGGTGCGGTTCCGGTCTCGGCTTCGGTCGGTTCCAGTTGCTCCCGGGCGAAGCGCAGGGTCTCGGCCAGCCATTCCTCACGTCCGCCGGCTCCCTTGGCCTTGCGGGTCGACACTTCGACGACGACGTGGCCATTCCATCCGCTGTCGCGCAGGTGCTGCATCGACGCGGCGACCGGTTGGGTGCCCCGGCCGGGGACCAGGTGCTCGTCCTTGCCGTTGTCGACCCCGTCGCAGAGGTGGACATGACTCAGCCGGCTGCCGAGGGCCTTGATGGACTCCAGCGAGTCCACGTTCGCGATGGCGGCATGGGAGAAGTCCCAGGTGACGTATTCGTAGGGTTGCGGGACGGGGTTCCAATGCGGCAGATACATCTTGGCCTCACGACCGCGGGCCCGCCATGGGTACATGTTCTCCACGGCAATGCGCACGCCGTAATCGTCCATGATCTTCTTGACCCCGTCGGCGAAGCCGGTGGCATAGCCCCCCTGCCAGCGGAACGGGGGGTGGACGACGACGACGTCACAGCCGACGTCACGGGCCATGGCTGCCGACATCTCGATCTTCGACCAGGCGTCTCCCCAGACCTGCTGGGTCAGCAGCAGCGTCGGCGCGTGGATCGCCAGGATCGGCTGATCGTAGCGCGAACTGAGTTCGTTCAGCTTGCGGGGGTCCTGCGAGAGGTGGTTGCCGGTGACCAGGACCTCGACGCCGTCGTAGCCCAGATCATGCGAGACGGCGAAAGCATCGTGGACGTTCAGCGGGAACACCGATGCACTGGACAACCCCACCTGAATCGGATCCTTCGACATTGCCTGGCTCCCTCTTTTCAATCGATCGCGCCCACGGTGGGCAACCCCGGCAGCTGGCCGAGTTCGACGTGGCCAACTCCCACGCTACTCCCCAGAGGTAAAGGTCCGTCAAAGATCAAGTGGTCGAAGCGCCGCAGGATCAGCCCCTCACGCAACGCCCAAGGGCAGATGCGCAGGGATTTCACGCCCAGGCTGTTCATCGCCACGGAGGCCACGATGGCCCCGGCGAGCATCTGCGGTGCGCGCACTTCGGACACCCCGGGCAGCTCGGTGCGCTCCAGGGTCGTCATGGCTTCGAGTCGGCGGGTCCATAGTTTGAGGTCCTCCAGGCGCAGGACCCGTTTGACGTGGATCCCCTCGGCGCTGGGGGCGGCCCCGGCGATCCGGGCCAAGGACCTGAAGGTCTTGGACGTACCGGTGACCAGGGTCGGCTTCGGGTGCTGGGCGATCAGGGCCAGTGGTTCGGCCAACGTGTCCTTGACGTAGGCACGCAACGCCTTCACATCAGAGGTGCGGGGCGGATCGCCGGGTAGCCAATCGCGGGTCAACCGGCCGGCGCCCAAGGGGACCGACAGAGCCAGCTCGGGGAACTCATCCGTCCCGTAGGCCATTTCAAACGATCCACCACCGATATCCAGGTCCAGGATGCGCTCCGAGCTCCACCCGAACCAGCGCCGAACCGCGTGATAGGTCATCCCTGATTCCTGCTCACCGGAGAGCTCGGCCATCTGGATCCCGGTTTCCTGCGCGACCCGTTCCAGGACGGCGGGGCCGTTGCTCGCGCTGCGGATCGCCGAGGTGCAGAACGCCAGCAGGTCCTGGGCCCGGTGACGGGTGGCGAACAGAGAGGCCTCGTGGACGAAGTCGAGCAGCTCGCGTTGGCCGTCCTCGGTGATCGCCCCGTCCTCATCGAGGTAGGCCACCAGGGACAACGGCCGCTTATGCGAGGCGAAGGCCGTAGGCCGTGCACCCGGATAGGCATCGATCAACAACAGGTGAACCGTGTTCGAACCGATATCGAGGACGCCCAGTCGCATCGCTGCCTCCGCCTGCGCTACTTCTTCTTGGCTGCCGGGCGCTTGGCCGGGGCCTTGCTGCCACGCTTGACCGGTCCCTTGGCGCGCTTCTCCGCCAACAACTCCACTGCCTGTTCACGGGTCAGGTCCTCCACCGCGGTCCCCCGCGGAACCGTGATGTTGGTGGCCCCATCGGTGATATAGGCGCCGAAGCGGCCTTCCTTGACGATGATCGGCTTCTCCGACACCGGATCGTCCCCGAACTCGGCTAACGGCGGTGTCGCGGCGCGGCCGCCGCGCTGCTTGGGCTGGGAGTAGATCTCCAGCGCCTGTTCCAGCGTGATGGTGAAGATCTCCTCCTCGGTGCCGATGGAACGCGAATCGGAGCCCTTCTTCAGGTACGGGCCGAAGCGACCGTTCTGCACGGTGATCTCCACGCCTTCGGCGTCGGTACCGAGCACGCGGGGCAGCGAGAGCAGCTTCAGCGCATCATCGAGGGTGATGGTCTCCAGGGACATCGACTTGAACAGCGAACCGGTGCGTGGCTTGATCTTCGCCGGTTTCTTCGGGGGCTTGGGTTTGCCGTTCTTGTAGTATTCGACCGGCCGGGCGGCCAGTTCCTCCTCGGTCGGTTCGACGACCACCTCGGAAACGAAGGGTCCGTACCGCCCGTCCTTGGCCACGACCTCGCGTCCGGTTTCCGGGTCGGTACCCAGCGGGCGCTCCGAGGGTCCGGCGTTGTCCATCAGGTAGATGGCCTTCTCGGCGGTGAGTTCATCGGGGGCCAGGTCCTCGGGCACGTTCGCCCGTTCGGGGTCGGTGCCCTCCGGGGAGCCGGCCGGTGCCGGACGTTCCAGGTACGGACCGTATTTGCCCACCCGCAACACGATGCCCGGTGCGATGTCGATCGAGTTGATGGCCCGGGCGTCGATGTCACCGAGGTTCTCGACGATTCCCTGCAAACCCTTTTCCTCGCCGGCGCCGAAGTAGAAGTCCTTCAGCCAGGCCGAGCGGGCCAGATGCCCTGCGGCAATCTCATCGAGATCGTCTTCCAGCCGTGCGGTGAACCCGTAGTCGACGTACTGGGCGAAATGTTCCTCGAGTAGGCGGATCACCGAGAAGGCGATCCAGCTCGGCACCAGGGCGCCACCGCGCTTGGTGACGTATCCGCGATCCATGATGGTCGAAATCGTGGGCGCGAAGGTCGAGGGCCGGCCGATCTCGCGTTCTTCGAGCTCGGCGATGATCGAGGCCTCGGTGTAGCGCGGCGGAGGGGAGGTTTCGTGGCCGGAGGCCGTGACGTCCGTGCCCACCAGGGCGTCGCCCTGGGCCAGCTGCGGCAGACGGCGCTCGGCGTCCTTCTCGGCTTCCTCGGCTGCTGAGACGTCCTTGCCTTCTTCATAGGCGGCCATGAAGCCGCGGAAGGTGATGACCGTGCCGGAGGCGGAGAATTCCGCGCGCCGGCCGTCGGTGGCTTCCCCGGCCAACCGGACCGAAGCGGTGGAGCCCTTGGCATCGGCCATCTGCGAGGCGACCGTGCGCTTCCAGATCAGTTCGTAGAGGCGGAATTCGTCGGCCCCGAGCTGGGACTTCACATCGCGGGGGCGGCGGAACGCGTCACCGGAAGGCCGGATGGCCTCGTGGGCCTCCTGGGCGCTATCGGATTTGGCCTTGTACACCCGCGGCTTCGAGGGCACCGATTCCTGACCGTACAGTTCGGCAGCCTGTTTCCGGGCAGCCGAGACGGCCTCGTTGGACAGGAACACCGAGTCGGTACGCATATAGGTGATGTAGCCGTTTTCGTACAGGCGCTGGGCGACCTGCATCGTCGACTTCGATGACCAGCGCATTTTGCGCGAGGCTTCCTGCTGCAGCGTCGAGGTGGTGAAGGGGGCCGCGGGGCGGCGCGTATACGGCTTGGTGTCGACACTGGTGACGGCGAAGTCGCTATCCTGCAGGCCTGCGGCCAGTGAGGTTGCGGCTGCTTCGTCCAGGTGGACGACGGCGGTGCTGGATTTGGGGGTCTTCAGGCCTCCCCGGTCATCGAAGTCACGACCGGCGGCCACGCGGCCACCATCGACGGCAACGAGCTTGGCGCGGAAGGACTCCCCCGCGGTGGTGGCGAATTCGCCGGCCAGGTCCCAGTAGGAGGCGGAGCGGAAGGCCATGCGTTCGCGTTCACGTTCAACCACCAGTCGGGTGGCGACGGACTGCACACGACCGGCGGAGAGCCCTCGGGCGACCTTGCGCCACAAAACGGGCGAAATCTCGTATCCGTAGAGGCGATCCAGAACACGACGGGTTTCCTGCGCGTCGACCAGGTCGGTATCGAGCTCACGGATGTTCTCCATGGCCCGGGCGATGCCCTCCTTGGTGATTTCCGTGAAGGCGAGGCGGTAGACCGGAACCTTGGGCTTGAGGACCTGCAGGAGGTGCCACGCGATGGCTTCGCCTTCGCGGTCCGCATCGGTTGCCAGATAGAGTTCGTCGGCATCCTTGAGCTCGGCCTTGAGCTCCGAGACCTTCTTCTTCTTGTCCGGATAGACGACGTAGTAGGGCTCGAAGTCGTTCTCCAGGTCGACGGCGAATTTGCCGACCGAGGACTTCTTCAGCTCCGCCGGCAGCTCCGAGGGCTGTGGAAGGTCCCGGATATGACCGACCGAGGCATCGACGATGAAGCCGTCGCCCAGGTACTTGGCGATCGACTTGCTCTTGGCCGGTGACTCGACGATCACGAGCTTCTTGCCGGTTTTTTCCTTGGCCTTGGGGGGCACAACACTCCTATTTGCAGCTGACGGCACGCCGTTGGGGGCGCACCTGCTCATTCTGCACTAGGTTAGCCGCTTCCGGCACACCAACTGCAAGCCGGCACCCCCGGGTGTGGTCAACGCCGCGTTGGCCGGGTCAGGAATCGGCGGCGGGGACCTCGGGCAGGAAGGAGAGCATGTAGTAGATGCGTTCGCCTTCCACACCACGCTCATCCGGCTGCGCCAGGGCCTCGTATTCGTCAACCAGCCCGTAGACCCTTTGGGCGAATTCCTCCTGCAGTTCCTTGCGCAGGAACACCATGCCGGTGGTCAGGACCGGCGGTCGGCCCGCAGACGGTTCGATTCCGGCTTTGCGTTCGGCATCACGGCGGTTGATCTCCACGCTGAGCCGTTCGCGGAAGGCATTGAGCTGGACGTTGAGGAACGCGTTCTTGGCTGCAGTTGACTCGGTCAGGGACCCGACCACCAGTTGGTCCCCTGCCGCCTTCCAGCGTCGTTCCCGGCCGTCGCCCTCACTGGCCGCGCGTTCGACGTAGCCGTATTTCTCCAAGGCCCTCAAGTGGTAGCTCATGGCACTGGGCGTGAGGTTGCAGCGCGAGGCGAGTTCGGTCGCGGTGCGTGTGGACTGCGAGGCGAACAGCTCTTCGAGGACCTCCAATCGCGCTTCATGTGCCAACGCACGGATGGCCTGTGGGTCACTGATGACCACCGGTTTTTGGGCCTCTCGCCGGAACTTCGCCTCAGCGGGCGGCTCTTCTCCGGATGTGTTCTGAGTCATACAAAAAAAGTTTAGCCTTTGTTTCGCATTTCGGTGACGAAACCCTGGGTAACGAGTCGATCAACACTGGCCAGTAGGTTCGTGGCGGTCTCCTGCGGGTCCCCTTCCATCAGGGAAGCGACGGCCTGGGCCAGCACGCCCGCACTGAATTCGCCGTCGCACGCCGAGACGAATCCAGCCTCCGCCGAACCGAGCAGGGTTGTACGGCGCAGCCCGGCCCCCTGTCGCAGCAGGATGATCCCCGGATGTTGCGCACCGGGTCGCTGGTGCCGTTCTTCGGTCACATCATCGGCGGCCACCAGGACCAGTTCCGCCCGGTCGCGCCCCATCAGGGAGTCGGTGGCCTCGATCTGCGCCTGCAGGTACGGGGCGATGGGCTGCTCCAGGGGATGGGTGATCTCCTCGAATCGGAGACCGAACGCTAGTTGCCCCGGCTTCGCCGGCCGGCGGAGCCAGAGCATGCCAAAGCCGATCCCGGCGACGTCACGACCGGCAAAATCCCTCAAATAGTCGCCGTAGGCCTCGGCATAGGCCTCCTGGTCACGTCCCTGGGAGGCGTCGCGCAACCAGGTTTCGGCATAGACCTCGGGCGCGGTGACATCGCGCTGGATGAACCAGGCTTCAGTGCCCTCGCGAATCCAGGAGCGCGGCCCCACCTCCCAAGCATCGGGTGCGTTATCACCCGGTGTGGTTTCATCCAGCCGGCTCTCGTTGCCGTCCGACGCCGCCGTTGCGGTGGCGCTGATCTCCCAGTTCGCCAACATCTGCGCCGTGCCTCCGGGAGCGAGTACCTCCGGCAGGCCACGGACCAGCGATTCGACGAGGGAGTCGCCGGGCATGCCTCCATCACGGTAGGTATACCGGTCTTCGGAACGTTCGGCCTCCCGACGCGGGGTGATCACGAAGGGCGGGTTGGAAACAATGAGGTCGAACTCCTCCCCGGCGACGGGCTCAAGCAGTGACCCGAGCCGAAGCCGGACCCTGTCCTCGAGTCGTTCCGG
>JBBSRM010000136.1:0-6981 GCA_038243055.1 Actinomycetales bacterium
CGTCTGGCCGATGGCGACCGGGCTGGCGGTGCTACTGACCATGGGTGGCTGCGCCTGGATCGTGAAACCACAGGCCCAGATCGCCGGGGATGTGCCGCGTCGGCATGCGGTCTACCTGGTGCTCTGCGCGATCGTCCTGGTCGCGGTCGTCGTCGCCGGGATCGCGGATCCCGGAGCTGCGCGCGGAACCCGCGCCGGAGCGTCGGCTGCCATCGTCGTCGTCCTCGCCCTGGCCTTGACGTTGGTGGCCCTGCTGGTCGGCTGCGAAGGGGCAGCACGCACGGGGAAGGTGGGCGGTACGGCGGGTGACTCCGGCGATGGGCGGAAGTTCCTGGGCTGGAACGGCAGAGGACCGTTCATCCTGGGGTCCTTGGCTGCCGGCTTCGCCCTCCTGCTCTCCTTCGCCGTCGTCCTGGGGGCCGGTTGGGTGCTGCGCGGGCCTAAACCTCCCTTGGTCTATGTCCTGCAGGGCGCCGGCTTCCTGCTGTTCCTGCTGGCCGCCGTGTCCTGGCTGGCGCTGCGGCAGGCGGGAATCCATCGGCGCGGACGCGCATTGCGGGATGAGGAAATCGCGGCGATCCGTGAACATCTGGTGCAGCAGGCGGGCGATTGGACGACCAGCCCGATGATCACCCACTCCGCCGAGGAAATCCATCACGCCCGCCGTCAGGCAGCCGTGCTGCGGCGGATGGAGGTGTTCATCGGGTGGATCGGTTGGGCCGTCTTCATCGGCATCTGCGTCGGCCTGCTGGCGCTGATCCCTTCGCTGGGTCCTGACCGGACGACGACGGGTGGCCTGTGGCCGTTGCTCCGCGGGCTGGGGGACGCGGGGCTGTGGGCCGGCATGATCGCCGTGGCGGTGCTCTACCTGTTGTCCCGTCGTTCGGATTCCCGCCCGCTGGGTCTGCTCTGGGACCTGATGTGTTTCCTCCCCACCCAGGCCCACCCGTTCGGACCGTCCTGCTACGCCGAGCGGGTCGTCCCCGAACTGGCGGACCGCATCGTCGACTGGTTTGCCGAGGACCGCCCCGCCACCTCAACGAACGTTGTGGAAAAGCGCGGCCTGGTGGTCTCCGCACATTCGATGGGGATCGTGCTGGCGGTCTGCGCGCTGTTCCAATTGCCGGCCCGCGGTCTGGCGGAGGAGGACCGGGACCGGATCGGTCTGCTGAGTTACGGCTGCCAATTGCGGCGCTATTTCGCCCGTTTCTTCCCGGGGGTCTGTGGCCCGGACGAGCTGTCGCTGGTTCCCGCCGGTCCGCCGTCACCTACCGCGCACGATCCCTGGCCTCCCACGCTGGCCGGGGAGATCGCCGAGGAACCGGATCCGGGACCTGCCGTCGTGCTTCCGGGGTCACTGGGAAGCCTGCTGGGGGAGCGGTGGCTGAACCTCTATCGGTCCACGGACCCGCTGGGCTTCCCGGCCCGCTATCTCGGCGGCGAGGGGACGGCGGACTTCGAAGCCGCCTCCTATCAGGAACAGGCCTACCAGTTCCTGCCGGCCACCCATGGGGACTACCTGGAGTCCACCGGCTATGTGCGGGGCTTCTCGGAGGTGCGTCGGCGACTTCGCTGACCACGGGTGGAGCCCGGGTTAAAAAGCCCGGCACCGGAGCAACTTTGGGGGGAAAACAGCTCCGGTGCCGGTGGAAACGACTCTAGGCTACCCGCGGGTAGCCCGCCATGGGGAGAACTCCCCATGCCCGCCCCTAGGCAAAATCCCGACGAGATGGTAAATAGCCCACTGTGCGGGGGCTGGAAGGAGGATCCAAGAAACTTTCCACCCCGTTCCAATCCGTTCCGGGCCGGGCTCCGAATGACTTCATGACAGCCCACCCCGTCACTGGGGAACGGGAAGCAAGCACGGTCGCTGGCCGTGACAGCAAGGAGACACGTCATGAAGACCATGAACCGCAAGTACGCAGCACTCTTCGGCCTGATGGCAGTGGGCTCGCTCGCCATGAGCGCTTGCTCCGGTGGAGGCGGCGATGCCGGATCGACGGAGTCCTCGGCCCCCATGTCCGAGTCCTCCTCCTCGGCCCCGATGTCCGAGTCTTCTTCCTCCGCCTCGGAGATGGACCCGGCAGCCAACCTCATCGGTACCGGCTGCGCCGGCTACGCCGAGAAGGTCCCGGACGGCGAAGGTTCGGTCGCCGGCATGGCCAAGGACCCCGTAGCCGTGGCAGCATCCAACAACCCGCTGCTCACCACGCTCACCAAGGCCGTCTCCGGCGAGCTGAACCCGGACGTCGACCTGGTCGACACCCTCAATGGTGACGAGTTCACCGTCTTCGCCCCCGTCGATGACGCCTTCGCTGCGATCCCCGAGAAGGATCTGAACGCCGTCGTCGAGGACTCGGACATGCTCAGCAAGGTCCTGACTTACCATGTGGTCCCCGGCCAGATGACCCCCGATGAGATCGAGGGAAGCCACAAGACCGTCGAAGGCGATTCGGTTAAGGTCACCGGCAGCGGAGATGACATGAAGGTCAACGGAGCCTCCGTCATCTGCGGTGGCGTCCAGACCGCCAACGCCACCGTGTACCTCATCGACGAGGTCATGATGCCGGACGCCGCCAAGAAGTAGGGCCGGCAGCTGGATAGCCACGGGCTCCGGCGGCAGCAGCCGTCGGGGCCGGTGGTGCACCCCGGGCCACGTGCCATCGGGGGAAAGAGATTGGTATTCAGGCAGGTTGGAGTCATGCGAGACTGTCAGATATGAGATTGCCATGGGCCCGGACAGCGGAGGAACCCGCACCCCCGGACCATGAAGAACTCATCGGCAGGGTCGCCCAGGGCGACGAAGCAGCCTTCGGAGCACTGTATGACGAGCTCTCGGCCAGGGTCTTCGGACTCATCCGCCGCATTCTGCGCGATGAGTCGCAAAGCGAAGAGGTCCTCCAGGAGGTCTTCATCGAGGTCTGGCAGCACGCCGCTCGTTTCGACGCCGACCGGGGCCGGGGTACCTCGTGGATCATGGTCATGGCCCACCGCCGTGCCGTGGACCGCGTCCGAGCCAGCCAAAGCAGCAAGGACCGCGACCTTCGCGAGGGGGTCAAGGGATTCGAGGAAAGCTACGACGACGTCCAGGACACCGTCGAGGCCCGGATGGAAGGCGAGCGAGTGCAGCAGGCATTGAAGTGCCTCTCCGCAGCGCAGCGCCAAGCCATCGAGTTGGCCTACTTCGGTGGCTATACCCACCAGGAAGTCGCCGGGCTGATCGAAGCCCCCGTGGGAACGGTGAAAACCCGGATCCGTGATGGAATGATCAAACTCAGAGACCAGTTGGGAGTAGCGTGATGGACCGGCAACTGCACCTGCTCACTGGTGCCTACGCACTCAACGCCTTGGAAGCGGGCGAACGCGAATCCTTCGAGGACGCCGCCCTGGACTCCGAGGAAACCCTGCGCGAGGTTCGCTCACTCAGCGAAACCGCTGCCATGCTGGCCGACCACACCGCGCCAGTGACCCCGCCACCGCGGATCAAGGCAGACATCATGGCCGCGATCCGGCAGACCCCCCAATTGCCTGCCGTGCGTGACGATTCCGCGGCCACGACCGCCGAAAGCCCCGCGACCTCTGAACCTGAGACGTCGGTCGAGGCCAACCCACCTGCGGGCGACGTCGTCGATCTGGGCTCCGCCCGGGCACGACGACGGGCGCCCGGAACCGGGACACGCAACGGGACCAAATACCTGGCCGCCGCGGCTGCGGCCCTGCTGGTGACTTCCGGCGGGCTGACCGGCGTCGTCATCAGCCAGAACCACCAGCAGGACCAGCTCCAGAACCAGATGACCGCGCTGGATGACAGCAACGAGAAAATGCTGCGCATCTTCTCCGCCGACGATGTGAAGTCGGCCACCCAATCGCTGGACGACGGCGCACAAGTCACGGTGACCTACTCCGCGTCGGCCGGGCTGGCCGCGCTGACCGCCCAAGGGCTACCGAAGCTCCCGCAGGACAAGGGCTACGAACTGTGGCTCATCGGTGAAGACGGGGCGTCTCCCATGGGCATGCTCGACTTCGCCGGCGGTTCAACGGATACCGCACTGATGGAAGGCGGCCTGTCCTCGGCGACCCATGTGGGGATCACCGTGGAACCGGCCGGGGGATCGCCGCAACCCACCACCGACCCCATCGTCCTCCAGGAACTCTAAGCTCCCGGCACGTCCATCCAATCCAGATCGGCTCGGGCTCCGAACCTTCTGTGATCCATGGCTCCGAAATGCAGGCCATGGCATCTGAAGCAGGCCGTCGGCACCCGCAGGGGCGCCGCTGACCGCAAGGCAGGATGGAAGGCGCGCGATGGAATCGCAAGAAATGCCCGGTCGAGGTACCGCGGCTCGAGGCAGGACCCGCACGCTGCTGCGGCGCTGGCCCCACGCCGTGGCCGGCTTGGTGTCCGCCGGGTTGCTCTTCGGGGTGGCCGAACTCGTCTCTGCCTTCTTCTCCACCTCGTCTTCACCGTTGGTGGCCCTGGGTGGGGCATTCATCGACATCACCCCGCCGTGGCTCAAGGACTTCGCCATCGCCACCTTCGGCACCAACGACAAGCTGGCGCTCTTCATCTCCATGGGGATCGTGGCCACCCTGGTCGCTGCCGGAACCGGCCTGCTGGCGCGCCGCAGGTTCGGCCTGGCCCAGGGGGTCATCATCGCCCTGGGGGTCGGCATGGCCGCTGCCGTGTTGAGCCGGCCCGCGACCGGGATCCTGGATATCGTGCCAACCGTCGTGGGTGCGGTGGCAGGCATCGTTGCCCTGAACTACCTCAGCCGGCTCGCGGCCTCGGTCCAGACTGGTGCCGGAACAACCACCGGGGAGCCCCAGGAGCACGACGCCAATCAGGCGCAGCAACCGGGATCCGCCTCGCGACGTCGTTTCCTGACCGTCTCCGTCGTGGCGGCCGTCGGAGCCGGGGCCATGCTCGCCGGCGGACGAGCGCTGTCGGGGGTCCGCAACGCCGCAGCGACCACACGCGATGCGCTGCGCCTGCCCCGTCCGGCCAGCAAAGCCACTCCACTGCCCGACGGCGTCGCCGCGAAGGTCAAGGGCATGCCCTCCTTCGTGACGCCGAACGACTCCTTCTACCGGATCGACACCGCGTTGGCGGTTCCCCGCATCGACCCTGCCAGTTGGACCCTGCGGGTGCACGGGATGGTGGAGGAGGAATTCAGCATCGGTTTCGATGAGCTGCTGGGCATGGAGCTCGACGAAACCTGGTTGACGCTGACGTGCGTTTCCAACCCCGTCGGTGGTGACCTGGTCGGCAACGCGAAGTGGTTGGGCTACCCGTTGCGCAAGCTGCTTGAACGCGCCCGCCCGCAGCAGGGCGCCGATATGGTCCTATCCACCAGCATCGACGGATTCAGCGCCTCCACCCCGCTCGAGGTCCTCACCGATGACCGTCAGGCACTGCTGGCCGTGGGAATGAACGACGAACCGCTACCGCTCGAACACGGCTACCCGGTGCGGATGGTCGTCCCCGGGCTGTATGGGTACGTTTCGGCCACCAAATGGGTCGTTGACCTGGAGGTCACCCGGTTCGCCGATAAGGCCGCCTATTGGACCACGCGCGGTTGGTCGGAACGCGGCCCCATCAAACTCGCCTCGCGGGTGGATGTGCCCCGGCCGTTCTCCACGGTCGGCGCCGGTACCGTGATGCTCGGCGGGACCGCCTGGGCCCAAACACGAGGCATCAAGGGAGTGGAAATCAAGATCGACGACGGGGACTGGGAGAAGGTCGAGATGGCCACCGAAGCCTCCATCGATACCTGGCGCCAATGGTCCTACGAGTGGAAGGGTGCCAAGGAAGGTACCCACTCGGCGACCGTGCGGGCCATCGATGCCGACGGCACCGTGCAGACAGAGGACCGTGCCGACCCGGTCCCCAACGGGGCCAGTGGTTGGCAGCGGGTGCAGTTCACCGTCGGTTGATCGGCCCCGCAGCAGGCGCCCATTGACCGGCGCCGGTGAATCCGTAGTCTGGGAGGATACGGACCAGCTGAAGGAGGACGGGCAGCCATGGCAGAGGATAAATCGCCCATCAAGGACGAGAAGATGTACGAGGCCTTGCGGGACGAGGGCAACTCGAAGCAGAAATCGGCGCGCATCGCCAACGCAGCAGCCCGCGACAGCCGATCCGAGGTCGGTGAACGCGGCGGGGAATCGGGCAGCTATGAGGACTGGACCGTCGACGAGCTCACCCAGCGCGCCCGGGACATCGGACTTTCGGGCTACTCGCAGAAGAACAAGGACGCACTGATCAAGGCCCTGCGCAATTCCTGAGCCCGCGCGGGCCAGGAAGGCATGACGTACCTGAGGAGGAACACCACATGAACCGAACACCTGCCGATGACAAAGGTGCGCCGGAAGCCGACGAGACCGGCGCCGGGGAACCCCGGGAGGAACTGGTGGATATTCCGCGCGGGAACGACGAAACCGTCAGGACACTCCAGGCACGTCCGCTGCCGGATGGCAGCGGCAACGATTCCCCGGACCCGGATGAACGCCCCGATGAAGACACCGAACGGTACGACGCCGGCTGATCGGCTCCGTTGAACCGCCTCGCGACACACTGCATGAGTGTGTGGCGCAAATCACCCCGAAGGCATAAGGTCGGGTGAACGACCCGGTCAGACCGGTATTGTCCGGGTCTTTCGGACGTTGACGGGGAGGCTCGTACTGATGCCAGAAGATTCGAAACACGGCAGCCTCCGACGCCGTGCCCGCTGGGTCGCGGTCACCGCCGTTGCCTCGGCCATGCTGTTGTCCGGCTGCAGTTCCCCGGACTCGACGCCGGTGCTCACCTGGTACATCAACCCCGACGACGGCGGCCAGGCGGCGATCGCCAAGACCTGCACCGCTGCGGCCGACGGCAAATACCGGATCGAAACCTCGATACTTCCAGCCGACGCCGCGACCCAGCGCGAACAGCTCGCCCGGCGTCTGGCGGCGGGGGACACCTCGCTGGACATCATGAGC
>JBBSRM010000137.1:0-6981 GCA_038243055.1 Actinomycetales bacterium
ATCGGTGTGCGTCGCTGGGACGGACTGGGCGGGGGCGGTCATCGGTGGTCCTTCGTCGGCGGGTTCACGACGTCCTCGGGAACACTCCGAGCCTAAAACCTCAACCTAGGTTCAGGTCAAACCGGGGATGCGGCTAGCTGGCCGTTCACTGATCCAGCCTGGGCGCACCGGTGGCCGCGGTCCCTAGATGATCGTCGGCATTGACGAAACCGCACGTGGACAAAGACAGGCAACCGCAGCCGATGCAACCGTCCAGACGGTCCCTCAGATGTTCCAACATGGTGATCCGGTCGTCGATTTCCCCGCGCCATGCCTCGGAGAGATGCTGCCAATCGGACTGGTCAGGCACCCCGTCCCTTGGCAACTGCTCAAAGACCTCCAACACCGAGGCCAACGGTATGCCGGCGCGCTGGGCGGCCCGGATGACGGCGACCCGGCGCAGCGTCGAGCGCGGATATCGGCGCTGGTTGCCGCTGCTACGCCGGCTGTGGATCAGTCCCTTGCGCTCATAGAAGTGCAGGGCGGAGACGGCGACCCCACTGCGGGCGGATAATTGCCCGACGCTGATCCGTGAATCGTCATCCATCGACTTCGCTTCCCTCCGGCGGTTCTGGATGGTGGCCCCGGGGACCGGGGACGCTTGGAAGAATACACCGCATCGGCTGCGGGAACCGCCGGCCGGGCCGGATCGGCCCGGCCGGATGGGCGGATAGGCTGGGACGCATGGAAAATGCGCAGCACGACGTCGGCTGGTACCTCTTCGACTACGGAATGGTCATCGCCGCGGCGCCCGCCGCCGAGGACTGGGACCGGCTGCAGCAGGCCACCGGGCGGGCCCTGAAGGATCCCGGCAGCACCTATTGGGCCCACCGTCACTCCTTTGACGCCGGGGCCCTGGATTCGCCGTCGTACTGGAGTGCCGTCCTGGAACGACCCGTGGATCCGGCGGAAGCCGAGCAGCTGGACCGGCTCGATACCGCCCTCTGGTCCCAACCCGATCCGGGGACCCGGCAGGTGCTGGAGGCACTGGAATCCCGCGGGGCGTCGATGGCGGTGCTGTCGAACATGCCGGCGAGGATGTCGCAGATCTTCGAGGCCGAAGGCTGGTGGACCGGCTACTTCGAGCACCTCGTCTTTTCCGGACCGCTCCGCCTGGCCAAACCGGATCCGCGCATCTACGAACATGCCCTCCAGCGGATGGGTGCCTCAGCCTCCGAGGTCGTGTTCATCGACGATAAGCGGGAGAACATCGAAGCCGCCGCGGCGCTGGGCCTGGGGACCGTCCACTACACCGCCGGCACTGATCTGGCCGTCGAACTGGGGCTCTAAGCACGTTCACGGACCCTCCAACCCGGTCCATGCCGAAGGAGACCTCAGCCTTGGGGCAGGTAGTTGCTGCACACCTGGTTGACCGGGTTATCGCGGTGCAGGACCCAGATGCCGTGATCGTCGCGGGTGACGACCTCGAAGCCCAGATCCTTGCCGCGCTTCAACGCCTCCTGCGGTGAGAGCGGATCCCAACCGCCGAGTTCGTCGGTGTTGAAATCGATGATCATCCAGCTGGACAGATCGTCCCCGATGTCCCCATGCAAGCCCACATAGGTGCGCTGGACCAGATGGGGAACCGCAGTATCCGCCGCCTCGACGCAGACCCCGTCGGGGATCAGGGCCACCGCCCGGGCCTGGGCCTTCGCGGTTTCTGGCATCGTCCAGTTCTGTCCGGTCAACGTCCGACCCAGGGGGAAGACCGCGTGGATGAACAGCGTGCACACGAATGCCAGGATCAGCAGGTAGGCGGGGGCTCCGACGGCCAGTTTCTTCCTGCCGGTGCGGGCGATGATCTTCGAAAGCACATGCACCGAGGCCATGATCAGCACCGGGGCGAGCATCGCATCGTATTGGTAGACCGGGGCCCACGTGTTCAACCGGTCGTTGAACAGGCGGCTGAGCAGGCTCGGCGCCACCAGGATCACGTAGGGGGACAGGAAGGGCAACAGCGTCAGCGGGACGAAGGACATCAACCACAGCAGGATCTTCAGCTCGTGGTTGAACAACAGGGCGATGGACTTCAGCGGGTGGGACAGGATGAAGACGATCGCCGCCCCCGCCGTGGGGCCCAGAGCCGTGTATTGCCAATAGGACATCGCATCCGCCGGAGCGAAATGCGGGACCAGTATTTCGGTCACCACCAGGTACCCGGCCACGCCCACGACGGCCACGAGGATTGCCTTGGCCCATTGGCGGTGGAAGGCCAGCACGATGCCCACGGCAATGAGGGTCACCCCCATGTCCTCACGGACCAGCAGGAGTACCGAGGACAGGCCCACGACCAGCCAGTACCGTTTGGCGTCGAACGCCCAGACGATCCACGCCATGAGAGGCACGGCGAAGGCCACCTCGTGGAAATCCCAGTTCACCATGGACTGGAAGGGCCACCACAGCAGCAGCGCCGAGGCGGTCAACAGCGCGCCCCGGTGGCCGAGGTGTTTGCGGGAGAACAGGTAAACGGGGATCGCCGTGACCACCAGCAGGGCGATCATGCCGAAGTTGAGCATGCGCGGATCGGGCCAAATCCAATACAACGGCGCGAAGAGGGCGATGATCGGGTGGAAGTGGTCGCCAAGCAGATTGAAGTCCACGCCCTTGATCGGAACGATCGGCGCCTTGAACAGCGAGTACTGGTGGACCGCCTGGTCGAAGATGCCCAGGTCGTAGCCCTTGGCCTCGAAATTGCGGTAGCGCAGCAACGAGTGGGCGACGTACAGGACGGTGGCGCCGACCATGACCGCGGCAAGTTGGAGCTTATGCGCGCGGCTGACGGGCTTCACCGCTGAGTCGGCGGCGGGTGGGGCTTCGGGCATGGCTACGAGTTTAGCGGTGTGTCCGGACCCGTGCGGGACCACCGCCACGGCGCTTCGACACGGCATCGGTCACACAAAAGACGGTGCCCACCCGGAGGTGGACACCGTCTTGGGTTTTCCTGCCGCATGCGGCGGAAGGCAGAACTAGCGGATGGAGGCCAGACCGGTGCGGGCCATCGCATCGGCGTAGGCGGTCTGCATCTGGTCCAGGTGACCCTGCTGGCGCTCGGCGGAGCCGGCGAAGGCCCTGCCGTCGAGGGACTTGACCTTATAGGACTTGAAACCGCGGCGCCACAGCAGCGGGTTCTGCGTCTTGGTCAGCTGATCGGCCAGGCGGTGTGCTTCGGTGCCGTGGGCGACCAGGACCGAGGCGCGCGGAACCTGCTTGAGCATGCGCAGTAGCGGCTTCAGGCCCGAGGTGATCTGGGCCGGCTCGAAGCGGCCGTTGGCTTCACCGGGGACGTGCCACGGCGAAACGTTCCACGGCATGACGTACTCCGGGCGTAGGCCCAGCTGCCACTGCAGGGCGAGCAGGCGCTCTGCGGCGTCGGAGTCGCCGGGGGTGATGAAGCCGCTCTCATCGGCGGTACCGATGTTGGAGAACAGGGAGATGATCTTGACCTGGTCGACGTCGTGCTGGGGGTCGACATAGCTGACCGAGGAGCCCGGGCGCAGCAAGGCGGTCTCGTCCAGAAGTCGGTTCACGGGGGCGATCTGCTCCTCGTAACGGCGGCTAAACAGCGTGTCGGTCGATAATTCCGGGGCAGATGCGGTCATGAAGGGGTGCTTCTCCTGGGGTTGCTGCTGGTTGCGGATAGCTGGTCCGCCGGTAATGTCCGGCGCATGGGAGGACATGCCCCCTGGGGCGCCGAGGTGAACGGAAAACGCGGCGGAAAGTGCCGTTGCGTGGTTCCCACACTACTCCTTCTGGCTTTTGGACACGCCGAGGAGGTCCTCCGGTCTTCGGTGATCCCCGGCACGGAAGCCCGGTATCGGTGGATTCTCACCACCGAAGGCGCTTGATAGTGTGTGGTTCGGTACACAACGAGGCGAGGGAGTGACCATCCATGGGAGCAGTATTCGACCGGCTGGATGAACAGTTGAGACCCGGAGTCGAAGCAGTGACCCTCGACTACGAGCGCCTCCGCCCCCATCTGGAGAACGTGACCGCCGACGTCACCGCACGGATCCGGGAGATCTTCGTCGACGTCGATCTGCAGCCCCTCTTCGTCACCGGGCGCACCAAGTCGGTGGATTCCTTCCGTGATAAGGCCTCCAGGATGATCGAGCCCGACGAGCCCGGAGGGGATCGCCAACTCGAATTCCCCCACCCGCTGCGGGACCTGCATGACCTGGTCGGGGTGCGGGTCATCGTGAGCCTGCCCCACGAAGTGCGCGAAGCCGCCAACCTGATCAAACGCCGCCGCAACGAATTCGATTGCCGCGCCGACCGGGAGAAGGACATCGGCTCGGTGGAGTCGGGGACCTACGGCTACTCCAGCCGGCACCTGATCCTGCGCACCCGGCAGAACGACGTCGTGAGGGACTACCAGAGTGAACTGGCCGAAAACGTCAGGGTCACCGGCAACTACTTCTTCGAAACCCAGATCCGCACGATCCTGGCCCATGCCTGGAGCGAGATCGAACACGACATCCGATTCAAGAAGGCCGACCCGCGCGCCTGGAGCCCCTACCTGGACCGGCAGTTCACCGCGACCGCCGCCATGCTCGAAGCCGTTGAATCGACCTTCGAGGAATTGCACGACCGCTATCTGGCCGTCACCGGCTACTGGGACAGCGAGGGTGAAGGTGCCGTGGAACTGGATCCGGGACGCATCCGCGAGATCTGGCAGACGTTGCTTCCGCATGTGGACCGCAAGGCGGACGACGACTGGGGGTGGGCCGCGGAACTGCTCGCCGCCCACGGCCTGGGGACGACGATCGAACTGGCCGGGTTGCTCGACGCCACGGCGATCACCGAAGTGCGCAAGGCGTTGGACCACCGGTACTCACCCGGACCCGACCGTCTTCTGGATGACGTGCTGCTCTGGCGTTTCGGGGCCGGCCACATCGAACTGACCGCCGGGAAGGACCGGCAGCGCCAGGAGAGCCTGCGGCGCCGGTTGGCCCAGATGGATTCCTATCAGGCAGAAAAAAACCCCGGGACCGACTAGCGCCGAGCCGTGTGGGCGGTGCGCCGGCCCCCGGGGGAGGTGAAACGGACTAGATGGTGGTGGTGGCCGTCTGGTAGTCGAAACGCGGCAACCGGGGACGCCAGGCGTTCTCTCCGGGCTTGCCGATGTTCACGACCATGAACGTCTTCTGGGTGGTTCCCGCATGGAAGTCCTCGTCCACCCCGGCGGCGTCGAAACCGCCCATGGGGCCGGCATGCAGGCCGACCGCGCGGACGGCCATGATGAAGTAGCCCGCCTGCAGATGGGCGTTGCTGTTGCCCACGTGGGAGCGGGCTTCAGCATTATCTTCGCCGTCGAAGGCCGCCTTGCGGTCCGGGGCGTGGGGCAGGAAGGTGGCGAAGTGCTCATGCCACTCGGTGTCGAAACTCAGGACGGCGACCAGCGGGGCCGAGAGCGTCTTGGGGCGGTTGCCCTCGGCCATGCGGTCGACCAGGCGTTCACGGGCCGCCTCGGAGCGGACCCAGGTGATGCGCATCGGCTGGTTGTTCATCATCGTCGGCCCCATTTTCATGAGGTCGTAGATGGCCTGTGCCGTCTCCTCGCTGACCGGCTCGTCGGAAAAGGTGTTGGCCGTGCGTGCTTCACGGAAGAGCACATCGGCGGTCGCTGGGTCGATGGCCAGTTCCTGCTCGACGTCGGAGATCGTGGTGGTCATGGGATCCTTCCGGAAGACGGTGGTCGGGCATGCGATACGCCAACCACTGACGTTTTGCTGGTACAGAAATCCCAACCATTGCATGCTCGTGCATATTTCCGCATCACGGTGTGGGCTTGATCACCGGCAGCCTAGTTGGTGCTCGGGAAACCGATGCGCAGGCCCTCGCCGTCTTCCCCGGCGGACACGGTGATGCCCTCCAAGGTCCCCACGATCTTCGAGGCGGCCAGGGAGCCGGCGTCGTAGGTTCCGGTGATGCCCAGCGTCCACGCCCCGGCGGCACGACCGGCGTCGACCCCCGCGGGGGCATCCTCGAAGACCAGGGTCCGCTGCGGGTCCACGCCCAGGGCGGCCGCGGCAGCCAAGTAGCCTTCGGGGTCGGGTTTTCCGTGGGCCACCGAGTCGGCGGAGACCAGGACCATGGGGGCTTCGATCCCTGCCACCGCCAACCGGACGGCAGCCAGTTCCGCCGTGCAGGAGGTGACGATCGCCCATCGTCGAGACGGCAGCGCCGCCAGCAGTTCGGCGACACCGTCCTTGATCGTGATGCCCTCCCTCTGCTTGACCTCCAGGGCTTCGATCAGCGCCAACGCCTCACTCCTGCGTGCCGGTTCGATCCGTTCGGCCACGACGTCGCGGGCGGGGACGCCGTGCGGGTGCTGGCCGTGCTCGCCCAACCCCATCCGATGGGACCATTCCTGCCAGCAACTCTCGGTGGCCCGGGTCGAATCGATCAGGGTTCCGTCGAGGTCGAACAGCAGTGCCTCGACGTCGAGGTGGCCGCCGATGGCGTCGTTGCGGGCCGCAGGGCAGTGGCTGGTATCCATCCCCCCAGCCTATCGGCGGCGGCAGGGCCCCGGCGTCGTCCCGAAATCGTTGTCCGAGACCCGGGCAGGAAACGACGGGGCAAGCTAGCATGAATGAATGTCAGAGAACCCAGCAGCAGTTCCCCTGCAGAAGCTCGCCAATGGTGCCGAAATCCCGATGATCGGATTGGGTACTTGGACGATGGACGATACGGAAGCCGGCGCTGCCGTGCGCAACGCCATCGACGCCGGCTATCGCCTGTTCGACACCGCCGAGAACTACGGCAACGAGGTAGGAATCGGAGAGGGCATCGCCCGTTCCCCGCTGGCCCGCAGCGAGTTGTTCGTGACGACCAAACTCAACGCCGAATGGCATTCCTTCGACGGGGTGCGCCAGGCGTGGCGGCATTCGATCGAACAGCTGGGCGTGGACTACATCGACCTGCTGCTCATCCATTGGCCGA
>JBBSRM010000138.1:0-6755 GCA_038243055.1 Actinomycetales bacterium
GCTGATGCTGCCACCGCTGCAACTGGGACATCTCACCGTGGACACCCCCGTTGTCCTGGCCCCGATGGCCGGCATCACCAATGCCGCCTTCCGGCGCTTGTGCCGGGAGTACGGCGGCGGGTTGTATGTCTCCGAAATGGTGACCTCCCGCGCCTTGGTCGAACGCAACGAACAGTCGTTGCGGATCATCTCCCACGATGACGACGAAGGCATCCGCTCGGTACAGCTCTACGGTGTGGACCCGGCGACGGTCGGCGCCGCGGTGCGTCTGATCGTCGAGGAGGACCGCGCGGACCACATCGACTTGAACTTCGGTTGCCCGGTCCCCAAAGTCACTCGACGTGGTGGGGGAGCGGCACTGCCTTGGAAAACCGATCTGTTCACCGCCATCGTCCAGGCCGCCACCCGCGAAGCAGCCCGTGGGGACGTTCCGCTGACCATCAAGATGCGCAAAGGCATCGACGATGACCACCTGACATTCATCGAGGCCGGGAAGATCGCCCGCGATGCCGGCGTCGCAGCCGTGGCCCTGCACGGGCGCACGGCAGGCCAGCACTATTCCGGGAAGGCCGACTGGAACGCGATCGCCGAACTGCGCAACTCCCTGCCCGATATCCCGGTGCTGGGCAACGGGGACATCTGGAGCGCCGAGGACGCCGTCGCCATGGTCGAGCAGACAGGTGTCGACGGCATCGTCGTGGGCCGCGGCTGCCAGGGCCGGCCCTGGCTCTTCGGGGACCTGCAGGCGGCCTTCGAGGGATCCGACTGCCGTTTCCGCCCCGGGCTGGCCGAAGTGGCCACCAGCTTCCAACGTCACGCCGAACTACTCGTCGAGTACTTCGAGGATGAGGGCAAGGCGCTACGCGATATCCGCAAACACGTGGCCTGGTACTTCAAGGGGTACGCGGTCGGTGGCGACCTGAGGGCCTCCCTCGCCGCAGTGCCGACCCTCGAGGTGCTGGCCGAGCTCCTCGCCGAACTAGATGCCGGCGTGCCCTACCCGGGCGTCGGTGCCGAAGGCCCCCGCGGTCGGGCGGGCTCCCCGAAACGCACGCACCTGCCAGACGGCTGGCTGGACAGCCGGTCCATGGACGAAGAGCACCGGGCCATGATCTCCGCCGCCGAGCTGGACGTGTCAGGTGGTTGAGCGGGAGACCCGTCGCAGCCCGGCCGGCTACACACCCTTCGATGAGGAACGCTGGGTCGGCGAACCGGAGAAGCTCGCCTATCGCACCAGCTTCGAACGCGACCGAGCCCGCGTCCTGCACTCCTCGGCGCTGCGCCGGCTCGGTGCCAAGACCCAGGTCGTCGCCCCCCTGTCAGACGATTTCGTGCGCACCCGGCTCACGCATTCGCTCGAAGTCGCCCAGGTCGGCCGCGAGCTCGGTGCCACCCTGGGCTGCGACCCCGACGTCGTGGACACCGCCTGCCTCTCCCACGACCTCGGGCACCCGCCCTTCGGCCACAACGGCGAGAAGGCACTGAACCAATTGGCCACCGATATCGGCGGGTTCGAAGGCAACGCGCAGACCCTGCGGCTGCTCACCCGGCTGGAGACCAAGAAGTTCCGTGACGACGGCGAACCCGCAGGGCTGAACCTGACCCGTGCCACCCTCGACGCCGCCTGCAAATACCCGTGGCGGCGCAGTGATGCCCCCATCGTCAACGGCAAGCAGACCGGAAAATTCGGTGTCTACGAAGATGACCAGCCCGTCTTCGACTGGCTGCGCTCGGGGCACGACGGCGGTGCCACCGTGCGTCCGGAGCCGCGGCAGAAATGCGTGGAAGCCCAGGTCATGGATCTGGCCGACGACATCTCCTATTCGGTGCACGACGTCGAGGACGCGATCGTCGCCGGCCGTTTCCAGTTGCGGTGGATCCGTGATGCCGACCAGCGGGCGAGGGTCATCGACTGCACCCAGCGGTGGTATCTGCCCCAGGTGGATACAGCGACCATCGACGGCGCCGTGGCCCGGTTGGAGGCCACCGACGAATGGGTCGAGCACTACGACCAGTCCCGTAAGGGAGCCGCTGCGTTGAAGGACATGACCAGCCAGTTCATCGGCAGGTTCTGCCAATCAGCCTTCGACGCCACCCGGGCGGTCTACGGTCCCACCCGGCTGACCCGTTTCAACGGCCAACTCATCATTCCCGAGGAGACCGATCACGAGATCGCCGCGATGAAGGGGCTCGCCGCCGCCTATGTGATGACCAGCCAGGAACGCCAGCCCATCTACCAGCGCCAACTCGAGGTGCTCGGGGAACTGGTCGGACTGCTGGAGGATACCGGTGAGCGCTACCTCGAACCGCTCTTCGCCGAGGACTGGCGCAGTGCCAACGACGATGCCGGCCGACTGCGTGCGGTCATCGACCAGGTCGCCAGTCTGACGGACTCCTCGGCCAAGGAATGGCACGCCACCTTGGTGCAGGGCCATTCCTTCAGCCTCGAGCTCTTCTAAGGCCGCAGGGCGCCGGGCTGGGCAGGAGTGCCCAAACCGGGCACTAGACTGGTGGTCATGGCCGGATTGATCAAGCGCGAAGACATCGACGAGGTCCGCTCACGCACGGACATCAAGGAAGTCGTTGACGGCTACGTCACGCTCCGTTCGGCAGGCATCGGCTCGTTCAAGGGGCTGTGCCCCTTCCACGACGAACGCAGCCCCTCCTTCCATGTCCGTCCCCAGGTGGGGACGTTCCACTGCTTCGGCTGCGGAGAATCCGGCGACGTCATCTCCTTCATCCAGAAGATGGACCACACGACGTTTTCCGAGACCGTCGAGCAACTGGCAGGCCGGATTGGATTCGAACTGCGCTACGAGGACGGCGGCTCGGGCCCCAGCCGGCAGGACGTGGGACGGCGTCAACGCCTGCTCGATGCCCATAAGATCGCCGAGGAGTACTTCCGCTCCCAGCTGCTCTCCGAGGAAGCGGCAATCGGCCGGCAATACCTTTCCGAGCGGGCCTTCGACCGGGCCGCCTGTGATCATTTCGGGGTCGGATATGCGCCCAAAGGCTGGGAACAGCTGCTCAAGCATCTGCGCAGCCGGGGCTTCCAGGACGAGGAACTCAAACTCACCGGAATGTTCTCCGAGGGCAACCGGGGCATCTACGACCGGTTCCGCGGCCGCCTCATCTGGCCCATCCGCGACCTGACCGGCGCCACCATCGGCTTCGGGGCCCGCAAACTCTACGAGGACGACCAGGGGCCGAAGTACCTGAACACCCCCGAGACCCAGCTCTATAAGAAATCCCAGGTGCTCTATGGTGTGGATCTGGCTAAACGGGAGATCACCAAGAACCGGCAATTGATCGTTGTGGAGGGCTACACGGACGTCATGGCCTGCCACCTCTCGGGGCTCGGCACCGCGGTGGCCACCTGCGGCACGGCCTTCGGGGCCGACCACATCAAGATCGCCCGCCGTCTGTTGCGCGACGACGGTTCGGGCGGCGAAGTGGTGTTCACCTTCGATGGTGACGAAGCCGGGCAGAAAGCCGCCCTGCGCGCCTTCGAGGAGGACCAGCGCTTCACCGCCCAGACCTATGTGGCCGTCGAACCCACCGGCGCCGACCCCTGTGAGCTGCGCCAGCACCGGGGCCCCGAGGCCGTCAAGGAACTCATTGCCTCCAAGCGGCCGCTCTTCGAGTTCGCCATCCGTGCCGGGCTGAAGAAGTTCAACCTCGATACCGTCGAGGGCCGGGTGCAGGCGTTGCGCGCGTCCGCACCGATCGTGGCGGCCATCCGCGACTCGGCCATGCGTCCGGCCTACTCCCGTGAACTGGCCGGTTGGCTGGGCATGGACATGGACGAGGTCAACCGGGCCGTGGGTGCTGCCGCCAAGCGGGCCCGCGACGGTTCGGGACCCGGGCAGGGCCATGGTTCCCGCCCCGGACCCGGGGGTGAATCGCGCCAGCAGGGCCAGGGCTACGGCCCCGGTGCCGCCCAGGAGCACCAGGCACCGGCCTTCGAGCGCCCGGATCTACGCGACCCGGTGACCCGGATGGAACGCGAATCGCTCGAGGTCGTCATGCAGCAGCCGGGTGTGCTCAGTGCCGACCAGTGGCAGGCGTTCTACACGGCACGTTTCCTGGCCCCCGTGCATGCCGCCGTCCACGACGCGGTCCGTGCAGCCGGTGCCGCGGGTGCGACCCCGTCGCAATGGGTGGAATCCATCCGGCAGGAGGTGCCGGATCCGTTGCGGTCCTTCGTCTCCGAACTTGCGGTGAACCCCTTGCCGGCGAACTCGGAGGAGTCGCTGACCCGGTATTGCCAGGGCATCATGAACCGGTTGTTCGATTTGCAGATCACCCACCAGAAGGCCGATCGCATCGGTCAGCTCCAGCGGATGGACCCCGTCGCCGATCCCGAGGGTTACCAACGGATCCAACGTGAGTTGATGGAACTGGAACTGCGCCGCCGGTCCCTTCGCCAGGAGTAGAAGCGGGCCGGGTCCGACGATTTAGCAACCTCGGCCAGGCTCTTGTATAGTCGTCTGTGTTGCTTTCCCCCATAGCTCAATTGGCAGAGCGTTCGACTGTTAATCGAAAGGTTACTGGTTCGAGTCCAGTTGGGGGAGCGGATCATCGTTCGTCCCCGCCACTGATCGTGGCGGGGACGTTCGTGCTTAAGACCTCCGATGCCGTGGCGGCCGACCTACCATGGAGCCATGGACTGGCTGGTGGCACCCGACTACTGGGTCGCGCGCGAAATGCTGCAACGCGGGGTCGCGGCCGTCTTCCTCATCGCCTTCGCCTCCACGCTGAACCAGTTCCGCCCCCTGCTCGGCGAACACGGCCTGTCGCCGGCGAACCGCCTCCTCGCCGGCTCCGGCGCACGCGGCCCGTCGTTGTTCACCCGCTGGGGGTACTCGGATGCCAAACTCGTGGCCGTCTGTTGGGTGGGTCTGGTCGTGGCCGGTTCACTCGTCGTCGGACTTCCACAGGCGGGCCCTGCCTGGCTGCCGTTGCTGGCGTTCCTGCTGCTCTGGGGGCTCTATCAGTCGATCGTCAACATCGGGCAGATCTTCTATGGGTTCGGCTGGGAGATGCTCCTGCTCGAGGCAGGCTTCACCGTGGGATTCCTCGGCTCGCATCAGGTCGAGCCACCGCGAACCATCCTCATTCTGATTGCCTGGCTGGTCTTCCGCCTCGAATTCGGGGCCGGGATGATCAAATGGCGCGGCGACCCGGTCTGGCGGAACCTCACGGCCCTGTACTACCACCACGAGACCCAGCCCATGCCCGGACCGTTCAGCCGCCGGGCGCACCTTGCCCCACGGTGGTGGCATCGCTGCGAAGTGGCAGGAAACCATGTAGCCCAGCTGGCGGTCCCGTTCCTGCTCTTCGTCCCCCAACCGGTGGCCTCCATCGCCGCAGGGCTGATCATCGTCACCCAATTGTGGCTGGTGGCCACCGGTAACTTCGCGTGGCTGAACTGGATCACGATCGTGCTGGCCTGCTGCGCCGTCAATGACGCGGCCTTCACAGCCGTTGCTTCCCTGCTCCCCGGGGTCCCCGCCGGTGGGGCGGGGCCCCTCCCGGCGTTGGGGACTGCACCCGCATGGTGGACCGTCGTCGTACTGCTGGTCACGGTGCTGCTGGTGGTCGTCGGCGTCCCGGCGCTGCGCAACCTCTTCTCGAGCTCCCAGCTGATGAACGCCAGTTTCAACCGATGGCAGCTGGGCAATGCGTACGGGGCGTTCGGCAGCGTCACCCGCCAACGAATCGAGGTCATCATCGAAGGCGGGGTCGACGGCGGAACGGGGGGCGACGGCGGGGAACCGGAAGGAGGAACCGAGTGGCATGAATACGAATTCCATGGCAAGCCCGGGGACCCGTCCCGCAGGCCACGGCAGTTCGCCCCCTACCATCTGCGCCTGGACTGGATGATGTGGTTCCTGCCGTTGGGCTCGCTGCACCAACGCTGGTTCCATGCCCTGCTGCTCAAGCTCCTGGCGGCGGACCCCGCAGTGCTGGCCTTGCTGCGCGTGGATCCCTTCGCCGGCAGGGCCCCGGACAGGATCCGGGTGCTGACCTACCGGTACCGTTTCGCCACCAGGGACGAGAAGAAGGAACAGTCCCTGCACTGGGTCCGTTCGGATCGTCGACTGGCCATCGGCCCCGTCGAACGCGGTTGAGGGCCGTGGGAGGGCCGAAGTCGATTCGAATTCCGCGGGCCGTCCTGCTAAAGTTTTACTCGCTTCCTTCCCCCATAGCTCAATTGGCAGAGCGTTCGACTGTTAATCGAAAGGTTACTGGTTCGAGTCCAGTTGGGGGAGCTGGTAACGAACGTCCGTCCCACCGCATGGTGGGGCGGACGTTTTTCATTCCAACCCGTTCAGGTCATCAGTGGCACCTGGCGCGGCCGGACCACGAACCACAACGTCGCGATGGCCAGCAGGATGCATACGGCCATCACCGCGGCCATCGGCGTCGCGCTACCGACGCCCAGCAGACCCACGACGGGGGATATCGCCCCGGAGAACCCGAAGGTCGCAGCCCCGAGCAACGCCGCTGCCGTGCCCGCCTGGTTGCCATGGCGGTGCAGGGCCAGCCCCTGGATGCAGGGGAAGTTGAAACCCGTGGCGCAGATATAGAACCACAACGGGATGGCCGTGCCCCAGAAGCCCCAGCCGAGCTGGTCCGCGGCGATGATGCACAGGGCGAAGAACACCTGGGCGATCGTGGCAGCGGCGATGATCCATTGGGCGCCGAACCTGCGGACCAACCGGGCACTGGTCTGCACGCCGGCCACCACA
>JBBSRM010000139.1:0-6592 GCA_038243055.1 Actinomycetales bacterium
GAACGGGGAGGATGTGGCCCATCGGTACCGGCTGGTCTGCGCCGGAGGAGTTCCCGGAGAAGGGTCCGACCACCCACAGGCGGAGGAGGCCTGCTCCTTTCTCGATGGCTCCGGCAAGACACTGTTGACCGAGAAGGCGAAGAAGGATGCCGACTGCACCCAGGAGTCCGCCGGGCCGCAGACGGCCATCGTGGAAGGTACGTTGAACGACACATCGGTCCAGCGCGCCTTCGCCCTGGGCAACGGTTGCAAGATCTCGGCGTGGAAGTCGGCGGAGGCGTTGCTGGGGCGCGGAACCGCCAGTGGCGGCCAGTAGTCACCCGATCTTCGAGTACCGGTGTTCTGGTCTTCCGCGGCTTCCGTAGCGCAGGTCCAACCTCAATGCCCCGGCCTGCGCCAACTGGGCCAGGTAGCGCTGCGCCGTCGCCCGCGAGATGCCTACGTCTCGGGCAACCTGCATCACGGTGGCTTCTCCGAGATCGATGACTGCCGCCAGCACGGCGGCTTCGGTGGCCGCTCCCGAGGAGGCTACGGCTGGCTCGTCGGCGACCAGCAGGAACCGCTGGCTGCGATCGATCCCGCTCTGGTCCAGGTAGCCGGAGGCATCAAGTTGGCGACGGTACCGAGCGTAGCCGCGCAGCTTCGCCGTAAGCACCTTTGGGTCAAAGGGCTTTAGTAGGTAAGCCAGCGCGCCGCGGCGGAACGCCGTGGCCACCGTGGGCGCCTCGGCAGCTGCACTGAGTACGAAGGCATCGACATCCAGGGCTTGCAGAAGGTCAAGGCCTGAGCCCTGGGGCAGGTAGACATCGAGCAGCAGCAGATCCGGGGTCTGGTCTGCCACGGCCTTGGGCACCACCCGGGCATCGTGCACGGGCGGCAGTGCCATGAACCCCGGGACGGAATCCACATAGCCGGCGTGAAGTGTCGCAACGTGAAAGTCATCGTCGACGATCAAAACCCGCAGGTCCTTCGTTCCCTCGGTCATGGTGTTTCCTTCCCGGACGGTGGCTGTGTTGTCCCTGCATCGGTGTCGAGCACACCGGGCAGGCGTGCGGCGAAGACCGCCCCGCCGCCCGGTCCTTCGCCTCCGGGGTGGGCGACCCAGAGATCACCACCGACGAGCCGGGCCAGCCGACGGGCGAGGCCAAGCCCGACCCCGTGCCCGTGGGCTTCGTCGTCGCGCCGGGACCGTGTGGTCGTGCCCTCGGCGAAGACATCCATATCGGAAAGCAATCCTGCACCGGAATCGGCAACTGCCAGATGCAGGGCCTTTCCGTCGCTGAGCAAATCGATTTCAACCCAACGCGCCACGGTAGGGGCCGCGACCGCGGCTTCGACAGCGTTGTCGATGAGGTTGCCCAGGATCGCTGTGACGTCCTGGGCCTCTGCGAGCGTGCCAAAAACGGCGGTTGATTCGCCCACTCGCAGGTCGACACCGCGTTCGTGGGATTGAATCCCCTTGGCTCCGATGAAGGCGCGCAGATACGGGTCGGTGACGGCGGTGATATTGGTAACCGGTTCGCGGACGGGGCCGGAATCGATGATTTCTCCGACGTAGCTACCGGCCCGCTCGATTTCCCCGTGCGCCAGCAACCCCGAGATGGTGTGGAGACGGTTGGCGAATTCGTGGCGCTGGGCACGCAGGGCACCGGCCATGGTCTCCACGGCGTTGAGCCGGCTACCCAGTTCCTCCAACGTGGTCAGATCCCGCAACATGACGACCTGCCCCAGGTTTGCCCCTTCGCGCAGCACATTATGCACGGAGGCACGCACCACCCTCTCGGGCAGTTCCAACCTTACCGGGGCTCCGGCCTCGTCGGAGCCGGCACGAACCGAGTCAACAGCCTGTACGAGGCGTTCAGGCAACTCGGCATCGGCGTAGTGCCTGCCCACGATGTCGCCGGCGGCGGCACGACGAGGTAGTTCGAGCATCATCCGGGCCGATTTGTTGCGCAGGCTGATCCTCCCGTCGGGGCCGATGCCGATCACCCCATCGTCGACCCCATAGAGCACTGCTTCCTGGTCGCGGACAAGTTGGGCCATTTCCTCGGGCTCCAGGCCGAAGGTCACGCGGCGTAGCCACCGGACCAGGGTGGCTGCAGCGACAGCGCCGAGCAGCAGCGCAACCACACCCACGAGCAGGATGGAGAGCACCGCCTGCCGGACCTGCCCGGCGACCGTCTCGACAGCTACCCCGACGCTCACCTCCCCGACCACATCCCCTTCCGGGTTGAAAACGGGGACCTTTGCCCTCACGGATTCGCCCAGGGTCCCGTGCTCGCGGGCAATGAATTCCTCCCCACTCAGGGCCACGGGAGCGGTGCTGACCCGCTGTCCGAGTTCGGCGGGGTTCGGATGCGACAAGCGCATGCCCAGGTCGTTGGTGACCACCACGAACAGGGCTCCGGTGCGCTCCCGCGCCGCTTCGGCATCGCGTTGGACCGGGCCCTCCTCCAGTATCGTGGCCTCCGGGTTCTCTTCCCCTGCGTCGAGACCGACCTCCTGGCGAAGGCTGGAATCGGCGGCCAGTGTGCGGGCGATACCGAGGGCCTGCTGTTCGGCCTGGTCGTTGACTCGTTCCACGGTCAGGAAGGCTACGGCGCCGACGCTGAGCAGCACGATCCCCGCGACGACGGCGAAAATCAGCGCCATCATGCGTGCGGTGAAAGTGCCGGCGACGGCGCGGTCGGTGCTCACCCGACCAGTCTACGAGCCGAGTGAGCACAATGCGCATTATTAGCCCAATGGGTACATTCGCCGGCAATGCGCACAAGCCGACGTGGCCTGCCCCACATCCGTAGCGTGGCCTGGAACACACCCCGGTGCGCTGCACCACCCACGAAGTCTTCGGGGAATTCCGGAACCCCGCCGTCGAGGAGGAATCCATGCTTGTCATACTCGGGTTCTTGATGGTCGCCACGTTCATGGCGCTCATCATGACCAAACGCCTGACGCCCCTGTTGGCGCTCATCATCGTCCCCACTGTCTTCGGCCTCTTTGCCGGTGCCGGGTTGGGCATCGGCGACATGGTGATGGACGCGGTGAAGGACATGTCCTCGACCGCCGCCCTGCTGATGTTCGCCATCATCTACTTCGGACTGATGATCGACGTCGGTCTCTTCGACAAGCTCGTCACCCTGATCGTGCGCATCGCCGGGCACGACCCGGCCAAGGTCGTCATCGGCACGATGATCCTTACGGCCCTGATCTCGCTGGACGGCGACGGATCCACGACCTTCATCGTCGTCACAGCTGCACTGTTGCCGGTCTACCAGCGTCTCGGTTTGAGCCCCGTGGTGCTGACCTGCGTTGCGGGCCTGACTAACGGCACCCTGAACATCGTGCCGTGGGGCGGTCCCACGGCCCGCGCGGCCGCAGCGTTGAAGGTCGATGCTTCCGACATCTTCGTGCCCATGCTGCCCTCGCTGGGCCTCGGCCTGCTCGTCGTCTTCCTCTTTGCCGTACTGATGGGGCGCTCCGAGCGTCGCCGCCTGGCCGTTGCCGATCCCGAGCGCTGGGGCCGCGGCTCCACCGCATCCACCCGCGGCGGCACGCCGTCCTCCAGCGGAGGAACCGGCACTCGGCAGAACGGCGGATCCCGCCTGGCGCTGATGGAACACGCAGCAGGCGGCTCCCCTGCCGAAGAGAGCCTCGCCGGCGGGCTGGCCGATACCGCGCTGGACCCGAACCGCGCTTCGCTACGCCCGAAGCTCTTCTGGTTCAACCTCGCCATGACGGTGGCCATCATGGTGTTGTTGGTCGCGGACATCGTCCCGTTGCCGTACCTGTTCATGGTCGGTAGCGCCATCGCCCTGGTGGCGAACTTCCCCCGAATCTCCGACCAGGCGAAGATGGTCTCCTCGCATGCCTCCTCGGTCATCGCCGTGGTCTCGATGGTCCTGGCGGCAGCCGTGCTGACCGGGGTCCTCTCCGGCACTGGCATGGTCGATGCGATGGCCGCCTGGCTGGTCGACGTAATCCCGTCCAGCATGGGCCCGTTCATGGCGGTGATCACCGGATTGATCAGCATTCCGGCCACATTCCTGATGAGCAACGACGCCTTCTACTTCGGACTGCTGCCGGTGCTGACCGAAACCGGAGCTCACTACGGCATCCCCGCGGTGGACATGGCCCGCGCGTCGATCACGGGCCAGCCCGTGCACATGCAGTCGCCGCTGGTCCCCGCGATCCTCCTGCTGGTCTCGCTCTCCGGCGTCGACCTGGGCGAACACCATAAGAAGGTCCTATGGAGGGCCCTCGTCGTCGCCCTGGTGATGCTCGCCGCCGGGATCCTCGTCGGCGCCATCGGCATCGGCTAACCCCCACCATCAGGAGAAGCATCACCATGAGTGATTTCTACAGCACCACCGAACCCGCCCTGACCCGCGAATTCGTCCTCGCCCAATCCGAGGGCGTCGACGCGGCCGGTGCATCGATCGTCGTGGCCTGCCTGCCGGGGATCTCCGGGCAGGCAGGCCTCGAGGAGGCCCTCCGCGAGGCGGCCTCGCACGCTTCCGGCCCTGCCCGGCGGCCCTGCATGTGGTCGGCTACCGTTCCGATGCCGTTGCGGCGCCGGCGCAGGGCGAACTGGCCGACGCCGATCTGCGCAGGGCCCGTTTGGAAGGGACCGGGGTCGAGTACCGCGTGTATCGAGCCGGAGCCGAACCAGTGGATCAGTTGCTGGAGCTCGCCGAGTCGACGAATGCCATGCTGATGGCCATCTCAGTCCGTCGCCGCTCGCCCATGATGAAGCTGTTCCTGGGATCGGTGGCCCAGCAGCTGATCCTCGAGGCGCCCTGCCCGGTGGTGACCGTCAAATAGGGGCTTCGGCCCGCAGGGGGCCCGATCGTCATGCTTGCCGGCTTCCCCCGAGGGGCCCTGCCCACGGGCTCTCCACTGATGTGCCCCGATTCCCCCTGAACCTGCTGAAGTCCGACAAGAGCGCGCCTGGCCCAAGAACCCCGGAGGACGATCATGGCGGCGCGCGGGCCCGCCTCCAGCGTGGAAGAATAGCGCCTGGAGGAACTCACCCATGGAATTCTTGATCCTGCTCGTTGGCCTGCTGTTCGGAACGGTGCTCGTTGCCGGGCTCGGGGAGCGGATCAGATTGCCCTATCCGGTGCTGATGCTCGTCTTCTCGGCGCTGATCGCCTATCTGCCGTTCATCCCGGAGATCCACATCAACGCAGAGATGATCCTCCCGCTGTTCCTGCCTCCCCTGCTTTATGCGGTGGCCCAGCGCAGTTCCTGGGCGGTCTTCCGGCTGCGCTGGCGCTCGCTGGTCCTGCTGGCGGTATTGCTCATCGCCGTGACCGTGGCCATCGTCGCCGGAGCCACCTGGCTGTTGATCCCGTCCATGGGTCTGCCCGCAGCCATTGCGCTGGGCGCCATCGTCGCCCCACCGGACCCCGTGGCCGTCGAGGCAGTCGCCGCGAAGGTCAGCATGCCCCGCCGGCTGACCACCGTGCTGCAGACCGAGGGTCTCTTCAACGACGCGACAGCCATCGTCATCTTCCAGACCGCCGTGGCCGCGGCGGCCAGCGGCAAGGACGTCGGCTGGGATGTGATCCCGCGTTTCCTCCTCGGTGCCGCCGGCGCAGTCCTTCTGGGCCTGGCCATGGCGTGGGTCGTGGGAACGCTGAACCGGTTCGTCCCCGACCTCGTCGCCCGGTCCGCCGCGACCCTGGTGGCCCCGTTCGCCGTCTACATCCTGGCCGAGGAGATCCAGTGCTCGGGCGTGGTCGCCGTCGTGGTCACCGCCCTGGAACTGGGCCGGAGGGCCCGCCCCCAGGATTATGCGGAACGCCTGACCCGCAACTCCTTCTGGGACGTGGTGGAGATGCTGACCACCGGTGTCGCCTTCGGTCTGCTCGGCATCGAGATGCGCTACGTCTTCGAGGCCGAAGGTGCGGGCATCATCGCCTTCATCCCCGGGATCCTGGTCGTCTGTGCCGCGGTGCTGCTGGTGCGTTTCGGCTGGATGATGCTGATGTACAAGGTCGGTGGCACGGAAAAACGCAACAGCGTCCCCGGCTCGCTCAAGGAAGTGCTGGTGGTCAGTTGGTGCGGCATGCGCGGTCTTGCCACCCTGGCATTGGCCTTGGCGCTCCCGCTGGAGATGGATAACGGGGACCCGTTCCCGGGGCGCAACTTCATCATCACCTGCGCCTGTGCCGTCCTACTGGTCACACTGGTGGGCCCGGGGCTGACCCTGCCGATACTGATGCGCCATCTGAAGCTGCCCGACGACCGGGCCAAGGCCGAGCGCGCCGAACGGGCGATCGCCGTGCGGGCCGAGGAGGTGGCCATGGAAACGGTCAGGCAGTCAGCGGCGGCGCAGAAGCTCTCCCCCGAACGACGCGAGAAGCTCGCCCGTCGCATGTCCTCCCTGCACCGGATCCTCGAACATGATTTCGGCGACGACCCGGAGAAGGCGCGCGTCGTCAAGAAGACCCTCGCAGCCATGGACCAGGTCCAGCGCGAGGCCCTCAGTGCAGCCCGGCGGGAAGTGCTGGCGATGCGTCGTGAACCCGGGGCGGATCCCGAGGCGGTGGACCGGGTGCTGCGTCGGCTGGATCTGCGCACGGTCACC
>JBBSRM010000140.1:0-6588 GCA_038243055.1 Actinomycetales bacterium
CTCCGAGGGTGACCTGAAGGAAAATGGTGGCTACCACGCCGCCAAGGAGGAGCAGGGCAAAGCCGAAGCCCGTATCCAGTACCTCAAGGACTTCCTGCAGAAAGCCGAAGTCGGCGACGCCCCGGCCGATGACGGCGTGGTTGAGCCCGGCATGCTCGTCGAGGCGAACATCGCCGGCGACAAGACCACGTTCCTGTTCGGCAGCCGCGAAGTGGCCGGCGACTCGGGCCTCGAGGTCTACAGCGAGAAGTCACCCATCGGTGCTGCAGTGCACGGCAAGAAGGTGGGCGACAAGCTCAGCTACACCGCGCCGAACGGCAAGTCGATCGAGGTTGAGATCATTTCCGCGAAGCCGTACGTCGGCTAGGCACGGACTTCCACCGACCCCGGCCGACGGCCAGGTACCTGCCCCAGCGGCCTGCACCTCCCTTTGAAGGAGATGCCGGCCGCTGGTTTTTAAGCCCGGAAGCCTGCTCAGGTGGTGATGATGAGCGGCTGGAATCCTTCGGCACGCAGGTTGTCCAGCACTTGCTCGGAATGCAGGTGGCCCTTGGTCTCCATGTCGATGGTGATCGCCACATCGCCCATCGACAACGAACCACCGATCCGGGTGTGGTCCACTCCGGTGACATTGGCGTCGGATTCGGCGATCACCCGGGAAATCGTGGCCAGCTCCCCGGCCCGGTCATCGAGCATCATCCGCACGGTCAAGTAGCGTCCCGCGACCGCCAGACCGCGCTGGATCACCTTGAGCAGAAGCAGCGGATCGATGTTGCCGCCCGAGAGGACGACGGCGGTGCGCTTCGAATCGATCCCCAGTTCGGCCAGCTTGCCTTCCAAAAGGGCGGCGACCCCGACGGCACCCGCGGGTTCGACCACGAGCTTGGAACGCTCCAGCAGGAACACCAGGGCCCGGGCCAGGGCATCCTCGCTGACCGTGACGACGTCGTCCACCAATTCGCGGATGATCGTGAACGGCAGTTGGCCCGGACGGCCCACGGCGATGCCGTCGGCGATCGTGGAGACCTTCTCCAACGGCACCAAGGCGTCGGCGGCCAGTGAGGGAGGGTAGGAGGCCGCGTTCTCGGCCTGGACGCCGATGACCCGGATCTCCCGACCCTGTTCGCGGGCCTTGGCCTTCACGGCCGTCGCCACCCCGGCCAGCAGGCCGCCGCCGCCGACGCCCATGAGCACGGTGTCGACGTCGGGCAGTTGCTCGAGCAGCTCCAACCCGATGGTTCCCTGCCCGGCGATGATGTCGGCATTGTCGAAGGGGTGCACGAACACCGCTCCGGAGGAGTCGGCATAGCGTTGGGCCTCCGCGAGGGCCTCGTCGACGTTATGCCCGTGCAGGATGACCTCTGCCCCGTGATCCTTGGTCGCGGTGAGTTTCGGCAGGGCGACGCCCAACGGCATGTAGATCCTGGCCTCGATGCCCAGCCGGGCCGCTGCCACGGCGACGCCCTGGGCATGGTTGCCTGCGGAGGCGGCCACGACACCGCGGGCCTTCTCCTCCTCGCTCAGCCGGGCCATCCGCACGTAGGCGCCACGGACCTTGAACGATCCGGCACGCTGCAGATTCTCGCATTTGAGATACACATCGCTGCCGGTCAGGGTTCCCAGGGCACGGGAGTGCTCCACCGGGGTGTGCGCAATGACCCCCTCAAGGAGTTCGGCTGCGGCCTCGATGTCGGCCAGCGTGACGGGCAGGGTGTCGTGGGCGGTGGTATCGGGTGGCTGCTGCATGGGGACGCTTTCATCAAGGGAGTCGGTCACCGGGGTGGTTCTCCGGTGCGGAGGCCGGGCGAGACGACGGCATCGGTTTCGCCGTCCAGGTCTGCCGGCGCCGTGAACGGCGCGCTGGGGCCCGGGGGTGGATCGCCATCCACGGCCCACGCGCCGGGGGTTTCCCAGCCACGTGCCGAAATATAGCGGATCATGGTGTTCAGCACGGCCATGACCGGCACGGCGAACAATGCGCCGGCGATACCGGCAATGAGCGTGCCGCCGGTGACGGCCAGGACGACGGCCAAGGGGTGGAGGCTCACCGCCCTGCCCATGACCAGCGGCTGCAGGATATGGGATTCGGCCTGCTGGACCAGCAAAACGACGGCCATCATGACCAGCGCGTTGACCCAGCCGTTGGCCACCAGGGCCAGCAGGATGGCCAGCGCGCCGGTGGCCAGCGCGCCGATGATGGGGATGAAGGAGCCGAGGAAGACCAGCCCGCCCAGGGGGAAGGCCAGTGGGACGCCGAGGATCGCGGCACCGACGCCGATGCCGACGGCGTCGATGAAGGCGACGAAGAGCTGCACCCTGGTGTAGTTGACCAGGGTGATCCAGCCCCTGCGTCCGGCACCGTCGGTGGCGGCCCGGGCCCGTCGGGGCATCAGCCCGACCACGAAGGTCCAGATGCGTTCGCCTTCGAGTAGGAAGAAGACCAGCGAGAACAAGGCCAGCAGCAGGCCGGCGGCCCCGTGTCCGAGCGCGCTGCCCCAGGACACGGCTCCGCTGAGGATCGTGTCGCTATTGGATTGCAGCTGGCTCAGGGCCCCCTCGAGGTAGCGGTCCAGGTCCTGGTTGCTCAGCTGGAGCGGCCCGCTGGAGAGCCAGTGCTGGACCTGGGCAACACCGGCCAGCGCCTGCTGCCACAGGCTCATCATCCCCCGGGCCATGGTCCGTCCCACCAGCAAGAGCAAGGTGGTGATCACGGTCAGGAACAGCAGCATCGTCACACCGGTGGCCAGCCCGTTGGGCAGCTTCCAGCGCCGCAGCAGCCGGACCACGGGCATCAGCAGGCCGGCCAGCAGGGCAGCGATCATCAGCGGGATGACCAGCAACGACACGTGGCTGAGGAGCCAGAGCATCAGGCCCGTCGTCGCCACGATGATGGCCACCCGCCAACTCCAGGCCGCGGCCATCCGCACACCATAGGGAAGGTCCCCGGTGACGTTGCGGTGCCCCGGCTCGGAGGTTAGAGCCATGATTCGATGCCCCAGCGACCGATCAGGTGCTCATGCGGGGCCAACCAGGCCAGACCGTCGCCGGAATTGAAGGCATTCGCCGGTGCGGTCATCGGCTCGATGGCCACCGCCAGCGACTGGCCGGTGTAGCCCTCGGTGACGAAGACCTGCGCGTAGCCGAACGCAGCGTCGGCCCAGATCCCCACGGCCCGGCCATCCGGTGCGGTCAGCCGGTGGCGGTACACCCCGTCTTCCTGCGGGGTCAGGCCGGTCAGGCCGATGTCGATGCGCAGGTCCCCCACGCGGCGGCCATTGCGCAGATCCTGGTCCCCGGCCACCGGCGTCGTTCCGATGGGGATCATGCGTTCGTCAGCCACCAGTGCGGTGTCGGCCTGCACGGTGATCACTAGATCCTCGGTGGGGACCTCACCCAGGCGCAGGTAGGGGTGGGCACCGAGTGCCGCGGGGGCCTTGCGTGCGCTGTGGTTGACCAGGTCCTGGGTGACCGAGAGGCCACCCTCCGCGTCGAGGGCGTACGTCACGGTATGGGTCATCCGGAAGGGGAAACCATGCTGGGGGAAGATCTCGGCCGACAAGCAGATCAACGATTCGCTGGAGGCGTCCAGACGGTAGCCGGTATTGCGCAGCAGCCCGTGGATCGCATTGCCGTTGGCCACCTCGGTCAGGTCCAGCTGCTGGGTCTGCCCGTCGAGCTCCCAGCGGCCGTCACGGATCCGGTTGCCCCAGGGGGCCAGCAGGATGCCCGAACCCGACGGCGGCAACTCGTCTTCGCCGAAGGGCTGTGCCAGGTCGATGCCGTTGCGGCGGTAGATGCGCAGTCCCGCAGCCAATTCGGTGATGACGGCCTCGGATCCGCCGCCGCGGATCGTGAACTGCCGGCCCGTGGGCGCGGCCGTGGTCTCGCTCATCGCTGTTCCCTTCCTAGCTGGACGTTCCCCTACGATATCGCCGCGGCGAACCGGGGGCTGCATACATGACGACGGCGGCACCCCAACAGGGCACCGCCGTCGTCCTGGGTCGTGGTGAAGCTAGTTGCGCAGGATAGCCAGAATGCGCAGGATCTCGATGTACAGCCAGACCATGGTCACGGTCAGGCCGAAGGCCGCGGTCCAGGCGAACTTCGCCGGGGCGCCCTGTTCGACGCCGCGCTGGATCTGGGTGAAGTCCAACACCAGCGAGTACGTCGCCAGCAGAACGGCCAGCGCGCCGATCGCGAGGCCCATCCATCCCGAGCGGAGCCCGAACATGGAATCGGTGACCCCGAAGAGCATCAGACCCAGATTGACCAGGCTGAACAGCAGGTAGGCACCCATGGCGATGGAGAACATCTTCGTCATCTTCGGGGTCGCCCGGTACTTGCCGGAGCGGTAGAGCAGCAGGGTCACGGCGAAGACCGAGAAGGTGGCCAGCACCGCTTGGACGACGATGCCGTCCATGTCGGGCATCCGCTCAAACACCCCTGAGATAGCACCGAGGAACACGCCCTCGGCAGCGGCATAGAGCATGATCAACACCGGCGAGGGTTCGCGCTTGAAGATGTTGACCAGGGCCAACACCAGTCCGACGAGCATGCTCGGGAGCAACAGGGCCGGGACCTGCCAGCCGACCACGGCGGTGATCACCAGGGTGCCCCACATCAGCACGGTCTTGGAGACGACGTCGTTATAGGTCAGCCGTCCGGTCTGGGCCGGTGAAGCGGACGGTGAGTTGTAGAGATCCTGCAGGGACTGCGAGCTCATCGGCTCGGCAGTGCGCTGGTCACTGGTGGTCGTGTTCCCCTCGGGCCGCATCTGCTCGCGGAACGCCTTGGACTGGAACATCGGATTGCCCCCACGGGCCATGGCTATTCTCCTCTAAGTAAGTACGTTTCATTGATCCTACTGGGTACAACGTCCCGGCAGGCAAAATCTATCCCCGTGGTGACGAAGCGGTTTTCGTGCCGATCGTCGACAGCACCTCGACGAGTCGACGGGCCGCGGTTTCCTCGGCCTCGGCCAGCAGCTCCACCCGCTCGGCCAGGGCTGCGAAGTGCCTGCTGCGCTGATCCGGTTCGATATCAGGATCGATCATTTCGGTCAGCTCATCCCACTGCCCGGCCAGGTCCCGGTAGCCGGGGCTGCCTTCGGCCAGCCGTTCAAGGCCCGGCAGGTCCGATGCCTCGTCCAGGAAGTCGGCGTAGAGCCCCCGCAGCCCTCCCGGGCCGCCGTAGCGTCCGTCGGAGAGGAACCCGACAACCGTGTCCAGCGCGTGGGCCAGCCGGCCCTGCTGGGCCAGGAGCCGGGTCCAGCCCTGGGCCGATGTGGTGTCGCGCAGCTGCCCGGCCCAGGTTCGCAGGCCGGTGATCCCCACGTTCGAGGCGAAGTGATCCGGCATGTCGTTCAGTTCACGACTCCCCAGCAGGCGCCCGGTGGTCTCGTCGATGGCTTCGAGGATGCTCCTCTTCAGCATTTCGACATCGGGCCCGCTGGAGGACGGGATCCATGCCTGCCAGTTCTTCAGCGGCTTGAGCCGGCTGCGGGCCGCGGCCAGGGCGTCGGGGTCGATGAGCTGCAGTTCCCCTGAACCGTCGTCGATGATCAGCTCGCCCTCGTCGTGTTCTCCGAGCACCGCGATGTCCACTGGTTCGTCCTCGTCGGCGATGCCGCTCTCCACCCACGGCAGGCAGACACGGCTGACCCGTACGACGACGGCGCGGCCCTCGTCCAGTGCCGCGTCGAGGTACTGGGCAGCCAGCCGGGTGCTGCCGGTCTTCTGCTCGCGCACGTTCGCCCCGCTGCGGGTCAGCAGGTTCGCCGTGTAGGGCTCGGGATGGGCGCGGGTGACGACCGTGGCGGTCGTGGTCGATTCGTCGTCGAAGACGAACACCATGAAGCCGATGCCCCCTGCCAGACCGGCCAGCAGGGCCTCGCTGGGCGGCTGGCCCGTGAGGGGGTGGCGCACCCCTGCCTGGGTCAGCACACGGTGCCAGAGACCGGCGTCGTATTGGGTGACCTCAGCCGGTGCCGGGTACTCCGGCAACTCATCCGGATCCGTGGCCGAATGGCCCGGCCCGGCAGCCGGGCCGCCCTCTCGCCCCGGGCTGCCGGCCGGCGCCGGGCGGGCCGAGGGACGTTCGGGGTGGCCATCGAGAATGGCCTTGCGTGCGGTCGTGTAGGACTCCCCCGTGCGCTGCATGCGTTCACGGGTGAGCTTCTTGAGTTGTTTCGGCTGGGCCATGTGGTTAACGCGTTCGGTAGTTCGGGGCTTCGACGGTCATCGTGATGTCGTGGGGGTGGGATTCCTTCAGCCCCGCCGCGGTGATGCGCACGAACTTCCCGCGCTCCTTGAGGTCGGGGATGGTGCGTCCGCCGACGTAGAACATGGTCTGGTGCAGTCCTCCGACCAGTTGGTGCGCGACGGCTGAGACCGGGCCGCGGTAGGGGACCTGGCCTTCGATGCCTTCGGGGATCAGTTTCTCGTCCGAGGGGACGTCGGCCTGGAAGTAGCGGTCCTTCGAGAAGGACGTGTTCTTCCCCCGGGTCTGCATGGCCCCCAACGAGCCCATGCCGCGGTAGGCCTTGAACTGCTTGCCGTTCATGAAGACCAGTTCACCCGGGGATTCGGC
>JBBSRM010000141.1:0-6548 GCA_038243055.1 Actinomycetales bacterium
GCTCGGGGAACCCAGTTGCAGGGCCAGCGGGACGCCGAGCGCCGAGGCTGCGGTGGCACCGAGGGACATCGTGATCGTGTAGGTCCCGGTCAGGGCCGACGTCCGGTGCGCATAGTGTTCCCGGATGAAGGAGGGCATCGCCACGTTGCACAACGCGATCCCGCACATTCCGGCCACGGTCCCCACCAGCAGCATGCCCACCGAGGGGATGGCACGCACCGCCAGCCCGGCAGCCAGGATGACCAGTGCCAACAGGATGGTGCGCTCGATGCCGATCCTGCGGACCAGCCACGCCGTCGCGGCACCGGCGAAGGCGAAGGTCACCGTGGGAATGGACGGGAGGATGGCCGCCACCAACGGCCCGTAACCGAGAACGGCCTGCAGGTCATGGAACAGGGCGGCTGCGCTGGTGATGCCGGCCCGCAGGTTCAACCCCACCAGAACGACGGCGACCACGCCGAGGACCGTGATCCAGCGCGTCCGGGGGGCGACGGCGGTCGGTGGGGCGGTGGAAGTCGTCGAGGGCATGGGTAAACATTAGACGTCTGATGTTTCGCGGACCAACTGTTGTGATCCACGTCTTACCGCTGCTCGAATTATGCTGGGTTCATGACTTTCACTACTTGCGACCTGTTCGACGACGACGAATCCCTCCAGACGCTTTCCCTGCAGCTGCAGAACCTGGGCGGACGGACACGATTCAGCGGCCCGGTACGGACCATCCGCTGCGACCGCGACAACGCCCTGCTCAAACAGACCCTGAACAGCCCCGGCGACGGCGCCGTGCTCGTCGTTGACGGCGGCGGCTCACTGGAAACCGCCCTCATGGGCGACATGATCGGTGAGGCCGCCGTGGCGAACGGCTGGTCAGGTGTGGTCATCCATGGGTGCATCCGTGACCGGGTGGCCCTGGCCGAACTGGACCTCGGGGTGAAGGCGATGGGCTCGAACCCGCGCAAGTCCTCCAAACACGGCACCGGCGAGGCCGACGTCGTGCTCGAATTCGGTGGCGTCGACTTCCGGCCGGGCGCCATGCTGCATTCGGACGAGGACGGGATCGTCGTCGAAGCCTGATCTGCGTGGCCCGTCGGCCTCGCGGATCAGGCGTTCCAGAGTCCGTAGGAGTCGGCAAGATCCGCGATTTTCTGGGCACGGGCCAGACGCGGCAGGTAGGAACCGTCGCCGACCGAAGCGCCGGCGGCGTGGGCCTCGAGCAGTTCGTGGGCCCAGGAGAGTTCGTCGGTGCTCGGCGACAGGTCTTCATTGATGTCGTCCACTTGTCCGGCCGAGAGACTGAGCTTGCCGGTCATGCCCATCGTGGCGGTGGTCCGGCAACTGGCGTGCACGGCCTCGGAGTCGGCTCCGGCGGCGGCCGGTCCGTCAATGGCGCCGGGCAGCTGTCCGACGCGGGAGGCCACGACCAGCTTGCCGCGGGCATAGGCCAGGGCCAGCGGGTCGTCGGAGACGCCGGTGTCCTTGCGGAAGTCGTTGACGCCGAAGGCCAGCCGGAACGTGCCGGGGGCCGAGGCGATCGGGGTGGCGTTCTCGATGCCGACCGCTGATTCGATCAGGGCCAGTACCGGGGTGCCGGCCTGCAGGCGCATGGCCGTCAGGGTCACTTGTTCGGGCTTTTCGGTCATTGCCAGCATGACCCCGCGCAGGCCCTTGGCCTTGGACAGGGCCGCCAGGTCCTCGGCCCAGAAGTCGGTTTCGATCCCGTTGACCCGCACCCAGGCGGTCATCCCGGTGCTCAGCGCCTCGACCACCGCATCGCGCGCCTCGGCCTTCTGGCTATCGGGTACCGAGGCTTCCATATCGAAGATCACGGAGTCCGCTTCGGAGGACAGCGCCGGGGCAAACATCTCGGGGTTGGCGGCATTGACCAGCAACCACGAGCGGGAAAGTTTGGCAGGCAGGGACGCGGCGCGGCGGTTACGAAGGGACATACCTACACACTACCGAGTTGCCACCCCCGCCTTCCACTGGACGGGGTGACCATCACAACCCGCTTTTGAGCTTGTGCCTCCTCCTACCTCATGCTTGACTTTCAGTGCCCACTCAAGACCTCAGGAAACCACTAGTCAGCGGAGGCTCCCATGCCAGGTCATCGCCACGTCACACCAGAGAGCGGCACTGCTGCCGACACCGCAGCGAAGGGGCGCAACGCGCCCTCGCCCGACGACGCACGCAAACCCTCGGCGCCGACCGACCTGCGCGGCCCCTCGTGGAAATACGTGATGAAGCGGTCACTGCACGAGTTCACCCGCAATAAGTGCACTGACCAGGCCGCGGGTCTGACCTATCACGCGGTCTTGTCCATCTTCCCGGCGCTGCTGGCGATGGTCTCCGTGCTGGGTGTCGTCGGCCAGGCCGAATCCACCACGAAAGCACTGATCGGGTTCCTCGAACAGTTCGCCAGCCCCGGGGTTGTCGATACGCTGCGCCAGCCCATCGAGCAGCTCACCAATACGCCCTCGGCCGGGCTGGCTCTCATCGTCGGTATCCTCGGTGCCCTGTGGTCGGCCTCGGGCTACACCGGCGCCTTCGGGCGGGCGATGAACCAGATCTATGACGTCGCCGAAGGCCGCTCGTTCTTCAAACTCAAGCCGGTGCTGCTGCTGGTGACCCTGGTGATGCTATTGGTCGCCGTCGTGGTCGTGGTCCTGTTGATCGTCTCGGGTCCCATCGCCCAGACCATCGGCGACCTGATCGGACTCGGGGACACCGCCGTGATGGTGTGGGGCATCGCCAAATGGCCGGTCGCCGTGCTCCTGGTCATCCTCGTGATCGCCATCCTCTACTACGGCACCCCGAACGTGAAGCAACCCAAGTTCCGCTGGCTCAGCGTGGGTTCGATCATCGCACTGGTGGTCCTCGCGCTGGCCACCGTCGGCTTCTTCTTCTACGTGTCCAACTTCGGCAACTACAACGCAACCTACGGGGCCATTGGTGGCGTCATCGTCCTGCTGCTGTGGATCTGGATCGCGAACCTTTCGCTACTCCTGGGCGCCGTCTTCGACGCCGAGATGGAGAGGGCCCGCCAACTCCAAGGCGGGATCAAAGCCGAGCGCTCAGTGCAGTTGCCCCCGCGCGACACCAAGGCCAGCGATAAGCAGGCACTGGTCGAAGAACGTGATGTCCAGGCCGGCAGCACGCTGCGGCACCAGGCAGCCCGCGAGCCGGAAGACGGCTAGCGGGCGAGCTTCTTGAGGTTGACGGCGGGGTCGGCCAATTGGGCGGGGTCCACAAGGATCCGCCGGTCGATGATCCGCCGGGCCGCCTTCACCGCCAGCCCGCCATCGACCGTGGCGCAGCCGATCAGATAGCCGTCGGCATCGACGCGGAAGGCCATCACCGGCACCCCGTCCACCTCGCGGATCACGGTGGTCCCGGGCTCGGTCATCGAACCCACCCCCTCAACATGGACCCCGTGACGGTCGGACCAGAACCAGTCGGCCCGTTGCGCCGGCGCTTCGGCTCCGGCGATGGCCGAAGCAGCCTGGTGGCCGGAGTTCATGGCGTTTTCCCAATGCTCCGCGCGGCGTTTGAGTAGGCCCTCAGCGGTGCGGGTGCGGGCACAGTCCCCCACGGCGTAGACGTGCCGGTGGCTGGTACGTTGCTGGCTGTCCACGATGATCCCGCCGTCGACCTCCAGCTTTGCGGCCTCGGCGAGCGCCGTGTTGGGAGCGATTCCGACGCCCACCAGGACGGCGTCGGCGGTGATGTCCCGACCGTCGGCAAATCGGATGACGTGTTGCCCTTCGTCCCGGGTGATGGATTCCGGGATCCCGGTCACCACGGTGATTCCCCGATCGGCGTGCATATCGTGCAGACGGCGGGCCAGTTCCGGGCCGACGGCTGGCACCAGGGGCGGGTCCATGGGGTCGATGAGGACGACGACGGCGCCGAGTTCACGGGCCGCTGAGGCGGTTTCGGCTCCGATGAGTCCCGCCCCGACGATCGCCAGCCGCGTGCCGGGCAGCAACACCTTGCGCAGGCGGTCGGCGTCGGCACGGTTGCGCAGCTCCAGCACGGAATCCAGGTCCCCGCCGGGGATCGAGAGTTTCCGTGCCGTCCCACCGGTGGCCAGGACCAACACGTCAGCGCCCAGGACCGTGCCGTCGGCCAGGATCGCCTCGCCGGCCTCCGGGCGCAGGGTGGTCACGGAACCGGTCAGCACTTCGATCTCGTGTTCTTCGCACCAGGCGGCGTCGGCCAGCAGCAGACCCGTCTGATCGGTGTGGCCGAGCAGGTAGGCCTTGCTCAAGGGGGGCCTGTCGTAGGGCAGCCCTTCGGGATCCACAATCCTGAGCCTGCCGGCATGGCCCAGGCTCCGCAGTTGGCGGGCGGTGGAGAATCCGGCCAGCCCGGCACCGATGACCAGGATCGAGGCGTCCGGGCCCGGGGCCGGGTTGTTGATGCTGGCTTCGGTGTTCATACCCGGTTCTCCTCGTGGATGTCTTCGATGATCTGCAAGGTGGCCACGGCATCTGCCGGGTCCACCGGAAGCGGTCCGTGGCCGTGGACGCCGGCGGCGAACCGGCGATAGAACTCCGGATAGGCGCCCACGGCGGAGGGCACCGGTTCCATGGTCCCCGGAACGCCGAGGCGGCCCCACTGGCTTTCGGGGACCCGCCCGTAACCGGCGTCGTCGGGTACCACTCCGGCGTCGAGCGCTGCTTCCTGCCCGTCAGTTCCCCACGCTTCGAAGCCGGCATCGGTACCCAGGACCCGGAAGCGCGGTGCCGGCACCGCGAAGTGCAGCCCGACGGACAAATGGGAATCCACTCCCGACTGGTGCCGGATGACGATGGAGGCATCTTCGTCGGCGTCGGATCCGCCGGCGCTGATCCGCCGGGTCAGCCCGTTCACGGTGGCTGCCGGCCCGAACAGGGCCAGCGCCTGGTCGATGACGTGGGTCCCTAGATCGAACAGGACTCCCCCGCCACCGGCGATGCCTGCACTATCCTTCCAATCGCGCAGTCCCGCGGGTTTCCACCGCTCGAACCGTGATTCGAAGGTGTGGACATCGCCCAGCGCCCCGTCATGGACCACACGCGAGAGCGTCAGGAAGTCCGCGTCCCACCGACGGTTCTGGAAAACCGAGAGCTTCACGCCGGCTGCTTCTGCCGCCTCGATGACTTCTCGGCCCTCGGCTGCGGAGGTCGCAAAGGGTTTGTCGATCACCACATGCAGGCCGTGGTCGATCGCGGTCAGGGCCAGGGCTGCATGGGTGGCCGGCGGGGTACCGATGACGACCAGGTCGAAGTCGGCGGCCCGGGTGAACAGGGTCTGCGCGTCCGGCATGGTCAGGGTGTCCGGATGGGCCGCGGCGGCGCCGGCGATACGCTCCTGGTTGCCGGTGACGATCGCGTCAAGGGAGTAGTCGGGGTCGGCGGCAATCAGCGGGGCGTGGAAGACGCGGCCGGACAGCCCGTATCCCAGCAGGGCGGTACGCAGTTTCGGGCGCGGGTTCACGGTGGCTCCTTCGGGACGGGTCTAGCCAAACCCTACCAATCCGGACGCTGGCGGCGTCGGGACGTAAGCTGTTCCCGAGAGCTCGTGGCGTGTTCGCCCGCCGGCTCACCACCCGGCAGTCCGGGCCCGGGAAGAACCGGGGACGGACGGTACCGGCCCCCGTCGACGAAAGGTAGTGCTCATGGCCAAGGACCCGCAGGACCACCCGAAGCCAGCGAAGGCCCCCCGGGAGCCAGCCACCGGGTCACCCACAGGTGGCCCATCTGCCGGTGGCACGCCTGTTGGCGGTACGCCGGTCGCCGGCATGCCCGCCGGTCGGCCCGAAACCGGTGCCGGCGCCGGACGCCCCGAGGATCCGATGCGGGTGACCCGCAGCGGGGTCATGTGGACGGCGACCGTGCTGGCTTTGGTGTTCCTGGTGCTGCTGATCATCTTCATCGCGCAGAACACCAATACGGTCCAGCTGCAGTACTTCGGTCTGCAGGGCACGGTCCAGCTGGGACTGGCACTGTTCGTTGCCTCCGTCGGCGGCGGCATCATCGTCGCCATCGTGGGCGCGGCCCGCATCCTCCAACTGCGGGCCATCGCCCGCAAATCCAAGCCCAAGTCGCCGAAGAAGCGCTAGGACCCATCGGCGTCGTCGGCGGCCCAGCCGGTGATGGCCACCGCTCCCCCATCGACGATGTCCAGCACGGGCGACCGATCGGTCACCTCCGATTCGGGCTCCCCGGGATAGCGACCGATGTCCGGTCCGGAGTCCGGGGGTTCCGTCGGCTCGTTGGAACCCACGGGCAACCGGGTCCTGAGGGTTCCTGCATACGGTGCCACCAGCGCGGTTCCCGGCGTGGTGTCGCCACTGGCGGCCATGGCATTCCATCCCATGGCGGCTGTTGCACTCTGCCCCGGATCCAGGACCAGACCGGCGGTTCCTTGATCCTCGGTCATGAACGATCCGCCCCGGTAGAACAGCACGTTCATCGCGTTGCCCCCGGCATCATCGAAGGCGATATCCGGATAGTCCCCCAGCCGGCAGGCCCTGGACGAGGTGTTGGTGACCCGCAGTTCCTGAA
>JBBSRM010000142.1:0-6546 GCA_038243055.1 Actinomycetales bacterium
TGACGATGAGGTCCTTGATGGCGATCGGCACACCGGCCAGCGGGTGCAGCGCCTCGGCCCCGGGTCCTCCGGCAGCGCGGATGGCGTCGACCTCGGCGGCCACGGCGAGTGCTTCCTCCCCGTTCAGGTGCAGGAAGGCGTGGACTCCACGGTCCCCTCCGTCGACCGCTGCGATGCGGTCCAGATGGGCCTGGACGGCCTGGACGGAAGTGACCGATCCATCACGGAGTTTCGCGGCCAGATCGGCGGCGGAGAGCTTGATGATCTCGTTCATGTCCTACTCCCCTTCCAGGATGGCCGGAACCTTGAAACGGCCGTCTTCGGCGTCGGGCGCGTTCTGCAGCGCCTCCTCCTGCGTCAGCGTCTGCCCGACCACGTCCTCGCGCATGACGTTGGTCAGCGGTAGCGGGTGGCTGGTGGCCGGGACGTCGTCGCCGGCGGCCTCGCTCACGGACTTGATCGCGTTGACGATGACACCGAGTTCGCCGGCCATTTTCTCCAGCTCGGTCTCGCTCATCTCCAGGTGGGCCAGTTGCGCCAGATGGGCAACTTCCTCACGACTGATCGCAGGCATGTATCTCCCCGAATTCATGGATGGTGGGTTATCCCCACCAGTCTAGTTCAGGACCGGCGGCCCATTCCCCTCGGGCCGCCGGTGTCCTCCTGCTGCGACGACGGTTGCTCCAGGGCCGCGCTGGTTCCCGCCGGTGCCCGATGATGCCGGGCCGCTCCCCTCATTCCCACCATGGCGATGAACACCGCCGCCAAGGAGCCGATTCCGGCGGCGATGATGATCAGCCGATCGCTGTCCACCACCAGCCCGGGGGTTCCCAGCAGGAACCCCAGACCGACCATCACCTTGATGACGACCGTCAGGTAGGCCCAGGCGGCCCCGTGGTGGGCTTCGGGGATACGCGCATAGACGGCGTTGCGCACCCCCACGTTGTGCATCCCGTTGCCGAAGCCGCCCAGGACGAACACCATCAGGATGACCAGTGCGTTCGGCCACAGCCCCTCCGCCAGGATGGCTGCGCCGATGAGTGCGCCGCCGAGAAGCACAGGAGTCCTGACCCGTGCTGCGAGGAACCGGTTCCCGCAGACGAGGGCACCGATCAGCGCGCCCACCGACCAGGCCCCGAGCATGACGGCGTAGATCGTGTCGTTCCCGGCGACCGAGCGGAGATAGAAGACCCCGGCGACTCCTTCGGCGGATGTGAACAGCACGACCGCGGCAATGGGCACCAACAGGACGGCCAGCAGCTGGTCCGTGAACAGGATGCGCGCTCCCGGTCTACTCCCGCCGTCGTTCGGTAGTTCGGCGTCTGCCGGCACCGAACTGCGGGGAACGACCAGTCCCGCGCCGATGGCCAGGGCCGTGAAACCCAGCGCGTTGAGGGCCAGTACCGGTTGGAGGGACCATGCGGTATAGGCGATGGCAGCGATCGGCGGGGCGAGGATCCCCGCCAGTGAACCGGCCGAGACGATCAGGCTGCTGGCCCGCGCCAGAGGCAAAGGACCTCTGATGGAGGGAATGAGCTTGAAGATCGCCGACGCGTTGATGACGGCACTGATGCTGGCCCCGCACATCAGCAGCAGGCTGAGCAGCAGGTCATCGGCGATGGCCATGAGGGCGAAGAGGAGGACGTGGGCGAGCAGGCTGGCCACCCAGGTCCTGCGCAGATTCCCTCCGTCAACGAGCCGACCCACCAACGGGGCGGCCAGGATCGGTGGGATCAGCCCCGTGAGGAACAGCGTGGTGACGCCCCAGGAGCCGAGTTGGTCGGCCGCGGCAAGGGTCAGGGCGAAGAGCGCCATCCCGTCCCCGACCATCGAGACGAAGGCCAGGAGCACGAAGACCAGATAGATCCGTCGAGCGCGGGGCTTCGCGGTGGGCATGGAGCGACCCTAGTACATGGCCCGTGCGGGCCAGTGGCCGGTTAGAGCGCCAGGACGTAGACCTTGAGCAGGATGTCGGTGTTCGGGACGAGCCAGTCCCGTTCGGTGGCGCGCTGGAAGCCCATGGCCGCATAGAGGGCGTTGGCTGCTTCCCAATGTCCGCCGGTGGTCAGCGAGACCGTGTCCACGCCGTCGATCTGCCGGGCACGGTCGATGACGGCCTCGACCATGGTCCGGCCGGCGCCCGAACGCTGCACGGACGGGTCCACGACCAGCATCCGGAATTCGAGCTCGCCCGCTTCGGCGATGTCGGCGTAGGGGTTCCCCGGCTGCACCAGGGTCACGGCACCAATGATCTGCTGATCGTGTTCGGCGACCAGGATCTCGGCTGCGGCGTGGCGGTCGGCGACCTGGCCGACGAACTGCAGGTACTCGTGGTCGGGGTCATCGAAGTGCCCCGCCGCCAGGTAGGAGTCGACGGTGATGCGGCCGATCTCGTCGTAGTCGGCTTCCGTGGCCTGGCGGATGGTGAGCGGGAGGCGGGCGGTTGCAGTAGTCATCACCCCCAGTTTGACACCATTTCGTCCCCGGGGTGGACATGGGTCATCAAAATGTCGTCGAACTCACGGTGTCGACCGCTCCTGCGGCCCCGCACACCCTACGATCGGTGCATGGTCGTGTCATTACTGGTATTCGCCGCGTTCGGAGTGCTCACGGGGCTGACGACCGTCCTCTTTGGCTTTGGCGGCGGGTTCGTCATCGTCCCCGTCGTCTATGCGGTTGCCGTGGCCTCCGGGACTGCTGATGACGCCATGCTCGTCGCGGTGGCGACCTCGACGGCCGTGATGATCGTCAATTCCCTGTCAGCCAGTTTCGCCCATTGGCGGTCGGGCCGGTTGCGGACCGACATGCTCCACCCGCTCGCCGCCTACATCGGGCTCGGCGCCCTGGTGGGCGCCTTGGCCGCAAGGGTGGTTCCCGATGGGGTCCTCCACCTGTTGTTCATCGCCTACCTCGCGATCACGATCGTGGACTCGCTGCTGCGCCGCGGTTTCATCTCCCGCTCCCCCTCGGCCCCCGAACGCCGGCTGGGGCCCGTGACGACCAGCGTCGGCGGGGTCGGCATCGGAGCCGTCGCCAGCTTCCTGGGCGTGGGCGGTTCCATCATGACCGTTCCGTTGCTGCGCCGGTTGGGACTACCGATGGCCACCTCCGCGGCCATGGCGAACCCGCTGTCGGTCCCCGTGTCGATCGTCGGGGCTGCGGTGTATGCCTTCGCCCTGCCGGCTTCCGTGGGTCCGCTCCCCGCAGTCCACCTGGGCTACATCGATCTGCTGGCCGCGGCCGGCTTGCTGGCCGGGTCCCTCCCGACGATCTTCATCGCCAAGCGCCTGGTGGGCAGGATGCCCGATCGTGTGCATGCGATCGCTTTCATCGCCCTGCTGGTGGTGGTGCTGGCGTCGATGCTGGTGATTCGGCCGGGTTGATCAGTGGGCCGGGCGGCGCGGGAAGCAACTCGAAGTCGATGTAGCCGGCGGCTTGCCAGCCCGGATCAGCCTCCGGGCGCAGGACCGGGCAACCGGCTTCCTCGGCGATGAGCGCCCCGGCGGACCAATCATGTTCGCCGGTACCGTATTCGGCGTAGGCATCGAGCGTTCCGTCGGCAACCATGCACAAATCCACGGCCGCTGAGCCGATGCGCCGCACGTTGGCGAACCCCGGCAACAGGGTCGCCACCGCCTGCAGCTGGAAGTCGCGCCGTTCGGCGTCGTACCCGAATCCGGTGGCCAACAGGGCTCCAGCGGCCCCGGGGACGGGGCCGGTCAGCCGGCGCGCCCCGGCGTCGTTCCCGGTATCGATGCCGCCCAGCCAGGCTCCCGCCCCGCGGGAAGCCCACCAGGTGCTGGCCAGTGCAGGGGCCTGCACGACGCCGGCGAGCCACACCGTGGTTTCCCCGCCTTCGGATGCTGGGCCGGCAACGGCCACGGAGGTGGCGTAGTAGACGATGCCGCGCACGAAGTTGGCTGTGCCGTCCAACGGGTCGATGGACCAGCGGTAGTCGCTGGGCTCCGCAGGAGTGGTGCTGCCGTATTCCTCGCCGGTGATGGCGTCATGAGGGCGTTCGGCGTTGATGACGGCGCGCACGGCCTGTTCTGCACGGCGGTCGTAGTCGGTGACCCAGTCCCCGGCAGCGGATTTGGTGTCGGCTTCGATATGGACGCCATGGCGTTGGGCCAGGACGGCGGCGCCGGCGGCTGCGGCACGGCGGGCGATGGCCAACAGGTCGGCGGTGGCTGCGGGGTTCTGGCTCATGTTGGGTCTCCATCGGTGGTGGTCTCGGATTCGTCGGGGTCCGGGGTCTCGGCCTCGTCCCCGGTGGGTTCGGGGCCGTGGTCGAGCAGGGCGCGGAAGCCGTCCTCGTCCAGCACGTTCAGCCCCAGGGAGATCGCCTTCTCGAGTTTCGTGCCTGCCGCTTCACCGGCGACGACGTAGCTGGTCTTCTTCGAAACGGACCCCGAGGCCTTGCCGCCACGGGTGATGATCGCCTCCTTGGCCTCATCGCGACTGAAGCCCTCCAGCGACCCGGTGACAACGATGGTCAGCCCCTCGAGCGTGCGCTCGGTTTCGCCATGGGATTCGTCCACCATGCGCACCTTTTCGTCAGCCCAGGCCTCGACGATTCCCAGATGCCAGTCGATGCCGAACCACTCGATGAGGGCCTCGGCGATGATCGGCCCGATGCCGTCGACGTCGGCCAGCTTCTCGATGGCGTCCTCGGCGGTGACGGCTTCTCGGATGGCCTCCATCGAACCGTAGTGGGTGGCCAGGGCGCGCGAGGCGGTGGGTCCCACATGGCGGATGGACAGGGCCACGAGCACGCGCCAGAGCGGCTGGGTCTTGGCCTTTTCCAGTTCGTCGAAGAGCTTCTTCGTCGTGGCGGTCGGGGCCGACGGTTTCTTCTCGGTGCCCTTGCTCCAGAAGTACGGAACGAGTTCGAACTCCCCGGTCCCCGCCCCCTTGGATCGCTTTTCGCGCCAGACCTTGACCTCGGCGAGCGCATCGCGCAGCGTGTCGTCGGCATGGCCGCTGGCCAGGTCGAAGATCCGGGCCTCGTTGGTGATCGGGCCGGGTCCTGCCGGTTTGGCCAGACCCCCGTGTTCGGCCGGATCGGGGCCCGGGCCCACGGTCAGGGCCAGCGCGGCTTCCTCGCCCAGGGCCTCGACGTCGAAGGCCCCGCGGCCGCCCAGATGGGCGATCCGCTCGGTCAGTTGGGCCGGGCAGGACTGGGCGTTGAGGCAGCGGATGTCGATATCGCCCTCCTTCGCCGGGGCCAACGGCTCCCCGCAGGAAGGGCAGTCGGTGGGCATGACGAATTCGCGCAGTTCGTCCTCGCGCCCCTCGCGCAGCGGCAGGACCGGGCCGACGATCTCGGGGATGACGTCCCCTGCCTTGCGCAGGATGATCGTGTCGCCGATGAGTACGCCCTTGGCCTTGACGACGTCCTGGTTGTGCAGGGTGGCCATTTCCACTGTCGAGCCGGCAACCTTCACCGGTTCCATGACCCCGTACGGGGTGACACGTCCTGTGCGTCCGACGTTGACGCGGATGTCCAGCAGTTTGGTGTGGACCTCCTCGGGCGGATATTTATAGGCCACCGACCAGCGCGGCACCCGGGAGGTGTATCCCAGCGCCCGCTGGATGCCGAAGGAGTCGGCCTTGACCACGATGCCGTCGATGTCGTGGACCAGTGAGTGCCGGTCGGCCCCATAGGCCTCGATATAGGCCAGTACCTCCTCGATCGAGTCCACGACCTTCGAGTAGGGGGTCACCGGAAGACCCCAGCCCTTGAGGAGTTCGTAGGTCTCGGACTGGGAGGCGGCATCCAGCCCCTCTCGGACCCCGAACCCGTGGACGAACATGCCCAGGGGCCGTTTGGCGGTCTCGGCCGGGTCCTTCTGGCGCAGCGAGCCCGCGGCTGCGTTGCGCGGGTTGGCCAGTTCCGGTTTGCCGGCTTCGAGCAGGGCCTCGTTGTATTCACGGAACTTCTGCGAGGGGAAGAAGATCTCACCGCGGATCTCGACCTCCGTCGGCCAGTTGCTGCCGGAGAGTTCTGTGGGGATCGTCTGGATGGTGAGCACGTTGTGGGTGACGTCCTCGCCCGTGGTGCCGTCCCCTCGGGTGGCGGCCCTGACCAGTTTTCCGTCACGGTAGAGCAGGTTGATCGCCAGCCCGTCGATCTTGACCTCACAGAGCCAGCGCAGCTTCTGGTTCGGTGCCCGGGTTCGGGCATTCATGGTGGCCCGTTCGAGCCAGGTGGTGAGTTCCTCGAGGGAGAAGACGTCCTCGAGCGAATACATCTGGGTCAGGTGGACCACCGGGGAAAATGCGGCCGAAACCTCGCCGCCGACTTCCTGGGTGGGTGAGTCGTTGGAGACGATTTCCGGGTGTAGTTGCTCGATTTCCTCGAGTCGGCTGAACAGTACATCGAACTCGGCATCGGAGACGATCGGCGCATCTTCGACGTAGTAGGCCATCCGGTACCGGCGGACGTCGTCGATGAGTTGCTGGTACTCCTGACGCAGTTGCTCGGCGGGGATGACCTCGTCACCGGCCGAGGTGCTGGCACCTTCGGCGGAGGCGGTGGTGGAA
>JBBSRM010000143.1:0-6533 GCA_038243055.1 Actinomycetales bacterium
GATCCAGGCGGTGTGTCCGGGACCCGGAACGTCGATGACACCATCCACGGTTGCGTCGGCGGGAAGCAGCCCCGCCAGGGCATGCAGCAGGGTGCTCTTCCCGCTGCCGGAGGGGCCGTCCAGGACGAATCGTTCACCCGGCCCCACCGTGAGATTCGTGATCGAGACGGCCGGGGTCTCCGAGCCGGCGTACTGGATGCGCAGCTCGTGCATGCCGAACCCGGCGGGACCGGGCCCCTCGTCCTGCCGGCCATGATCGTTTCCGCCGTGGACGGCTTCGTCGTTGCCCTCCCCCAGGAGGTCCTCGGCCCGGCGCAGGGCCTCCAGACCATCTTCGGAGGCGTGGAAGGCCGCGCCGACGCTGCGCAGCGGCAGGAAGACCTCCGGGGCGAGGATCAGGGCCAGCAGACCCACCTCGAGACCCATCTGCCCATAGACCAGCCGCACCCCGATGAAGACGGCGACGACGGCCACCGAGATCATCGCGATCAGTTCGAGAGCGAACCCTGAAAGGAAGGCGGTGCGCAGCGTGGACATCGTGCTTTCCCGGTAGCGGCGTGAGACCGCGGTGAGCCCCTGCCGGCGTTCGGCCGAACGCCGCAATCCGATCAGTGCCGGCAGCCCCTGCGCCAGTTCGGCGAGCTGGTTGGACAAGGCGTCCAGCCCGGCAGCCGCATGGGCCACCCGGTCACGGGTGTGCAGCCCGATCAGGGACATGAACACCGGCACCAGCGGCACGGTGAGCACCAGGATGAGCGCGCTGACCCAGTCCGCGGCGAGGATGCGCGCTCCGATGAAGACCGGTACGACGGCGGCGCTCACCAGGGCGGGGAGGAACGTCGTGTAGTACTCGTCCAGACCGTCGAGTCCGCGCGAGGCCAAGGCTGCCACGGCGCCCCGCCCGTTCGGCGCGTCGGCACCTCCCTGTCTAGTCCTTCCGGTCAGCTCGGCGGCGACCAGACGGTGGCGCAGACGTTCCTTCGTACCCCAGGCGGTCCGCTGCGAGGCAAGGGTCATCCCCCAGGTGGCGGCGGCTCGCAGGAGTACTCCCACTGCGCCGATCAGACAGGTGGGAGCCAGGGTGCCGGCCAGCTCCACTGCCGTACCCGGGCTGGAACCGACGGTGCCGTTGGCCACCGCGGTGATCCCCGTGGCTAGTGCCTGCCCCAGCAGGATCAGCCCCACGGCCTTCACGGCAGCCAGGGCGGCCAGCAGTGCCAGCTGTCCGCGCGGGACCTCACGCAGCCCCTGGTGGGGGCCGATGGAAGACGTCTTCATCAGGGTCATCTCGGTCCTAGACCACCGGGGTCACGGTATGGGCTTCAGGAATGTGGCTTTCCGAGACTCGTTGACGGAACACCCAGTACGACCACCCCTGGTAGAGCAAAACCAGCGGGATGCCGAAGGCTGCGATGATGCTCATCAGACCCAGGGTGTACTCACTCGAGGAGGCATTGGCTACGGTCAGGTTGAAGGCCGGATCGATCGTGGAGGGCAGGACCACGGGGAAGACCGCTACGAAGATCGCGGAGACCCCTGCCACCAGGAAGGCTCCCGAGAAGGCGAAGGACCAGCCTTCGGCTCCACGTCGGTTGGCCAGCCATCCGGCGACGCCACCGACGACGGCGAGCACCAACAGGAGCAACGGGATCGCCTGGCCGGTCGGCACCACCACGAGGATCGCCCAGAGCGCCATCGGTGCCAGCGCCAGGGGCAGCCACCTGCCGATGAGCCGGCGGGCCCGTTCACGAAGTTCACCTTCGGTCTTGAGGCCGACGAAGGCCAGGGCGTGGATCAACGAAAAGGCGACAACGGCCAGGCCGCCGAGGACGGCGTAGCCGGTCAACCAGGCAAAGGCCCCGCCGACGCGGTCACCATTGTCATCCAACGGAAGCCCCGTCGTCGTCAGTGCAAGCATCGCGCCGACACCGAAGGCTGCGGTGAAGGAACCGAGGCTGATCGCCCAGTCCCAGAGGTTGCGGGTGGACTGGCTATGGGCCTTGCCGCGGTACTCGAAGGCCACCGCCCGGAAGATCAGTGCGACCAGGACGAGCACCAGGGGCACGTACAGCGCCGAAAAGAGCGAGGCGTACCACATCGGGAAGGCGGCGAACGTGGCGGCTCCGGCGGTGATCAGCCAGACCTCGTTGCCGTCCCAGACGGGGCCGACCGTGTTCAGCAAGACGCGTCGCTGACGCTCGTTGCGGGCCAGCAGCTTCATCAGCATGCCCACCCCCAGGTCGAAACCCTCGAGGAAGAGGTAGCCGGCCCAGAACACGGCAATGATCACGAACCAGAGTGTCGGGAGGAATTCCATCATCAATCCTTAGATCGTTTCCGCAGGCCGGATCAGTACGCGAAGGCGAGTACGTCGCCGTCGCCAGGTGGGGTGTCATCGTCGTCGTCGCCCGGCGGTGGAGCCGTCAGTTCGGGCATGGCCGCCGGGACTCCACCGCGGACATAGCGCACGATCATCTTGACCTCGACGATCGCCAGCACCCCGTAGACGGCCGTGAGGGCAATGAGCGAGAAGAGCATTTCGGCGGCCGAAACCCCCGGCGAGACGGCCGCAGCGGTGTACATGAAGACCTGGTCCACCGAGCCGTCCATGGTCGGGTTCGGTGCGACGACGAAGGGTTGGCGGCCCATCTCGGTGAAGATCCAGCCTGCCGAGTTGGCGCCGAAGGGGGCCAGAATGCCGAACACTGCCAGCCGGGAGATCCATTTGTTCTCCGGCACGGTGCCCTTGCGCACCACCCACAAGGCAACGAGGGCTGCGAAGGCCGCGATTCCACCGAAGGTGATCATGAGTCGGAAACCCCAGTAGGTGACCTCCATCAACGGCAGGTAGTTGATCTCCTGCCCGGCCCGTTCCCCGTACATCGGGTCATCGGGCAGGTGGGTCCCGTACTTTTCCTGGTACTGCGGCAGCAGGGTGTTCACCCCGGGGATCTCGGTGGTGAAATCGTCGTTGGCGAGGAAGGAGAGCAGGCCCGGCAGTTCGAAGACGGCCACGACGTCGTCGCAGGTGGTGGCCCCGCCCCCACCGAGGTTGCCGATGGTCAGCACGGAGAAGCCGGTGCCGTCGTGGCAGGCAGCTTCGGCTGCGGCCATCTTCATCGGTTGCTGTTTGAACATCAGCTGGGCCTGGGCGTGACCGGAGAAGGCAACGCCGGCAAAGGCCACCATGGCGACGACGGCACCGATGCGCAGCGACTTCAGCCATACGGTGTGGTCCAGCTTGTCGCGGCCGGCCCCGTGGGAGGTGTCCTCCCCGACGATGACGCGTCCCTGGGCGTCGACGGTGTCGATGCCTGCCTTGCGGCGGCGGTAGAGGTGGAACCAGGCGATGCCGATCAGGAATCCGCCGGCCACGGCGAAGGCCCCGAAGATGGTGTGGGGGAAGGTGACCAGGGCGGTGCTGTTGGTGAATACGGCCCAGGCGTCGGTCATGACCGGGCGTCCATCGACCATCTCGACGCCGACCGGGTGTTGCATCCAGGAGTTCGCCACCAGGATGAAGTAGGCGGACAGGACCGAGGCCAGCGTGGCCATCCAGATGCAGCCGAGGTGCAGTAGTTTCGGTAATCGTTGCCAGCCGAAGATCCATAGTCCCAGGAACGTGGATTCGACGAAGAAGGCCAGCAGGGATTCCATCGCCAGGGGGGCACCGAAGACATCACCGACGAATCGGGAGTATTCACTCCAGGCCATGCCGAACTGGAACTCCTGGACCAGGCCGGTGGCCACACCCATGATGAAGTTGATCAGAAAGAGCTTTCCCCAGAACTTCGTCATCCGGAGGTATTCCTCCCGGCCGGTGCGCACCCACATGGTTTGCAGGACCGCCACGAGGATTCCCAGACCGATGGTCAACGGCACCATCAGGAAGTGGTAGACCGTGGTGATGCCGAATTGCCAGCGGGCAATTTCAAGGGGGTCCATGAACAACCTTCCAAACCCTGACGAAGTATCGGGACGACCCCGACACCTTTTCTACGCTTTGTAGAATACCTGATTTTCTACGCCATGTAGAACCTGAGCGAAAATCAAGGTAGATTGGTTTCAGCGCAGTGACCCGGAAGGTGAAGTGTCTCCACCGGTGCGATCCCTGCGTTGACCTGGTTGGGCTAGATAAGGAAGATCATTGGCAACTCTCGGCGACCTCGAACGCTCGGTGATGGATCTGTTGTGGGATGGTGCTGAAGCACAGACGGCCAACGACCTTCGTGACAAGCTGGCGCAGGCCCATGGCAACGACGGCAAGGAACTGGCGGTGACCACCGTACTGACCGTGCTGGCACGGCTGGAGAAGAAGCAGCTCGTCACCCGCGAACGCGATACCCGGCCGCACCGCTACCGCGCGGTCACCAGCCGTGAAGAACACACGGTGGGCCTCATGAACGAGGCCATGGGCAACGTCATGGACCGCGAGGCCGTACTGGCGCGTTTCATCGGCGGCATCTCGCCCGTGGAAATGGCTTCCCTGCGGCGCATCCTCGATGACGGAGCCAACGCCTAGCGGCGTCATCGCCGCTCTCCGGCCACGATGCTGACTGCCTCCTATCTGCTGCTCGGCCTCGCCATCATCCTGGCGTGGCCGGCTCCGATAGTGCTCTCCCGCGCCCACTGGACCTCCCGATCCCCCTTCACCGCCCTGCTGCTCTGGCAGGCCATCGCCCTGGCGGGCGGTTTGTCGATGATCGGAGCCTTCCTCGTCTGGGGACTGTCTCCGCTGGGTGACAACCTGCTCTCGGCCCTTTCGGGATTCCGGCGCATTCTGACGGGGGAACCGGGCGCCTCCCTGCTGACGGTCGTCCATGTCTTTGCCTTGAGCACCGCGCTGCTGCTCGGCGCCCACCTCGTCTTCACCCTGCTGTTGACCGCTTATAAGGTCACCCGCCAGCGGACCCGTCACCGCCGCCTGCTGGCCCTCCTCAGCGGCCCGTCATCGTCAATCCCTGGAGCCGTCGTCGTCGAGCACCAGGCTCCGGTGGCCTACTGCCTCCCCGGATTCAACGGCTCCCTCACGGTGCTCTCCCGGGGTCTGCTCGACTCGCTCGATGAAGAGGGCCTACGCGGCGTCGTCGCCCACGAACGTGCGCATCTGGACCAACGTCACGACCTACTTGTCCTGGCCTTCGAATCATGGAACCAGGCGCTGCCCTGGCTGCCGACTTCACGTCTGGCGCGCCTTGCAGTCCAGGAGTTGATCGAGATGCTCGCCGACGATGCCGCCCTGGAACTGGTGTCCCGTGAGGATTTGCTGCGCTCCCTGGTCGCCGTGGCCTCTGGCATGCCAACCGCCTCCGGCGGGGGTGTCGAGGCCCTCCTCGGTGATGGTGCGAAGTCCGGCCCGGGCCAGGGTTCAGAGGCCGGGCCGGGGCGTGCCGCGGGGGTGCCAGCGAGCCAACTGTCCTCGCTGAGGCTCCGCCGCCTACTCAGCCCGGTCGGGGAACTCCCCGTGGCCGGACGGACGGCAGTCATGGCTACTGCCGTTCTCCTGGTGCTCGTCCCGACCCTGGCGTTGGTGGCACCGGGCCTGCTGAACTGACGAGGTCCGATCAGGCGTCGATGTTCTCCATGTCCAACCGTTCCGCACCGGCGATGATGAATTCCTTGCGCGGGGCGACATCGCTGCCCATCAACAGATCGAAGACCCTCTCGGCCCGCTCCGCGTCGGCGATGTTCACCCTGCGTAGCATGCGGTGGCGGGGTTCCATGGTCGTTTCGGCCAACTGCTCGGCATCCATTTCACCCAGGCCCTTATAGCGCTGGATGGGCTCCTTGTATTTTTTGCCCTTCGCCTCGAGATCAGCAAGAACGGTATGCAATTCGTTCTCCGAGTACGTGTAGACCATCTCATTGGGCTTGGTCCCCGCGTGGATGACCTCCACCCGGTGCAGAGGCGGCACCGCGGCGTAGACCCTGCCGTGTTCGACCATCGGTCGCATGTACCGGAAGAACAAGGTCAGCAACAACGTCCGGATGTGGGCACCGTCGACATCGGCGTCGGTCATCAGCACGACCTTGCCGTATCGGGCGGCGGAAATATCGAAGCTCCGCCCGGATCCGGCACCAACGACCTGGATGAGGGCCGCGCATTCGGCGTTGGACAGCATGTCCCCCACCGAGGCCTTCTGGACGTTCAGGATCTTGCCACGGATGGGCAACAGGGCCTGGAAGTCCGAGGAGCGGGCCAGTTTGGCGGTTCCGAGCGCTGAGTCGCCCTCGACGATGAACAGCTCGGATCGCTCGATGTTATCGCTCCGGCAATCAGCGAGTTTCGTCGGCAACGACGAGGTCTCCAGCGCACTCTTCCGCCGCTGGGTCTCCTTGTGGACCCGGGCCGAGATCCGGGACTTCATCTCGTTGACGACCTTCTCCAGCACGGCCCCCGACTGCTGCTTATCGGCTCGCGCCGAGGAGGTCAGGCGTGCCCCGAGCTGCTTTTCCACGACCCGTGAAACGATCTGACGCACTGCCGAGGTCCCGAGGATCTCCTTCGTCTGGCCCTCGAATTGGGGTTCGGC
>JBBSRM010000144.1:0-6493 GCA_038243055.1 Actinomycetales bacterium
GATGTAGGTCATCAGGGTGTCGGCGTCGTAGCCCGGGATCGAACCGGTCATGACCTTGAGGATCGGCAGGTTGTTGAAGACGTTGATGATATTGATCAGCACCGAGACCGCCAGGGCACCGCGCAACTGCGGAAGGACGACTAGGAAATACGTCCGCCAGCGTCCGGCACCGTCGACCTTGGCCGCCTCCAGCGTGTCTCCGGGGATGGCCTGGATGCCAGCCAGGATCGTATAGGTGGTGAAGGGGATGGACACGAAGACCGCCACCGCCATGGCCACCATCAGCGCCGACGAGGCGTGCTGGGTGAAACCGTAGGAGCTGTCCAGCAACCCGGTATCGGTGAGGAACTTATTGAAGATCCCGTAGTTCGGGTCCATGGAGTAGTAGAACAGCGTGGTGGTCATCACGACGCTGGCCGCCCAGGGGACGATCACCGCCATGCGCACCAACGTGCGGCCGGGGAACGGCTTGGACAGGAACTGGGCCAGGCCCAGGGAGATCAACACGGTGAAGAACACCACGACCACGACCCAAAGCACCGAGTTCAGCATGATCTTCGGGATGTTCGGGTCGCTGAAGACCTGGATGAAGTTCGCCAACCCCACCGAGCCCAGGTCGGTGCCGATCTGGCTGATCTTGCGGGTGGAGTTGTAGATCATGTACCCGGCGGGGAACACCACGATCACCAGGATCAGGATCAGGGCCGGGGAGATCCAGGGCAGGGCGGAGGTGAAGGAGGACCCCTCAGCCGAAGTGCGTCGCTTGGAGCCGCGGCGTTTCGGAGGCTCGGGGGGCTCGGCCACCCCGGTCCGGGCCGGTGCTGTGGTGCTCATACTGGTCTCCTGACCTGGTCTTCGTCTGTTCCGGGCCCCGACGAGACTCCGCGGCCCGCCGGCTGATGCCAGCGGGCCGCGGAGTCGGTGGGACGACCCGCCGCAGGCGGCGGGTTCGGCCGCGGGCTACTTGGCCGCGTCGGCCTTCTTCTGGATCTCGGCGAGCACGTCGGACGCGGACTTGCCGGTGCCGATCTGGCCCATGAGCGACTTGAAGGCACCATCGGTGGCGTTCCAGGCCGGGTTCGTCGTCGGGTAGAAGACCGCGTTGGGCAGCAGTTCCAGGAAGGGCTTCAGCGTCTCGTCGGAAGACATCTCCTCGGACACCGAGGTCGTGGTGGGCAGGAAGCCTTCGGTCTGCACCCAGTTGCTGTAGACCTCGTCGGTGAAGAAGTAGTCCATGAACTTCTTCACGGATTCGGACTTGCTGCCGTCGTTCTTGAAGGAGAGCATACGGTCGGCGACGCCCAACGTTGCCGGCTCACCGGTGTTGGTGGCCACGGGGGCGATCCCGTACTTCAGGTCCGGGTTTTCCTTCTCGATCTGGCCGACGGTCTGCGGCAACACGTAGGCGAAGCCGAGCTTGCCCTGGATGAAGGTGTTCAGCATCGGGGTGCGCTGCGTGGAACCGGGGTTCTTCTGCGTTGCGCCGTCCTTGATCATCTTCTGCATGAACTCGGCGGCCTCGACGTTCTTCGGGGTGTCGACCTCGATGGACTTCTCATCGCCGAAGCCCCCGCCGTTGCCGGCGAACCAGATCAGCGATTCGCCCTGGGCTTCCTCGGACCCCAGCGGCATGCCGTAGCCGTCGGCCTTGGTGTCCTTGCTGATGGCCTTGGACGCGGTCAGCAGCTCATCCCAGGTCTTCGGCACCTCGTCGACGCCGGCCTCCTTCATGAGGTCCTGGTTGTAGGCCAGTGCGCGGGCCGAGGCGATCAGCGGCAGGCCGTACTGGGTGCCGTCGAACTTCTCGTTGTCGGCGAAGGAGGTCTGGAAGTTCTCCAGTGTCTCGGCGGAGGCGATGTCCTCGGCCGGGGCCAGCAGGTCCTCCTCGGCGAAGCCGGCGAAGGCGCCGCCGCCATAGATATCTGGGGCCTTATCGCCCTGCAGCTTGGTCTTCAGGACGCTTTCGATGTTCTCCCAGGACTGGATCTCCAGATCCACCTTGACGTCGGGGTTCTTCTCCTCGAAGCCTTCGATCACGTCTTGCCACAGCGCCTTGGTGCCATCGGAGTAGCTGGGCACCAACATGCTCAGCGTCGTTGTGTCGCCGGACGCATCGCCGCCATCGTCGCCGCCGCCGAAGCCGCAGCCGGTCAGGACCAGCGAACCGGCAGCCACGCCGGCCAGCAGTGTTGCGCGTAGTGAACGTTTCTGCATGATTCCCCATCTCGAAGGTGTGCGTCGGCGAGTGATCCGAAGCCAATTCGTAATTGAAAATGCTCTAATCAACCTCAAGTCGATCAATAAAGAACATGATTATGACAGTAATGTGACCGGGGTCTCGCCGTCAAGTCTCTTGTCAACTGCTTCCGCCGCCGCTTCCGGGGGGATGGGTAGCCGGCCGAAAACGGCTAGCGCGCGCCGTTTTCGTCCTGCTGCAGGGCAAACAGGCCGAGCATGCGGCCGGCTTCCGTCGCCATGCGGGCGCGGCCGGCACCGACGTATTTGCGGGAGTCGACCACGGTCTCGTCCGCACGCAGGTAGTCGCGGATGCCGGCGGTGAAGAAGCCGTTGAGATGGGTGGAGACGTTGATCTTGCGCATACCCGCACGAATGGCCGCCACGATGTTCTCGTCGGAGACCCCTGAGGATCCGTGCAGGACCAGGGGCACGTCGACGGCGGCCGCCAGGCGGGAGATCAGCTCCACGTCCAGCTCGGCGGACCTGCTGGTCATGGCATGGGAGGACCCGACGGCGACCGCCAGAGCGTCGATCCCGGTGGCTGCGACGAAGGCGGCGGCCTCGGCCGGGTCCGTGCGCACCCCCGGCGCGTGGGCACCGCCCTTGCCACCTACCTTGCCCAATTCGGCCTCGATGTAGACACCCTGGGCGTGCGCGTGGCGGGCCACCCGCGCGGTGGCTGCGACATTCTCGTGGTAGTCCAGGTGTGCGCCGTCGTACATGACCGAGCCGAAGCCCAGGTCCACGGCCTCCAGGGCCAGTTCCTCGCTTTCGGCGTGGTCAAGGTGCACGGAGACCGGCACGGACGCCCGGCGGGCGATCGCCAGGCAGGCCAGGCCGATCGGTTCCAGGGCACCGTGGTAGGCGACACAGTTCTCGGAGATCTGCAGGATCACCGGCAGACCCGCCTCCTCGGCCCCGGCAACGAGCGCCTCGGCCGTTTCCAGATGGATCACGTTGAAGGCGCCCTGCCCCCGTCCGGCATCGGCGGCAGCGGTCATCAGTTCGCGGGTGGTGCTCAAGGCCATGGCGGATCCGGCTTTCGATTGAGGGGTGTTGGTCTTGGATTTGCGGTTTCTAGTGCCGGGTGACCACGAGTCGGCGGGCCAACTCGGGGTGGCTGGGGTGCAGTTCCCCTGCGGCGGGCATCAGCACCGCCGAGGCGGACCAGGCTGCCGCGCGCGACACGAGCGCCTCGGCATCGAGGCCTTCGGCCAGACCGGAAGCAAGGGCTGCCACGCAGGCGTCGCCGGCCCCCGTGGGGTTGCCGTCCAGTGGTTCCGGCAGCCGGGCAGATACCCGGCGCCCGGGGGTGGTGGCGTCGAAGAGGGTCAGACCTTCCTCACCTGAGCTGACGACGACGCACAGTGCCCCCAGTTCCAGCAGGACGGCGGCACCGCGGGCGACATCTTCCTCCCCGGTGGCCTCGAGGAGTTCGTGGTGGTTGGGCTTGAGCACGTCGGCTCCGGCCGTCGCGGCAGCCAGCAGTCCGGCCCCCGAGGTGTCGATGACACAGGGAACGTGGGCGGCGTGGGCGGCACGGACCAGCCAGGGGTAGAAGCCCGGGCCATGTCCGGCCTCTTCGTCGACGGCCGCGCTGTCCGGCCCGGCGGCACCGCCGGGGAGCGAACCGGACCCCACGACGACGTCTGCACCGTGGATCGCGTCCTTGACGGCACGCTGCAGGGCGTTCCATTCGGTGGCTTCGAGGCCTCCGCCGTGTTCGTTGAAGATGGTCGTCTCCCCCGTGCTGCGGTCCACCAACGCAAAACTGCGCCGCGTGGACGGACCGACGGGGACCAGCGTGTTCCCGATGCCCGAGGTGGCCAGTTCGGTAGCGAAGGTCTCGCCCGCCCCGCCGCCGCGGGTGGCGACGGCGTGGGCGGCATGGCCCTGGCCGTGCAGGACGCGGGCGACGTTCAGTCCCTTGCCTCCGGCGCGGACGCTCGGGGCGGGGACCCGGTTGGTCCCGCCCACCGCGAGGTGGTCGACGTCATAGGTTTCGTCCAGGGCCGGATTGGGCGTGATGGTCAGGATCACGGGGTCTCCTCGGTTTCAGCCGACCGGGCGGCCTCGGCACGCAGGTACGCCCCGCGCAATCCGGCGTCCTGACCCAGTTCGGCGGCGATGATCCGCGGTTTGCGGTGGAAGGACAACCGGGCGTCCACGGCGGCGCGTAGCGGAACCAGCAGATCGTCCCCGGCCTGGGCGAGTCCTCCGCCGATGATGACGGCCTCGGGGCCCACGGAGGCACAGAGCTGGGCGATGGAGAAGGACAGGGCCTCGATGGCCTCATCCCAGCAGCGCTGGGCTTCCGGGTCCCCGGCGTGCAGGCGTTCGAGCACTTCGCGCGCACCGTCCACCGGCGTTCCGGTGGCCCGCGTGTAGCTGCGGGCGATGGCGGCGGCGGATCCCACCGTCTCCAGGCACCCGTGGGCACCACAGGGGCAGTCTCCTCCGCCGGGTACTGCAGCGTGCCCGATCTCCCCGGCGAAGCCCCCGGCTTCGAGCCGGCGACCGTCGACGAAGAGTGCTCCGGCAATGCCGGTGCCGATGACCAGGACCGCCGTGTTCCGCGCCTGCTCCCCCAGCAGCCGGCCGGCACCCAGGGCGAGTTCGGCCTCCCCGGCAGTTCCGACGTCGTGACCGAATCCGGTGGGGATCCCGAAACGTTCGGTGCACAACGCGCGGAAGGGCACATTGCGCCATCCCAGGTTCGAGGAGAAGACCCCGGTCCCCGCGTGCTCATCGACCGTTCCGCACACCACGACACCGGCGGCCACCGGCGTCAGCGACGGGGATTCGGCCTGCAGCCGTCCGCGCAGCACATCGAGCTCGGCCAGGATCGAGGAGGCGTCCGCCTCCCCCGCCCTGGGGGTCGGTGACCTCAGCACGGTGTGCAGCGTTCCGTCGGCCGCGGCGAGCGCGGCCTTGATGTCGGTGCCGCCGATGTCGAAGAGCAGGTATGCCGGTTCCATGGGTGCGGTGCGCGCCAGGCCGGGGCGGGCCCTAGGCCTGCTCCTCGAGGATCACCGAACGGGACAGGTTGCGCGGGGCATCCGGGTCCAGGCCGCGGTGGCGGGCCCGGTCCAGGGTGACGCGGTGCAGGCGGGCCAGCTCGGCCAGCGGGTGGCGTGAGGATTCCACGTACAGGGCGCCGGTGCGCTCGACGTCCGCTGCCAGGCCATCGGGGGCCGGCCCGAAGGACCAGGTCACGCGGCCGGGTGCGGCGATGGCGATGGGGCCGTGGCGGTAGTCCATGGCCGGGTAGGCCTCGGTCCAGCCCTGTACGGCTTCGCGCATCTTCAGGGCAGCCTCATGGGCGAGCCCGACGGTCCACCCCTGACCCAGGAAGGTGAACTGCTCGGCCTCGAGCAGGTCGGTGCCGGTTCCCTCGTCGACGGCGGTGCGCGCCTGTTCGATGGCCTCGCCCAGGTCCATGCCGACACTGGTCAGCAGGTAGGCCAGCGCGGTGGTGGCGAAGCGGGTCTGCACGACGGATTGTTCGTCGGCGTAGGGCAGTTCCACGACCCGGTCGACCATTTCCACGATCGGCGAGGAGGTGTCCCCGACGAGGGCGATCTTGGTGATGCCCGGCTCGAGTTCCCTGAGCAGCGTCAGGACCTCGGAGGTGGTGCCTGATCGTGTGATGGCGACGACGGCGTCGTAGCCGCGGCCGGCGATGCGGGCCTCGGAGGCGGCGAAGGCGTCGGTCACGCCGTGACCGGCGGTCTCACGGGCTGCGGCGTAGGACTCCGCCATGAACCAGGAGGTGCCACAGCCGACGACGGCGACGCGGGCCCCGTGGGCGGGTAGCAGGTTCTCGGAACCCGCCTGGGTGACGGCGCGCTGCCAGACGTCGGGCTGGCTGCGCAGCTCCTCGTCCATGTGGTGGCCAAGTGATGCGTTCGTGGTCATCGATACTCTCCTGGGGTGGTTCAGCATGGCGGGATTCGGTATTGGTCTCCCACTATGATCGCTTATGAGCGTTCACTATGTCTAGTAATCAAAGTTGATCACGACAGGGAAGGGCGCGTTGCAGTTCATAAAACCCGCAATCCGGCCTCCGAAGCCAGCAGCGGGGCCAGGTCCTGCAGCTGCAGTTCCCCGACGATCGCCCCACGCAAACCACCCACCCCCGACAAACCGGCCAGCGCGGCCCCGCGCAGGTCGACGTCCTTGAGCTGTGCGCCGTGCAGGGACAGCATGCCGATCCGGCAGTCTTCGAACGCCACGCGTTCGGCCTGGACCGCCC
>JBBSRM010000145.1:0-6490 GCA_038243055.1 Actinomycetales bacterium
AAGGGATCATCTCGTTCTTCGTGGTGCTCGGCATCGCCGTGGTCCTGTTGGTCGGTCAATTCGTCCTGGAGGAACTCAAGGAACGTCGAAAGACCAGACAACGACTCTAGGACGACCCCGCATGCAGCGGCCGTGAGCGGGGCCGGGTGGGCAGCGGTGGTTCCGACCCTTGCTCAACCGGTCGTCAGCGTGGGGGAGGCCTCCAGCAAGGCCCGCGTATAGGGGTGCTGCGGGTCGGCGAAGATGTCTTCGGTGGCCCCGGCTTCGACGATGCGGCCCTGATGCATCACCGCCAAGCGGTCGCTGACATGCCTCACGACGGCCAGGTCGTGGGAGATGAACAGGTAGCCGAGTCCGAATCTGGCCTGCAGGTCATCGAGCAGGTCAAGGATCCTGGCTTGCACCGATACGTCCAGGGAGGACACCGGCTCATCGCAGATGAGCACCCGCGGCCCCGGGGCCAACGCCCGGGCGATCGCGACGCGTTGGCGCTGCCCGCCGGAGAGGGTTCCCGGATGCCGTCCGGCCAGTGCCGGGTCCAGCCCGACCAGTTCCAACAGCGAGGCCGGGTCACCGGCGCCCCAAGCGCCCTCGGACCCGGACGCATCGCCACGGGTGGAGAGGGCGTCAGCCAGGATGGCGCCGACGCGTCGGCGGGGATCAAAGGAGCTCAGCGGGTCCTGGTAGACGGCGCCGAGCAGCGGCCTGCGGGGACGACGGGAGGCCTCCTTCCCCGGCACCCAGGACTCACCGAACAGCTCGACCGTCCCGCCCCCGGGCTCCTCCAGCCCCAAAAGGATCCGCGCCGTCGTGCTCTTGCCCGAACCGGAGGCACCGACCAGACCCAGCGTCCGTCCCGCCTCCACCCGGAGGCTGACATCGTCCACGGCCCGGAACCCTTCGCCGCCTTTCAACGTGAAGGTCCTCGACAGGTTCCGTGCCTCAAGGACCAGCGGACGGTCGGCGGATGTGCCGGTGTCGGTGTCGGCGGCGATCCCGGCAGCCGGGGCCGGGCTGGTCTCGGTGGCCACGTCGGCAGCCGGCTCCGGGGCTGGCACTGACAGGCGAGTGCCGCGGGGGCGGCCGGCGGGTACGGCGCGCAGGAGCATCTTCGTGTACTCGTGTTCCGGGCGGGAGAGGACCTCCGTGGTGGGGCCCTGTTCGACGATCCTGCCATCACGCATGATGGCCACCCGGTCCGCCACCGAGGAGACCACTGCCAGGTCGTGGCTGATCAGCAGCAACGACGAACCGCCGGCCCGCAAACCGGCCAGCACGTCAAGGACCTGGGCCTGGGATTCGGCATCGAGGGCCGTGGTGGGTTCGTCGGCGATGAGCAGATCCGGATCCAAAGCCATGGCGGAGGCGATCAACGCGCGCTGGCGCATGCCGCCCGAGAGCTCCCCGGCCCGCCGCCCGGCATCACCGGCTTCCAGCCCCATCGATTCCAGCAACCCGACGACCCGGCGGCCCCGGGCGGCGGGGGTGAGGGAGGTATGCAGGCGCAGGGAGTCGTCGATTTCGCGGCCGACGGTGCGCAACGGGTCCAGCGAGACCAGCGCATCCTGCAGGACCAGCCCGATCCGGGTTCCGCGCAGGCGCCGCCACTGGCGGGGGGTAGCTGCATGCAACGCGGTGCCGTCGAACTCCAGTCGGCGGACGTTCACGCGGGCCGCCCGGCCCGAGAGCCCCAGCAGGGCCCGGGCGGTCACGGATTTGCCCGAACCGGATTCACCCACGAGAGCCAGACATTCGCCCCTGCCCACTTCCAGACCGACGTCGTGCACCACGTCCGTGCCGCCGAATCCCACCTCGAGTCCCTCGACGTGTAACAGTGCCTGCCCGCTCATGTACCCACCGCCCCGCGTTGCATCGATCGCCCGAGCACTGTGCTGGCCGCCGCCGTGGCGACGATGGCCAGGCCGGGGAAGAAGGTCATCCACCAGGCGGAGCCCAGGTAGGTGCGTCCTGCGGCGAGCATGGCCCCCCATTCGGGAGTCGGCGGCGCTTCGCCGAGGCCGAGGAAGCTCAATGCCGAGGCCCAGATGACTGCCTGTCCGACGCCGAGGGTCGCCAACACCAGGACCGGCCCCAACGCATTGGGCAGCAGGTGCCGCACCAGGATCCGGGCCGGATGGTGGCCCAGTACCCGGGCGGCCTCGATCATCGCCGAGCCGCGCAGGGCCCTGGTCTGGGAGCGGATGATCCGGGCGTATCCCGGTGCCGTGGTCAGCCCGACGGCGACGATCGTGGTGGACACTCCCGGCCCGGCGAGTGCGATGAACACCAGGGCCAGGAGCAGTCCGGGCAGCGCGAGCATGACTTCGACGAGGCGCCCGATTCCGGCGTCGAGCCAGCGTCCGCCCAGCCCCGAGGCCAGACCGAGGACCAGAGCCAGGCCGAGGCCCAGGCCCGTGGCCGCGGCACCGATGAGCAGCGAGGGCCTGGCCCCGTGCACGATGCGCGAGTAGATGTCCCGACCCGATTCGTCGGTTCCCAACCAGTGGGAGATCGAGGGGCTGGAGAAGGCCGCGCCCGGATCGATGGCCAGCGGATCGGTGGGGGCCAACCACCAGGGCACGACGGCGGCCAGGATCAGGAAGAACGCGGTGGCTGCGGCGATGGCCGGCAGAAGGAGCCCGGAGGGCAGCCGTCGGCGCAGGGTTGATGCCCGCGGGGTCGGAGTGGTGGAAGGCAAGGGGCTCACTTCTCCCGGATCCGTGGATCGATGACGCGTTCGGCCAGATCGGAGAGGGCCATGACCACGACGTAGGCCAGCGCCGAGACCAGGGCGACCCCGGTGACCAGCGGGACGTCGCGCAGGGTGACGGCCTCGAGCAGGGTGCGCCCCAAACCGGGACGGGCGAAGATCGACTCCACGACGACCGCACCGGAAACCAGGGACCCCAGCGCCCAGCCGGAGAGGGCCACCCCGGGCAGGGCCGCGTGGCGCAGTGCATGACGGAGCACGACGCCGGATTCGGACTCCCCGCGGGCCCGCGCCGAGAGTGCGAAGGGGGAGTTCAACGCGGTCAGCATGGACTCACGCATCACCTGGCCCAGGAATCCCGCCAACGGCAGGGCCAGGGTGACCATCGGCATGACGAGCCCGGTGGCCGTGCCGTTGCTGACCGGAGGCAGCCACTGCCAGGCGCTGGAGAAGAGCAGCACCATCACCGAGCCGAGCCAGAAGTGCGGCACCGAGGCCGCGGCGATCTCCAATGCCGAGCCGACGGCGGAGGCACCACGGCCGCCCAACCCCGAATAGAGGGCGAGCCCCAAGGCCAAGAGCCACGCCAGGATCCAGGCGCCGACGGCCAGACCGAGCGTTCCAGGCAGTTGGGCGGCCAACACATCGGCGACCGGGACCTTCAGCGAATACGAGGTCCCCAGGTCCCCGGTGGCCAGATGTCCCAACAGGGTCAGGTATTGCACCCCCACCGGACGGTCGAGCCCGTATTCGGCGCGGGCGGACTCGAGGGCTTCGGCGGAGGCCTGCGAACCGGGTCCACCCATGATCGCCTCCGCCGAGTCGCCGGGGATGAGGCGGATGGCGAGGAAGATCAGCGTGGCCACGGCCCAGAGCACGAAGACCGCCGAACCGGCACGGCGCAACAGCCAGACGCCGGCCGGACGCCACCGTGCGGTGGCGCCCCGGCTGCTGCGTCCGGCCTGCGTGGAGTCGGCTACCGCCTGCCCGGCCATGTCCCGGCGGCGGTCCTAGTTCGCCAACCAGGCGTCGTGGAACGTCGGGGAGGCCACTGCTGTCATCGCCCCGACGTCGTGCAGATCCCGGTTGTAGAGGAAGTGGTTCTGCTGGTCGTACAGCGGCAGGATGTAATGGCCCTCGAGGACGATCTTCTGCGCTTCGGTGTACTTGGCCTTCCGCTCTTCAACGTCGGTGGTCGCGCTGGCTTCCTCCAGCAGGGCGTCGAGCTTCTTGTCCTTGATCTGGGCGTGGTTGGCGAAGTAGCCAGAGGGGGCAGGGACCGTATTGGAGGAATGGAAGAGGATGCTCAACACGTCCGGGCCGACCTTGGTATACGGGGCGCTGACCAGGTCGTACTTATTCTCGCCCAGCACCTCGTACCAGCTGGAGAGGTCCAGCAGATCGAGCTTGACCTCGAAACCGACCTCCTTCGCCGTGGCCTGCAACTGCTGGAAGAGCGACTGCTCGGCCGGAACCGACTGGTTGGTGCTCACCGGGAAGGTCAGGGACAGGCGCTTGCCGCCCTGCGTGCGGTACCCCTTCGAATCACGTTCGGTCCAGCCGGCCTCGTCGAGCAGCCGGTTGGCCTCCGCGGGGTCCTGGTCGAAGGCGGATTCATCGGAGTAGCCCATCGGTTCAACGCTGGACAGGGCCGAGTAGGAGCGGTCGGTCGTGTCGAAGAACAAGGAGGAGAGCCCGTCCTTGACGTCCACGGCGCGGATGAACGCCTCGCGGACCTGGATGTCGTTGAACGGGGCCTTGGAGGAGTTCAGTTCGATCCGGTTGGAGGCCCCCGGACGCGGGGCGTCGAGGTGGCTGATGGCGTCGGCCTCCTCGGCGGCCTTGATGGTGTCCGGCTGGGCGTTGTCGATCATGTCCACCGTGCCCGATTGCAGGGCGGCATACCGGGTGGCGGCCTCGGGGATGAACTTCCAGGTGATGGCCTCCAAATAGGCGGGGCCATCGTGGTCGACGTCGTCAACGGGGACCGTGTAGTCCTCGTTGCGGGTCAGCTCGACGGAGTCCTGTTTGGTCCACTTCGAGACCGTGAAGGGGCCGGTGCCCACGGGGGAGGCGCAATTATCGGTCTGGCTCCGCTTCAGGGCCTTCGCGGATTCGATGGCCACCCACGGCATCGAGAACGATTCGAGCAGTGCCGAATCCGGGGCCGAGAGGTTCAACTTCAGCGTCGAGTCGTCCACGACGTCCATGGTCTTGACCTTCGACACGGCCAGGTAGCCGGTGGATGAGGCGGTGTCCGGGTCCTGCAGGTGTTTGATATTGGCCTTGACCGTGGCCGCGTCCAGCGCGGTACCGTCGGTGAATTCGATGCCCTCGCGCAATGTGAGGGTCCAGGTCATTCCGTCATCGGAGGGCTCGGCCCCGGAGGCCAGCCACGGGACGATCTTCCCGTCGTCGTTCTTGGTGTAGAGGGTTTCCAGGTATTGGCCGGCCAGCAGCGCCTGCGGGTAGTTCCCTCCCACATGCGGGTCCAGACAGGTCGGTTCGGCGTCGCCCGAGGCGTAGATCAAGTTCCCTCCACTGACCGGTGTGCCCTCGGAGGCGGAGCCACCGGGGTCACCGGAGCCGGCGCAACCGGCCAGGACGAGGGTGGTGGCGAGCAGACCGGCGGCGATCGACGCCGGTCGTGCGGGACGGGGGACTACAGGCATGGGTGGATTCCTCGACAGATGCTGGGGCACCGGCGCCCGGTGATGGCGGACGCGCGGCGGACCACGCTGGTGCGCGGGATGCCACACCAGCCTAATCCAGTGGCGCCGCACCTTGCGGTGGCGTGGAACACAGTGGACGTCCCAAGTCACAATTATCGGCATGGCCCATGGGTTTGGAACCATGGTTTCCATGTCAAGCACTCCTGAAGGACCAGACGGGCCGCAGACAACGTCAACGGCCACCATCCAGCCCGGGGGGACGACGAACCCCGCCGAAGAGCGCAGCGCCCGGATAGCGGTTACGCTCTTCCCGCTGTTGATCCTTGCCGGAGGTGCGGTGGCCCTGTTCTTCCCGGCCCCGTTCACCGGACTGGCCCCGCTGATCAACCCCGGACTGATGCTCATCATGTTCGGCATGGGCCTGACGCTGACACTTCCCGACTTCTCCCTGGTCGTGCGCCAACCGCTGCCGGTGCTACTGGGGGTGATCGCCCAATACGTGATCATGCCGCTGCTCGGACTGGGGGTCGCGAGCCTGCTGGGCCTGCCACCGGCGCTCGCGGCAGGGGTCATCCTGGTGGGTTGTGCCCCGGGCGGAACGTCGTCCAACGTGGTCACCTACCTCGCCAAAGGCGACGTCGCCCTATCGGTGACGATGACCAGCGTCTCGACGTTGCTCGCCCCGATCTTCACCCCGCTGCTGACCCTCTGGCTGGCCGGGCAGTACCTGCCGGTCGCCGCCGGATCGATGGCATGGTCGATCGTGCAGATCGTCTTGATCCCGGTCGTGCTGGGCCTGGTCGTGCGCACCTTCGCCCCGCGGCTAGTGGCCGCGATCCTGCCCGCACTGCCCTGGGTCTCGGTCCTGGCGATCACCTTCGTGGTCATCGCCGTGGTCGCCGGCAGCGCCGAGGCCATCTTCAGCGCCGGGCTGCTCATCCTGGCAGCGGTCATCCTGCACAACGGGCTGGGCTACCTGGTCGGCTACGGGGCCGCACGGATCTTCGGATTGCCGATCCCGTCCAGGCGGACCATGGCCATCGAGGTCGGGATGCAGAATTCGGGGCTGGCCGCCGGGCTGGCCAAGACCTATTTCGCGCCCGAAGCA
>JBBSRM010000146.1:0-6466 GCA_038243055.1 Actinomycetales bacterium
CTTTTCGGTGCGGGTTGTCCTAACAGTGTCAGTTGACGCCAGACCCATCGAGTTCTCCATCTACGGCCCAGTCGCCGCGGTGCACCAGGTGCTCCCTGGCATGCGCTTCCTCGGCGAGAACCGCGGCACCATCTTGTTCGTCAACGGCGGCTCAGCCGTCACCCCGGGTCGGGGCGTGACGGGTACGTCCGTGGCGTTCGCCGGCCAGGCCGCCTACGCGCAGCTGCTCAGCGAGGTCCTCGGTGAGCAGGGCATTCAGGTGTCCCAGCTCATCATCGGCGGCCGGATCATCCCCGGGGACGCGGAGAAGGACCCCGACGTGCTGGCCGGGCACCTGTGGGACCTGCACACCAAGCGGGACCGCTTCCGCCACCAGGTCAGCGCTGACTGACCCCCGCTGAACCCGAACTTCTAACACATTTCTTGAGGAGACACATGAGCGCCAAGACCTGGTTCATCACCGGAACATCCCGCGGCTTCGGCCGGGAGTGGGCCGAGGCCGCCCTGGAGCGCGGTGACTCCGTGGTCGCCACCGCCCGCGACACCAGCAGCCTCGACGCCCTCGTTGCTGCGCACGGCGACGCAGTGCTCCCGATTGCCCTCGACGTCACCGATCGGGGGGCGGTCTTCGAGGCCGTGGCGCGGGCGCACGAGCGCTTCGGGCGGCTCGACGTCGTGGTGAACAACGCTGGCTACGGCCAGTTCGGCATGGTCGAGGAGCTCAGCGAGGCGGAGGCCCGCGACCAAATCGAGACCAACCTGTTCGGGGCACTGTGGGTCACCCAGGCGGCGCTGCCCTTCCTGCGCGCCCAGGGCAGCGGACACTTCCTGCAGGTCTCCTCCATCGGCGGGGTCTCCGCGTTCCCCACCGTCGGCATCTACCACGCCTCGAAGTGGGCGCTGGAAGGGCTGAGCCAATCCCTCGCGCAAGAGGTGGCGGGCTTCGGCATCAAGGTCACCCTTATCGAGCCCGGCGGTTACTCCACCGACTGGGGCGGCAGCTCGGCCAGACACGCCACAGCGCTGCCCGCCTACGACAAGGTCCGTGAGCAGGCCGCCAACCGGCCCAGCAAGCGCGGCACCCCCGGTGACCCGGTGGCGACCAGGGACGCCGTTCTCACCCTCGTGGACTCGGACAACCCGCCGCTGCGAATCTTCTTCGGCGAGGCGCCGTTGGCCATCGCCACCGCCGACTACGAGTCCCGACTCGCGACCTGGAACCAGTGGCAGCCCCTGTCCCTGGCCGCCCACGGCGGCTAGGGCGCAGCGCTGCCAGGCCTCCACCACGGCGACGACGCAGGGCCCCACCACGGTCACTGAACGCATCACCAACCCCTGTCACGGCTGAGAGGGTCAGCTAAGGGTGAGTCCTCCTCGGTCTTGAGAGGACCGCAATCTCAGCGTCCCTTTTTCACTGTTCCCGCCCTGTCGATATCTTCAACCTTGACGCCTTGACGCCTACGGGGGTGGCGGGCATCCTTAGGGGTATGACAGGTGCCGGTGTGGTTGCTTCCGCGGATGCCCAGGCTGCGGCCGAGCGGTTGTTGACCCGTCTCGGGCCGCGGGTCGGGCAACGGTTCGCGTTGCTGCTCAGCTCCGGTGTTGGTGTCGATGAGCTTGAGCGGGAGACGGACACGTTGGTCGCGGCGATGGAGCAAATGTTGCCCGCGCCGTCCGTGCCCGCCCAGGTGTCCGGCCCGGTGTGGAGCACCGAGCAGGTCCGGGTAGCCCTGGGCCGCCCCGGTGGGGTACCGGTCAGCCGCCAGGCCGTGGACGATCGGGTCCGGCGGGGTACCGTGCTGGCCCTGCGGGTGGCTGAGCACGGTGAGCGGGCCTACCCGCTGTGGCAGTTCGTGCACCGCCACGATCGGTGGGAAGTGTTCCCGGGGTTGGCGGCGTTGCTGCGCGCGGTCCCGGAGACGGTCACCGACCGGTGGACGCTGGCCTCCTGGCTGCGTCAACCCCACCCCGCCCTGGACGGACACACGCCCCTGGACCACCTGATCGAGCACGGACACGCCGACGAGCACCTGCTGCAGGTCGCCCAGGCCACCGCGGCCCGCTGGGCGGCGTGAGCCGCCCCGCCCGGGACCGCGCCGCCCAACAACCTCCCCCGACCACTCTGGCCGGCTTTCCCACCGTGGTGCGCCCGCGGCGCCGGCTGTGGCGGGCCGGGCGCAGCGCGCACGCCAACCCGTGGTGGTTCGACGGGTCCGGTGCCGGCCGGTTCGACCCGATCGGGAGCGGACAGGGCAGCTGCTATCTGGGCACCGACCACCTCGCCGGGTTGCTGGAAGTGCTGGGCCCGGAAATGTCCGGTGGCGCCGTGCACGTCGATGACCTCACCGCCCGCAGCGTGTACCCCCTCGACCCGGCACAGTTGCCCACCCCGATCGCCAACCTCGCGCACCGTCGCGCCGCCGGGTACGGGGTCACCAACGAGTTGTCGACCATGACCCCCTATCACCGCCCCCAGCAGTGGGCCACGGCTCTGCTCGGGGCAGGGTTCCGTGGCCTGCGTTACCGCACCCGCTTCGATCCCGGCCCCAGTGCCCGCGGCCTCGCCGTGTTCGGGCCGACCGGCCTCAACCCTTGGCGCTGGCCCATCCCCGATGCCACTACTCCCGCGGTGACGTTGCGCCGCCAACTGACGCTGAACTGCGGGATCACCATCATCGACACCCCACCGTTGAGCACGCTGCCCGCCGCCCCAGCACCCTGAATCCGCTGAGCGCCGCGAGTTGCATCGCCGTGCCGTGAATGTGGGCGATGCGTTCCCACCGCCAGCCGGATGCACGGCTGACAGGCAGGCAGGCACGATTCCCGTGAGCATCGCGCTGCCCGATCCAGAGTGTGCCGAATGGCCCATGTGGGTCGCTGAGGCCGCTCAGTCGGTCACGGTGATGGCTTGGGGAGGTCGCGAACGAGTTGGCGCAGGGGAAGGGCGTTGGCGGCGGCGCGAACGTGCCGGCCGGCGGCTTTGGTGTAGACCTGCGTGGAGCTCAGCGAGGCGTGCCCGAGGAGGTCCTGCACGACGGTGGCGGACTCGCCCAATCCGATGAGTTGCGTGGCGACGGTGTGCCGGAAGGCGTGCGCGGCCGCCCCGGGGGGCAGGGGTACGTCGGCGCGGGCGAACCAGCGCCGCACGGAGTGGTCCAGTGCCGCGGTGCTCAACGGGGCCAGCCGGGTATTGAGGAACACCGGGTCCCTTTTGCGGGCAGGGGTGCCGGTGCGCTCCTGACGGCTGACCAGGTAGCTCTCGAGGACGCCGACCAACTCCGGGCTCAGTGGGCAGTCTCGGGTGACGCTGCCCTTGCCGATCACCCGCACATAGGGTTCCTCACCGCCCAGGACAAGGTCGCTCACGGCGAGCGCGCACACCTCGCCGGCGCGGGCGGCGGTGCCGGCCAGCAACCCGGCCAACGCCAGGTCCCGCTGCGGCCACGGATCCCGCGTCCCGGGATCCGGGGTGGCTGCCGCCTGGATCACATGGGCGAACTCGTCTGGCTTGTCCACATAGCGGGGGAGGCGTTTACCGACTTTGGGGCGCTCCACCCCTGCGGCGATCAACGGGTCCTTCTCTAGCAGGCCTTGCTGGATCAGGTAGGCGAACAGCCCGGTGAGGGTGCCGTGCAGCCGGGCCCGGCTCTTATCCGCGGCCCCGCCCGCCTGGATCGCCGACAACGCCAGAGTCACCTTTCCCGGCTGCTGCCTGGGTAGCCGGCAAGCTACCCGGCGACTTTCATCCCTACATCGGAAACGTCGTGTCGATGACTGTGTGCACGCTGGTCATCATCCCGGTCTTGTCCGCGCTGCCGGGATTCCACGCGCTGGGCTCGGGGTGAGTAGCGCCGGCGACGGGGGCGCGCCTGGAGGACTGAATCTGAAGGCGCCCACGGAGTGCATACCCCGGTCCCCGAGGCCATTGCGCTGGGCAACCAAATCCTAACCCGCGAAGGACGTGTTGCCTGAGCTTACCCAGCATGGGCCTCCTTACAAGGAGGAGCTATGTCAAGGTCGGCGTGCATCTGCTGTCGGTTCGCAACCCCATCGCCCCGCGGAGGTTGCGCGGCCGCTGCGCGCGGCGCTTGACGACGCCGCAGTCCCGAATTGGGCTTCCCGATTTCCATCCACTGCGCGCATGATGTGCATGAGAGCCACAAGATGTCGGGCTGACCACAAGATGCCCGGGGGCTGAAAGGAATAACGTGACCGGAACGCGATCTGGCGATGATATCTGCAGCATGGACGCCGTCACCATGACGGCCGAGATCCGTGCAAAGCGGCTGTCTCCCGTCGAGGCAACCCAGGCGATCCTTGAGCGAATGGACCGACTGGAACCAACTTTGCACGCCTACTGCACGCCAACACCCGAGCTGGCCCTGCAAACCGCTAAACGCGTGGAGTCCGCCATCGCTCACGGGGAGCACGTCGGACCGCTCGCGGGCGTCCCGGTGGCGGTCAAGGACCTCATCTGCACGAAAGGCATCACGACGACCTCCGGGTCGTATGCCTACAAAGACTTCGTGCCCGACGAGGACGACGTCGTCGTCGAACGACTCAAAGCCGCCGATGCCGTCATCCTCGGCAAAACCAACTGTCCGGAATTCGGCTACAGCGGCGTCGGGCACAACTCCGTATTCCCCACGACACGAAACCCTTGGAACCCTGAACTGACCGCTGGTGGGTCCAGCTCTGGTTCAGGCGCAGCGGTCGCTGCTGGCATGGGTCCCCTGGCGCTGGGCAGTGACGGAGGCGGATCCATCCGTATCCCCAGCAGCTTCTGCGGCCTTTACGGCCTCAAGGCCTCCATGGGACGGGTGCCACTCTATCCCGGAACAAAGGACGAACGCTATCCTGGCGTGTCCAGCTGGGAGTCCCTCGAACATATCGGTCCGATGACGCGGACCGTCGCGGACAGTACGCTGCTCATGTCCGTTATCGCTGGACCCGACCCACGCGACAGGTACTCACTGCCCGCCGCCAACCACGAGTGGGTCGACTGCGCCACAGGCGACATCAAAGGCCTCCGGGTGGCCTATAGCGCAGACTGGGGGTATGCCGCCGTTGACCCACGCGTGCGCGCCATCGTCGGGGAGGCGGTCCAGGTATTCGAGAAACAACTCGGTTGCACCGTGGAGCAGGTGGATCCAGGCTGGCCGCACCCACACGACGCTTTCTGGGCAACCGTGGCAAACGAAAGCGACCTCCGTGGCTTGCGTGCCATGGTTGACCGTGTTGGCGCCGAAAACATGACGCCACATGTCGTCGAATTCATCCAGACAGACTGGAAAGCCGAACAATTCACTGATGCCCTCATGGTGCGCAAGGCGATCCAGAACAAGATGTGGCGCCTCATGCAGAACTATGACCTTCTCATCACACCGACCCTGGCAGTTCCGCCCTTCGAGGTAGGAATTCAAGGGCCAGACATCATCGAAGGGCGACAGGTCGAGTCGTCCGAGTGGCTGCACTTCACATATCCGCTCAACTTCACCGGTCAACCCGCAGCGAGTATTCCAGCGGGCTGGACGGCGGACGGACTACCCGTGGGCATGCAGATCATCGGCCGTCACCTTGACGATGTCACCGTTCTACGCGCCTCTGCGGCTTTCGAGGCTACGAGGCCATGGGCTCAGACGTGGCCCGACGTAGTGACAAGCCAATCCTCGTGATCGGATTCTGGTCTGGCTGTGGCTGTGGCTGACCAACATCGCACTCCTGTACCGACGAGCTGCTGGTCGCCGTCCTCGACCAGATCGCCCTGGCCTTGGTCGATGGGACATATTGTCACCTCGTCGATCGCTGGGCAGCCCACGAGCAAGGAAACCGCGGGGTGCCCGACGCCGGAGACCAGATCGAAAAGTGGGTGTTCGACCACAGTTGACAACAACCGCGACGAGATGGGTGCCCGACGCCGCCGGCGGAGCCGCATCGTTCTCCGCAGGGGCCGCACGGGCGGGTCGAGATCGGAGGTTTCCCACCACGGCTTCGCTAGGTCGTGTCTCGTGGGGTGATGGTGCTCGCCGGCAGCCATTGTCGCAGGTCGAGTGCTGCCCGTAGGGCTATGACGGCATCGTGGAACTGCTCAGCGAAGACCCGCGAATCAAGCGGGGGAGAGGTAGGTGTCCGTTCCCATTACAGATGAGTCACTGGACCGAGTGTGTGCTGGCTGCCTCAGATGGGTGGGACAGCCGCTGCGAGAACCGTCCCACCCATCTGAGGCAAGTCGACGTGATCCTCGGCGGTTACGCGTGGTGCCCGAATCGCCTCCGTCGCAGGTCAGCGGCGCCGGCGCCGCACAGGTGCCTCAGGTAGGCGGGACTGCAGGTCGAATGCCTCAGGTAGACAACGCCTGACTCACCTGTAACGGGAACGGACAGTAGACCCCGCAGATGACCGCCCTGTCGGGCATGCATCAGATGCAATACGCGTTCCTTGAATTGTCATAAGGTAGCTTATCGGC
>JBBSRM010000147.1:0-6426 GCA_038243055.1 Actinomycetales bacterium
CCCGCAGAGCGAGTCCGAGGAGCGTCCGGCCCGTGGCCGAGGCCGCAGCCGCCGGGCCAGCAGCGACGGGCAGAGCACGCCGACCGAATCGAGCGACTCGACTCCTGCCGTCGCCCCTCAGGAGGCCGATACCAAGGACTCCGGCTCCAACCAGCGTCGCGGCCGTGGTTCACGCCGGTCCTCCGAGACCTCCGAAGGCAACGAAGCCACCAACGGTTCGACCCAGGACGGCGGCCAGCAGCAGGAGGGCTCGCAGTCCTCCGGCAACAACGACGAGCGCCAGGACCGCGGGAACGACCGTTCGCGCAACCGTCGTTCACGCAACCGCCGTGATGGCAACGATGCGGGCAACTCCAATGACTCGCACGATGGAAACCGCGACGAGAACCAGAAGAACCAGCAGAGCGACTCGGACCGGAACGACCAGCAGGACAACCAGCGGGAGAACAACAACCGCCGGGACAACCAGCAGGACAACCAGCGCGACAACAACCCCCAGCGGGACAACAACAACCGCCGGGACAACGACAACCGTCGCGACAACGACTCCAACGATCGCAGCGGACGCAACAACCGCCGCGACCGCAATCGCAACCGCAACGACCGGAACGAGCGCAACGACCGGAACGACCGGAACAACCGTCGTGGACGCAACCGCAACCAGCCCGAGGTGGACGACACCGAGGTCACCGAGGACGATGTCCTGCTGCCGGTGGCCGGGATCCTGGACGTGCTGGAGAACTACGCCTTCGTGCGCACCTCCGGCTACCTGCCCGGGCCCAACGACGTCTACGTCTCGCTGAACCAGGTCAAGCGCTACAACCTGCGCAAGGGCGACGCCGTCGTCGGTGCCATCCGCGCACCACGCGATGGCGAGAACAACAAGGACTCCAGTAGCCAGCGGGCGAAGTTCAACGCCCTGGTGAAGCTGACGAACGTGAACGGCAAGCCGGTCGAGGAGAACAAGGACCGCGTCGAGTTCAATAAGCTCGTCCCGCTCTACCCCGCCGAGCGCCTGCGCATGGAAACCGACGCCAAGCTCATCGGACCGCGCGTCATCGACCTGGTCGCCCCGATCGGCAAGGGCCAGCGTGGCCTGATCGTCTCGCCGCCGAAGGCCGGCAAAACCCTGATCCTGCAGTCGATCGCCAACGCCATCACGGTGAACAACCCCGAGGTCCACCTCATGATGGTGCTCGTGGACGAGCGTCCCGAAGAGGTCACCGACATGCAGCGCACGGTGAAGGGCGAGGTTGTTGCCTCGACCTTCGACCGTCCCGCCGACGACCACACCACGGTCGCGGAGCTGGCCATCGAGCGCGCCAAGCGCCTGGTGGAAATGGGCATGGACGTCGTGGTCCTGCTGGACTCGATGACTCGTCTGGGCCGTGCCTACAACCTCAGCGCCCCGGCGTCGGGCCGGATCCTTTCCGGCGGCGTCGACTCGGCGGCCCTGTACCCGCCGAAGCGCTTCTTCGGTGCCGCCCGCAACATCGAGGATGGCGGTTCGCTGACCATCCTGGCCACCGCGCTGGTGGAAACCGGGTCCAAGATGGACGAGGTCATCTTCGAGGAGTTCAAGGGCACCGGCAACATGGAGTTGCGCCTGTCCCGCCAGCTGGCGGATAAGCGGATCTTCCCCGCAGTGGATGTCCGGGAGTCCAGCACCCGTCGCGAGGAGAACCTCCTCTCGCCCGAGGAGATCAAGATCATGTGGCGTCTGCGCCGTGTGCTCTCCGGCCTGGAGACGCAGCAGGCGTTGGAGGTCCTCACCTCCAAGATCCGCGAAACGCAGTCCAACGCGGAATTCCTGATGCTGGTGTCCAAGACGACCCTCGGGTCCAAGTCCGACTCCTAGCTACCCGTACCGCCCGGATCCGGTCCCGCCCCTCAGGCGTGGACCGGGCCGGGCGTTATGCGTTAAGCCCGGGAGAAGGCCCGTTCGTCCCTAGACTGGTGTCCACGTGGAAGTCGCAACCGCCCGTGGTGCCGAGAAAGAAGTACAGCCATGTTCGAGTCCATCCAGAGCCTGCTCGACGAGCACGCCGAACTCCAGGCGCGACTCAGCGACCCTGCCGTCTACCAGGACCAGTCGGTGGCCCGGAAGCTCGGACGCCGCAGTGCCCAGCTCAACGGCATCGTGGAGGCGCATAAGCGTTACGTCCAGATCACCGAGGACCTCGAAGCGGCCCGCGAGATGGCCGACGAGGATGCCGAGTTCGCCCAGGAGGTCGCGACCCTGGAGGCCGAGCTGCCGGTGGCCGAGGAGAAGCTGCGCCGCCTGCTGATCCCGCGGGACCCCAACGACTCGCGCGATGTGATCCTCGAGGTCAAGGGGGGAGAAGGTGGCGACGAAGCAGCGCTTTTCGCCGCCGACCTGCTGCGCATGTACACGCGCTATTCGGAGCACATGGGCTGGAAGACCGAGCTGATCTCCTTCAACGAATCCGATCTCGGCGGCTATAAGGACGTCCAGATGGCGATCAAGGGCAAGTCCAATGATCCGGCCCAGGGCGTCTACGCCCACCTGAAGTTCGAGGGCGGGGTGCACCGCGTGCAGCGTGTGCCCGTCACGGAATCCCAGGGCCGCATCCACACCTCGGCCGCCGGCGTGCTGGTGCTGCCCGAGGTCGATGAGCCGGAGGAGGTGGACCTGCACCCCAATGACCTCAAGGTCGACGTCTACCGGTCCTCGGGCCCCGGCGGCCAGAGCGTGAACACCACCGACTCGGCCGTGCGCCTGACCCACCTGCCCACCGGGATCGTGGTGGCCATGCAGAACGAGAAGTCCCAGATCCAGAACCGCGAGGCGGCCATGCGCGTACTGCGTTCGCGTCTACTGGCCCACCAGCAGGAGCAGATCGATGCGGAGAACTCAGAGGTCCGCAAGTCCCAGGTGCGCACCATGGACCGCTCCGAGCGCATCCGCACCTACAACTATCCGGAAAACCGGATTGCCGACCACCGCACCGGATACAAGGCCTACAACCTGGACCACGTGATGAACGGCGAACTGGAGCCGCTGATCAACTCCTGCATCGAAATGGACGAACAGGACCGCCTGGACGCCATCGGCGACGACCAGAAGTAGGGTCGCGGTGGAACTGGAGCAGGCACTGCGCACGGCGGTGGGACAACTGCGCGACGCCGGTGTCCCTTCTCCGCGCGCCGATGCGGAACTGCTGGCCGCGCATCTGCTGTCCGTCTCGCGGGGGCGCGTCCTGGCCATGGCCCTGGCCGGCGCGTCGACCCCCGAGGGCTACGAGGAACTGGTGGCCCGCAGGGCCCAGCGGATCCCATTGCAGCATCTGACGGGCCTCGCCTACTTCCGTCACCTGGAGTTGGCTGTCGGGCCCGGCGTGTTCATCCCGCGCCCGGAGACCGAACTGTTGGCCCAATTGGCCATCGACCGGGCCCGCGCGGTCCTGGCCGGGCAGGGCAGCGTCCGGGTCGTGGATCTGGGTACCGGTTCCGGGGCGATCGCCGCCTCGGTGGCCAGCGAGGTCCCCGGCTCCGAGGTCTTCGCCGTCGAACTCAGTGAAGAAGCCTATCCCTGGGCGCTGCGCAACACCGAACCCCACGGCGTCACGTTGATGGCCGCCGATCTGCGCACCGCATTGGCCACCCGGGAGGGGACCTTCGACATCGTGGTCTCCAATCCCCCCTATATTCCGCCCGGCGCCATCCCGCGGGACCCCGAGGTCCGCGAACACGATCCGGAGCTGGCGCTCTACGGGGGAGGACCTGACGGGTTGGACCTGCCGCGTGCGGTCATCGCCACCGGGGTCCGCCTCCTGGCGCCCGGCGGCTACCTGGCCCTGGAACACGCCGAAGTCCAAGCCCTGTCGATGCAAGGACTCTTCGCCGAAAGCGGTCGATGGCGCGACGTCATCGGCCACCGCGACCTCAACGACGCCGACCGGGTGACCGCCGCCTACCTGGCTGAAACCGCCGTCCCCGCCGGATCGACATGGAAGAATGGACCCCGTGACCGAACGCTTTGACTGCACCACCGAACCCGCCCGCTCCGAGGGACTCGCCGCTGCCCAGGAGGCCATCACGGCCAAACAGTGCATCGTGATGCCCACGGATACCGTCTACGGGATCGCCGCCGACGCCTTCTCCGCGCAGGCGGTGGCCACCTTGCTGGCCGCCAAGGGCAGGGGACGGAACATGCCGCCGCCGGTGCTCATTGCCCGGGTGGGGGCCATGGACGGGCTGGCCGCCGAGGTCCCCGACGACGCCCGCCTGCTGGCCAACTTCTTCTGGCCCGGTGCACTGACGTTGATCCTGCGCAGCCAGCCGAGCCTTTCCTGGGACCTGGGCGATACCCGGGGCACCGTGGCCTTGCGCATCCCCGATGACCCGGTGGCCCGGGACCTGCTCAAGGACACCGGCCCGCTGGCGGTCTCCAGCGCCAACCGTTCCGGCCAGCAGGCCGCGACGACTGCGGCCGAGGCCGAGGAAATGCTCGCCGAATCCGTCTCCGTCTACCTCGATGGCGGGCCACGTCCGGAGCCGCAGGACGACGACGAAGCATCCTCCCTGCCCTCGACCATCGTTGATTGCACCGGCGATGTCCTGCGCGTGGTGCGCCAAGGGGCCCTGGGCCTGGCCGAACTACGCGAACGCGTCCCGTCCCTGCTCGGTATCGACGAGGCCATGCCCGACGCGACCAACGTTCAAGCCGAACCCGAAGGTTCTGGTGTAGAACTGAAGGAGGAGGACGACGCCGGTGTACCCGGCCGGCCGGAAGCGGCCACGGCCGAACGCGGCGATCCCGACGCCCAGGCCGACGGCCCGCCGCCGACCGCCAGCTAGGACCGCGGAACCGACCGCACGTACGACCCAAGATTTCGGGTGCCACCCACCGCGGCACCCGCCGGGACACCGGACCATTGACGAGGAGCACAGACCTGAGCGTCGCGAACACATGAGCACCAGGCAAAGCCCCGATCTACCCAAGACCGCCAGTAGCGACCGCATCCTCTGGCTCGGTTCACAATTCCTGCTCGACGCCGTGGCCTGGGTCATCGCGATCATCATCGCCATGATCCTGCGCTACGAAATGACCTTCGATCCGGCCAAGATCGACGGCGTCGCCATCATCGCCGTGGTGGCCGTCGTCAGCCAGCTCATCGTCGGCACCGCCCTGTCGCTCTACCGGGGCCGGTACAGTTTCGGCTCCTTCCACGAAGCCAAACTGCTGGTGATCGTCACCGTCACGGTCTCGGTGATCCTGACCATCGTCCTGCTCTTCGCCGGCATCCCGATGCAGATCGCCCGCGGCATCGGCCTGATCGCCTTCCCCTTCGCCTGCATCTTCATGGCGGCAATCCGCTACGCCAAACGCATGCACGTGGAGAGCAAGACCAAACCCGGCGACCACGCCGAACGCACGCTGATCTATGGTGCCGGTTTCGTCGGCACCTCCATCGTGACGCGGATGGGCAACGACCGGCTCTCGCCCTGGCAGCCGGTCGGGCTGATCGACGACGACCCGTCCAAGAAGCATCTGCGCATCTCCTCGGTCCCGGTGCTGGGCCGCCGGGAAGACATCCCCGACGTCGTCCGGCGTACCCGGGCCACCGTGATCCTGCTGGCCATGGCGAACATGGACGCCGTGGCCATCCGGGAGATCAGCGACCTGGGGCATTCGCTGGGACTGAAGGTCCTGGTCGTTCCGCCGCTGCGCGACATGCTGACCGGCGGGCACGAATTCTCCTTCCGCGAAGTCGACATCGAGGATCTGATCGGCCGTCACCCGGTGGATATCCACGTCGACGAGATCGCCGGGTATGTCACCGGCAAACGCGTGCTGGTCACCGGTGCCGGCGGGTCCATCGGTTCAGAACTCTGCCGCCAGATCGACATGTACGATCCGGCCGAACTGATCATGCTCGACCGCGATGAAACCGGTCTGCAGACCACCCAGATCTCCTTGACCGGCCGTGGCCTGCTCAACGGGCAGGACACGGTGCTGGCCGATATCCGCGACGCCGAGACACTCACCGGGATCTTCGTGGACCGCAAGCCGGAGGTGGTCTTCCACACCGCGGCGCTCAAACACGTTTCGTTGTTGGAGCAGTACCCGGAGGAAGCCTGGAAGACCAACGTGCTGGGCAGCTTGAACGTGCTCAACGCGGCACGGGCGGCGAACGTGGATACCTATGTCAACATCTCCACCGACAAGGCAGCCAACCCCACCACTGCATTGGGGCACTCCAAGCGGGTCGCCGAAAAGCTCACCGCCTGGATGGGCGAGGAGACCGGATGCAAATACGTCTCGGTGCGGTTCGGCAACGTGCTGGGCAGCCGCGGTTCCGTGCTGCCGCTGTTCACCGAACAGATCCTCAAGGGAGGCCCGGTCACCGTCACCGACCCCGAGGCCACCCGGTTCTTCATGACCATCCCCGAAGCCTGCCA
>JBBSRM010000148.1:0-6390 GCA_038243055.1 Actinomycetales bacterium
GACCGCGCTGGTCCTGCTCGGGGTCATCGAAGCGAACACCATGAGCGTGCCCATGGCCTCCCTGAACGACGGCGAAAGCCAGGCCATCGCCGCCATCCTGCGCCGGGCTGGATTGCTCTGATCCGGAACCGGCGGGCATCCGCCGGTTCCGGCACCGACCGGCCAACCTTCCGGCTTCCCGTTCGCAACCCCAGCATGGAAGAATACGGACGGGACCGGCAGGCCCCGCAGTCGTTCCTCTTGAAGCACGTCCGGACAGAAAGACAGCAGCATGTCGCCCGATGAGTTCCTCTCCACCGTTCATGGCCGCTTGATCGTCTCCGCCCAGGCCTATCCCGGTGAGCCGATGCGCAACCCTCAGGCCATGGCGCAAATGGCAGCCTCCGCGGTCGCCGGCGGCGCCGCGGCCGTGCGGGTCCAGGGCCTGGCAGATATCCAATTCACCCGTTCCGCCGTCGAGGTCCCGGTCATTGGGCTCTGGAAGGACGGGCATGAAGGCGTCTTCATCACCCCCACCGCATATCATGCGCTGGCGGTGGCCTCGGCCGGGGCCCACGTCGTGGCCATCGACGGGACGCGCCGCCCCCGCCCGGACGGGCTGACACTGGCGGAGACCATTTCCCGGGTCCATGCCGGGTCCCCGGCGCTGGTCATGGCCGACTGCGGGTCCTTCGACGATGCGGTCGCCGCCGTCGAGGCCGGAGCCGACCTTGTCGGCACCACGTTGGCCGGGTACACGGGTGAACGACCGAAGACCGAAGGACCCGACCTGGAGCTGTTGGCCGCGATCGCCGGCGCCGATCTGGGTCGGCCCCTGGTCGCCGAAGGGCGCATCCACACCCCGGCGCAGGGTCGCGCGGCCCTTGATGCCGGGGCCCACGCCGTCGTCGTCGGAACGGCCATCACCCACCCGACCAGCATCACCGGTTGGTTCGACGCCGCCCTGCACCATAATGGAACCCGATCATGAGCCGCATCGCAGCAGAAGGAGACAACGTGACCAGTAGCGTCAAACATCCGAACGCACGCATCCTCATCGGGGATGACGCCGAGGAAGCCGGCCGGTTGGCCGCCCAGGTGATCCTGGAGGCGGTCAAGACCGACCCGGCCGCAGTGATCGGCCTGGCCACGGGGTCGTCCCCCTTGCCTCTCTATGCGGCGTTGGCTGCCTCCGGCGCCGACTTCTCAGCGGTCTCGGGATTCGCCCTCGACGAGTACCTCGGCCTGGCCGAGGGGCATCCACAGTCCTATGCCGAAGTCGTCCGCACCGAGGTCACCGAGCCATTGGGCCTGGATCCGGCCCTGGTCCACACCCCGGATCCACACGGGGACGACCATGCCGCCAACGCGGAGGCCTACGACGCAGCCATCCACGCCGCCGGAGGGATCGACGTACAGATCCTGGGCATCGGTTCAAATGGCCATATCGGATTCAACGAGCCGGGATCGGCTTTCGACTCGCGGACCCGTGTGGTGCCGCTGGCCGAGAGGACCCGACAGGATAATGCCCGCTTCTTCGGCTCGCTCGAAGAAGTCCCCGAACAATGCGTCACCCAGGGGATCGGCACGATCTTCGAGGCCCGGCAGTTGCTGCTCGTCGCCCACGGAGCGCATAAGGCAGAAGCCGTCCGCCTGGCCCTCGAGGGACCGGTGGGTCAGGAGTTTCCCGCTTCGGTGATCCAGCGGCACCCGAATGTCACCGTGGTGCTGGATCGGGCAGCCGCTGCCCAACTGGGGGAGAAGGCGACGGACCAGTAGAGGTCGAACCCGCACGTGCCAGCGGCCGGGCCCCGAGCAGAAGCTGCTTCTTGGTTTCTAGGGGCCCGGCCGCTGACGTGTCCAGCCAGGGGTGGCCGATCTGGTTCCTAGCGGCGGCGCAGGTGCTGCCGGGCGCGCAGGAGCAGGACGGCGGGGATCGCCAACAACAGCAGCGGGAGCAGGAGCAGCAGGCCCTTCGGTGAATTGACGATCGAGTCGGCAGACACCGCGTCGGTGGATCCGCGCAACTCCTCCGTCCCGCCGGCAAGTTCCGTCGAACCGGAGAATAGTTCTGCGGTGCCGTCGGCCAGTTTCGTGTTGCCGTCGGCCAATTCACCGGCACCGGCGTCGACCTTGCCGATCCCGGTTTCGAGGGTCTTCGATCCGGTATCGAGCTTGCCCAGACCATCTCCGAGCTGGCCGGTACCTGCTGTGAGGCGTTCGGCACCCGCATCGAGCTTATTGGCACCGGCGGAGAGCTTGCCGTTGCCTTCGGCCAGATCCCCGGCACCATTACGAATCTTCACCGAACCCTCGGCAGCCTCCTGGGCGCCGCTGACCAGATCGGGGGTCTTACGTGCCAACTCGCTGGTCCCCTTGTGGAGCTTGATGGAACCTGCGCCGAGTGCCTGGTTGCCTTCGGCTAGATCAGAGGCGCCCGCGGCGACACGGGAGGACCCGGCGGAGAGCTTGTCGGCACCCTTGGAGAGTTCCCCGGCACCGGTGGCCAGAGCGGCGTTGCCATTGTCCAGCTTGTCGGCACCCGTGGAGAGTTTTCCGGCGCCGGTGGCCAGAGCTGCGTTGCCCTTGGCCAGCTTGTCGGCACCCTTGGAGAGTTCTCCAGTGCCGGTGGCCAGGGCGGCATTGCCCGTGGCCAACTCGGCGGCACCCTTGTTCAGGCGGTTGGCGCCGTTGTCGATCTCGCTCAGGCCCGCGTACAGACGGGCTGTCCCGTCCTTGAGTTCATCGGTGCCTGCCGCGAGCTCGCCGTTGCCGACAGCGATCTTCTGGGCGCCGGCGTTGAGCTTCTCCAGCTGTTCCTTCAGCAGGCCGAGCGGGACCACACCCTTGGGGCCATTGGCGGCATCCAGCAGTTCCTGGGTCCCGGCAGCGAGCTCAGCCGAACCGTCGGCCAGCTCGTGGGAGCCGGGGGCGGCCTTGGCTGTGCCTTCCTTCAACTTATAGCTACCAGCGAGGGCATCCTTGGTCCCTGCGGAAAGCTTCTTGGTCCCCGCGGAGAGCTCATTGGCGCCGGTCGAGGCCTTCTGGGCGCCGGTGTTCAGTTCCTTGGTTCCCGCGGAGAGCTTATTGGCGCCGGTCGAGGCCTTCTGGGCGCCGGTGTTCAGTTCCTTGGTTCCCGCGGAGAGCTCGGTGGAACCTGCTGCTGCCTTCTTGGCGCCGGCCTGCAGCTCCTGGGCCCCGGCGCCGAGCTTGTGGCCCCCGTCGCCGAGCTTGGCGGCACCGGCGTTGAGTTGACCCGCGCCGGCCGCTGCTTTCTTGGTGCCATCGACGAGCTTGACGGCCCCGTCGTCGAGCTTGTTGGCGGCGCGGTCGGCCCGGCCGGCACCCGCGGCGACCTTCTGGGATCCGACGGCCAGACGCTTCCCGCCATCGGAGAGCTTCGTCGCTCCCTGGGCCGCTGTTCCCGCGCCGGTGGCCAGTTCGCCGGTACCCGAATGCAGTTCCTTGGCCCCGTCGTCGAGGTCCCCGGCACCGTTGGAGGCCGTGCTGATGCCCTTCGAAAGTTTTCCTGCGCCCTCATCGAGGTCGCCCGTGCCGTGCTGGAGCTTGATGGCGCCGCTGGCAGCACGAGTGGCGCCGTTGTTCAGCTCGCTGATGCCCGACTGGGCCTGGCCCATGCCGTTGTCCAGCTTGGAGGCTCCTGTGGCGACCTGGCTCGAATAGATGACGTAGAACGCCAGGACGGCCACCAGGAACAAGCCCAGTAGGACGGTGATGATGGTGTGCATCAGCGAATGCTGCTTGGCAGCGTGATGTGCATGCATGCGTCTCCTCGAAGAGGTCGTATCGGCCTGGACGGCTCAGCACTGTTCGGCATGGTGCCGCTGTGTACTCGCCGGATCCCGTACCGGTTGGGTTGGTCCGTGATGCCTGACCGGGTGGAAAGGCGATCGCGGTGGCCCGAACGGTGGATTTCCGCAGCGGACAAACGTCATTGGTTGTGACCTGCCTTACATTGAACCTACTGTCCGGTAGCATTACAAGAGGTTAGTGGAAAAAATTTACGTTCCAGTAACAAAATCCTTCTTCGCGAACAGGACCGAGCCCCTCCCTGCCGGCGATGCGCGCCTACACTGGTGACCATGTCCGGTATCACTCCGTCCGCAGACGGCGCCATCGCCGATCGCCACGACCTGATCAAGATCCGCGGCGCCCGCGAAAACAACTTGAAGGACCTCTGCCTCGACCTGCCGAAACGACGGATCAGCGTCTTCACGGGGGTTTCGGGTTCGGGGAAGAGCTCCTTGGTCTTCGGGACCATTGCCGCCGAATCCCAGCGGATGATCAACGAAACCTACAGCGCGTTCGTCCAGGGCTTCATGCCCACGCTGGCCCGCCCCGACGCCGACGTCCTGGAGGGGCTGACCACGGCGATCATCGTCGACCAGGAGCGCATGGGCTCGAACCCGCGCTCTACGGTGGGCACCGCAACGGACGCCAATGCCTTGCTGCGCATCATCTTCAGCCGGCTCGGGGAACCGCATATCGGTTCCCCGCAGGCCTACTCCTTCAACGTCGCCTCGATCAGTGGTGCCGGGGCGGTGACCATGGAACGCGGTGGCAGGAAGATCAAGGAACGCCGCGAATTCTCCATCACCGGAGGAATGTGCCAACGCTGCGAAGGCAGTGGCACCGTCTCGGACTTCGATCTGACCCAGTTGTACGACGCCGGAAAATCCCTCAACGAGGGGGCACTGACGATTCCGGGCTACTCGATGGAGGGCTGGTACGGGCGCATCCTCCGTGGCTGTGGGTGGTTCGACCCGGATCAACCGATCGGTGAATTCACTGAGCAGGAGCTCGACGACCTGCTCCATAAGGAAGCGACCAAGATCAAGGTCGAGGGCATCAACCTCACCTATCTGGGCCTCATCCCGCAGATCCGCAAATCGATGCTCTCCAAGAGCGTGGACGCCATGCAGCCGCATATCCGTGCCTTCGTGGAGCGTGCGGTCACGCTGACCGCCTGCCCGGACTGCGGTGGTACCCGGCTCAGCGAGGCGGCCCGCTCCTCGCGCATCGCCGGCCTGAGCATCGCCGACGCCTGCGCGATGCAGATCAGCGATCTCGCCGAATGGGCCCGGAATCTGGACGAACCCTCCGTGGCACCGCTGCTGGATTCACTGGTCGGACTGCTGGCCTCGTTCGTGGAGATCGGCCTGGGCTACCTCTCCCTCGAGCGGCCCAGCGGAACCCTCTCGGGAGGCGAAGCCCAACGCACGAAGATGATCCGCCACCTGGGCTCCGCGCTGACCGACGTCACCTATGTCTTCGATGAGCCCACCGTGGGGTTGCATCCCCACGACATCGCCCGCATGAACCGGTTGCTCGTGCGCCTGCGGGATAAGGGCAACACCGTCCTGGTGGTCGAACACAAGCCGGAGACGATCGCCATCGCCGACCACGTGGTTGATCTCGGCCCGGGGGCAGGGGCAGGTGGTGGAACGCTGTGCTACGAGGGGAGCCTCGAGGGTCTGCGCAACAGCGGCACCCCCACCGGTCGGCACCTCGGCTATGTGGCCGCCCTGAAGGAGACGCCGCGTCGGAGTTCGGGAACGCTGGAAATCCGTGGAGCGGACCACCACAACCTTCGCGACGTCGACGTCGATATCCCCCTCGGGGTCCTCTGCGTGGTCACCGGGGTGGCCGGCTCCGGGAAGAGCTCGTTGATCCACGGCTCGATCGCCGGCCGGGAAGGTGTCGTCACCGTCGATCAGGGGGCCATCAAGGGCTCGCGGCGCAGCAACCCGGCCACCTACACGGGGTTGTTGGAGCCGGTCCGCAAGGCGTTCGCGAAAGCCAATGGGGTCAAACCCGCGCTGTTCAGTTCCAATTCGGAAGGTGCCTGCCCGGCGTGCAACGGAGCCGGGATCATCTTCACCGAGCTGGGCGTCATGGCGACGGTGTCCACCGTCTGCGAGGAATGCGAGGGCAAACGCTTCCAGGCAGCGGTGCTTGAATACCAGCTCGGTGGCCGCAACATCAGCGAGGTCCTGGCGATGCCCGTCGACGAGGCCCTGGGCTTCTTCGCCGCCGGCGGGGCCAAGGTCCCGGCCGCAGTGAGGATCCTCGAACGGCTAAGCGACGTGGGACTGGGCTACCTGGCCCTGGGCCAACGGCTCACCACCCTCTCCGGCGGTGAACGGCAACGTCTGAAACTGGCCACGCGCATGGGGGAAGAAGGTGGGATCTATGTTCTGGACGAGCCCACCTCGGGGCTGCACCTGGCCGATGTCGAGCAGTTGCTGAGCCTTCTGGACCGCCTGGTCGATGCGGGCAAGACGGTCATCGTGATCGAACACCACCAGGCCGTCATGGCCCACGCCGACTGGATCATCGATCTCGGGCCCGGGGCGGGGCACGACGGCGGGACCCTGGTCTTCGAGGGGA
>JBBSRM010000149.1:0-6362 GCA_038243055.1 Actinomycetales bacterium
ATAGCCTTCCTCGATGCCCTTCAACCCGGCACCGAGGATGACGGCGTAGGCCAGGTACGGGTTGGCCGCGGAGTCGATGCCCCGGTATTCCACCCGCGCCGACTGGCCCTTATTCGGCTTATACAACGGCACACGGACCAGAGCCGAGCGGTTGTTATGGCCCCATGACAGGTGGCTGGGTGCTTCTCCGCCGCCCCAGAGCCGCTTATAGGAGTTCACGAACTGGTTGGTGATGGCGGTGAACTCGGGGGCGTGGTGCAGGATGCCGGCGATGAACTGCCGGGCCGTCTGCGACAGCTGGTACTCCTGGCCGGCTTCGAAGAACGCGTTGGTATCGCCTTCGAACAGGGAGAAGTGGGTGTGCATCCCGGAACCGGGGTGGCGGGAGAACGGCTTGGGCATGAAGGTTGCGTAGATCCCCTGCTGCAGCGCCACCTCCTTGATGACGGTACGGAACGTCATGATGTTGTCAGCGGTCTGCAGCGCGTCGGCATAACGCAGGTCGATCTCGTTCTGGCCGGGCCCGGTCTCGTGGTGGCTGAACTCCACGGAGATGCCCACCGCCTCGAGCATGGTCACGGCACGACGGCGGAAATCCTGCCCCACGCCGCCGGTCACGTGGTCGAAGTAGCCGCCGTAGTCCACGGGGACCGGTTCACCGTTATCGCCCAGGTCATCCGACTTCAACAGGTAGAACTCGACCTCGGGGTGGGTATAGCACGTGAAGCCCTGGTCCGCTGCTGCCGCCAACTGGCGTTTTAGCACATGCCGGGGATCCGCCGGGGACGGTTCGCCTTCCGGGGTCAGGATGTCGCAGAACATGCGTGAGGTCGGCTCGATCTCACCGCGCCAGGGCAGGATCTGGAACGTCGAGGGATCCGGCTGGGCGAGCATGTCGGATTCGTAGATCCGCGACAGACCCTCGATGGAGGAACCATCGAACCCCAGTCCTTCCTCGAACGCGCCCTCGACCTCGGCCGGGGCCAACGCCACCGACTTCAGCGATCCGACCACGTCGGTGAACCACATGCGTACGAAGCGCACGTCGCGCTCCTCAATGGTCCTGAGCACCAATTCCTGCTGGCGGTCCATATGCGTCGCTCCTCGTCTGATCCGGCGAATGCTGCGGTGGTTTCGGGCCGTTCCACCGCCGTCAACTCTACTCGGAATCCGTGCACGTCCGAGTGTTCCGGCGCACAGGTGACGTATCGTGAGGGACATGTCGCATGAACAGCAGTCCCCCTACGACTCCGGTCGGTCCACTCCCGCGCCCCCGGCCAGCGGCAGGGTCCGCATCGGCCACCTGGCCCGCGCCAAGGCCGAAGGCCGACGCTTTGCCATGCTGACCGCCTACGACCAGTACGCCGCATCGATCTTCGACGAGTCGGGCATCGAGGTGCTGCTCGTGGGTGACTCCGCCGCGAACAATGTCATGGGCTATTCGACCACCCTGCCCATCACCCTTGACGAGATGAGCGTCTTCGCGCGCTCCGTGACCGCCGGTGCGCGGCGCAGCCTGGTCGTCTGCGACCTGCCCTTCGGCAGCTTCGAGGCCTCCCCCCAGCTCGCCGTCGAATCATCGGTACGCCTGATGAAGGAGACGGGGATCCATGCGGTGAAGATGGAGGGCACCGCCCGGCGTGCCGAACACGTCCGTGCGGTGGTCGACGCCGGAATCCCGGTCATGGCCCATATCGGTTTCACCCCGCAGGCCGAACACGCCCTTGGCGGTTATAAGGTCCAGGGCCGGGGCCATGCCGCCCAGCAACTCATCGACGATGCCACGGCCCTCCAGGAAGCCGGCGCGTTCTGCGTCCTGATGGAAATGGTCCCCTCCGACGTCGCCGCCGCCGTCGATGCTGCCGTATCGGTTCCCACGATCGGCATCGGTGCCGGTGCCGGCACCACCGGCCAGGTCCTGGTCTGGCAGGATATGCTCGGCCTGAACCCGGGCAAGCTGCCACGCTTCGTGAAGAAATATGCCGACCTGCGCCAGGTCATGGGCGATGCGGCCGCCACGTACCACCGTGACGTCGTCGAGGGGACCTTCCCCGCGGAGGAACACGGCTTCTAGCCGGCGCCGGGCCGCCACCCCCGCGGTTCGGCCGCGCGTCTGGACCGCGCGTCCAGCTAGTCCTCGTCGTCGTCCCAGGCCTCGTTGTTCCGGGCCACCTGAGACAGCGCCCCCTGGGCTTCCTCACGCGTGTCGTACGGGCCCAGCAGCTGCGACCAGTCCGACTGCGGACCGGATTCAACCTGCTTGGTGTTCACGTTGAACCAGAAGTTGCCGCCCGTGGTTTCACTGCCGTCACTCATGCCGTACCTCTTTCCGTCGGTTCCCCGGCGCTCGTCCGGACTCATCTTGGGAGCCCACCATACTCCGGGCCTCGAAGTTGGCGATAGGATCGAGAGCATGCCACGTACGTCCACAGCACCCCTTGGAAACCTCGTCCCCGGAACCCCGACGCCGCAGCGCCACGTTCCGGCCTCGATCACCCGTCCCGAGTATGTCGGCAAACCGGCACCGGCAAAGTTCGAGGGTTCCGAGGTGAAGGCCCACGAAACCGTTGAACGGATCCGCCACGCCTCGAAGATCGCCGCGGAGGCCCTGCAACTGGTCGGGAAGGCCGTCGTTCCCGGCGTCACCACCGACGAGCTGGACCGGATCGGCCATGAATACCTGATCGATCATGGTGCCTACCCCTCCACGTTGGGCTACCGCGGCTTCAGCAAGTCATTATGCTCCTCGATCAACGAAGTCATCTGCCATGGCATCCCCGACACCACCGTGGTGCAGGACGGGGACATCGTGAACATCGACATCACCGCCTATATCAACGGCGTCCATGGCGACACCAACGCCACTTTCCTGGCCGGGGACGTCGATGAGGATTCCCGCCTGCTGGTCGAACGGACCGAGGAGTCATTGCGCCGGGCGATCAAGGCGGTCATGCCAGGACGTGAGATCAACGTGATCGGTCGGACGATTTCCGCCTACGCGAAACGTTTCGGGTACGGCGTCGTCCGCGATTTCACCGGCCACGGCGTCGGCGAGGCCTTCCACACCGGCCTGATCATCCCGCATTACGACGCGGCACCTGCGTACTCACGGCTCATCGAGTCCGGGATGGTCTTCACCATCGAACCGATGCTCACACTCGGGAAGGTCGAATGGGATATGTGGGAGGACGGCTGGACGGCAGTGACCCGCGACCGCAAACGCACAGCCCAGTTCGAGCACACCCTCCTGGTGACGGACCAGGGCGCCGAAATCCTGACCGTGGCCTGACTCGGCCCGCCTACCCCCCCCGCTGAGGAGCACCATGTCGAAGGACGAGAAAAGCAAGAAGAGCACGGTCTCCACGGCCATCGGCGTGGACATCGGCGGCACCGGGATCAAGGGCGGCATCGTCGATCTGAAGAAGGGCAAGCTGATCGGCCCGCGTTTCCGCATCGATACACCGAGCCCCTCCACCCCGGAGGCCGTTGCCGAGGTCGTCCGGCGGATCGTCGAGGAACTCGGCACCCGGGATGAGGCCCCGGCCGGCGACGCGCCGGTGGGCATCACCTTCCCGGCGATCATCCACGAAGGCGTGGCGCTCTCGGCAGCCAACGTCGACAAATCCTGGATCGACACGGATGTCGACACCCTCTTCACCGATGTCCTGAAGCGTCCCGTCCAGGTCATGAACGACGCCGACGCCGCAGGACTAGCCGAGGCCAGGTACGGGGCCGGCGAGGGAGTCAAGGGCTCCGTCATACTCATCACGCTGGGCACCGGCATCGGCTCGGCTCTGGTCCACGACGGCGTCCTGGTCCCGAACCTCGAGCTCGGCCACCTGGAAATCGACGGATACGACGCCGAGACGCAGGCCTCGGCGGCGGCTCGCGAACGTGACGACTTGTCCTGGGACGAGTATGCCGTGCGTCTACAGCGCTACTTCTCCCACGTGGAGTTCCTGTTTTCGCCGCGGCTCTTCGTGGTCGGCGGCGGGATCTCCAAGCGTTCGCAGGACTTCCTGCCCCAGCTCAAACTCCGCACCCCGATCGAACCGGCGCATCTGAAGAACAATGCCGGCATCGTCGGTGGCGCCTTGCAGTCGGCCATCCACCACGGCTTGCACGACTAAACGGGCCGGACGCGGCGGCAGGAAGCGGTCGCGTCCCGGCTCGAGGTCGCCATCTACTCGGCGGTGAGGGGCCGCTGGTGGGCAGCGTCGGGCAGCGGCTGGCCTTCACTGCGTAATTTGTCGATGGCGCTTTCGAAATCCTCGAGCGAGTCGAAGCCCTGGTAGACGCTGGCGAAACGCAGATAGGCAACCTGGTCCAGTTTCTGCAGCGGGCCCAGAATGGCCAATCCGACGTCGTTGGCGTTGATTTCCGCGGCTCCTGAGGCCCTGACGCTTTCTTCGACTTCCTGGGCGAGCAGCGCCAGATCGTCATCGGTGACCGGTCGGCCCTGGCAGGCCTTGCCCACCCCGGAAATGACCTTCGCACGGTCAAAGGGTTCGGCGACGCCGGAACGCTTGACGACATTGAGGCTCGTCGTCTCCAAGGTCGTGAACCGTCGTTCGCAAGAGCTGCAGAGACGACGCCGGCGGATGGACGAACCGTCCTCGGTCAGCCGGCTGTCAACGACCCGGGAGTCGGAGTTCCTGCAAAATGGGCAACGCATCCACTCCACCTTTCCTGGGGTCATGGGCCGGACATCGGACCCGGCTACGTGATCAAGAACATCTTCACGGCAGCACCATCATGTCATGGCTGGCACCTGCCGACGTGTCGGCGCCGACAACAACACCCGCGGAGCCTCCGACCGGGGCCTCGGGGGCGGGCATCGCCGTCGTCCCTAGTCACCCCTCGATGCGCTGGCTCACGGCGTCGCCGTGCGCCGGAAGGTCCTCGGCCCGGGCCAGGGCCACGACGTGGCCGCCGACCTCATTGAGGGCCACGGAGGGATAGTCGATGACCTGGATGGCCTTCAGGAACGTCAGCACGTTCAGTCCCGAGGCAAAGGCCGCGGTACCGCTGGTGGGCAGGACGTGGTTCGAGCCGGCACTGTAGTCCCCCAGACTCACCGGGCTGTGCTCGCCGACGAAGACGGCTCCGGCCGCGGTCACCCGGGCGGCCACCGCGGCGGCATCGGAGGTGAGGATCTCCAGGTGTTCGGCGGCGTAGGCGTTGCAGACGCGCAGCCCCGCGGCGAGGTCGTCGACCAGGATGACTGCCGATTGGCGGCCCGCCAGGGCGGCCCGCACCCGGTCGACGTGCTTCGTTCCAGCGACCTGCACTTCCAGTTCCCCCCGGACCGCTGCGACCAGCTCGGTGGATTCGGTGACCAGTACCGCCGCCGCGTTGGGGTCGTGTTCGGCCTGGCTGATCATGTCGGCGGCCACGTACCGAGGCGTGGCGTCTGCGTCCGCGAGGATCGCTATTTCGGTTGGCCCGGCCTCGGCGTCGATTCCCACCACGCCCTTCACCAGACGTTTTGCGGTGGCGACGAACACGTTTCCCGGGCCGGTGATGACATCGACGGGTTCGATGCCCTCAGCTGCCGTGGGCGCGGAATCGGCGTCTACCCCGTAGGCAAAGGCGGCGATGGCCTGGGCACCGCCCATGGCGTGGATTTCGGTGATGCCCAGCAGTTCGGCGGCAGCGAGGATCGTGGGGTGGGGCAGCCCCCCGAATTCCTGCTGCGGCGGCGAGGCCAAGGCAATGGAACCCACACCGGCGGCCTGCGCCGGGACGACGTTCATGACCACCGAACTCGGGTAGACGGCCAGCCCGCCGGGGACATACAGGCCCACCCGGCGCACCGGCTCCCAGCGTTGGGTGACGGTGGCTCCGTGTCCGAAGTCCACGGTGGCCGGGGCAGGAATCTGGACGGCGGCGAACAGCCGGGCCCGGCGGATGGACTCCTCCAGCGCGTCCCTGACGTCCGGGTCCAGTTCTTCCAGGGCCCGACGGCGGGCTGTCGCAGGGACGGCGGTGGTGCGCTGCTCCACGTGGTCGAAGCGTCGAGCGAGTTCGGAGAGCGTGGCGTAGCCGCGGGTCCGGACATCGGCAATGATCGTCTCCACTGCCTCTGAGGCCGAGGCGAAATCGTTCTCCGGCCGGGGCAGGGACGCCTTCAGCGCCGCATGGTCCAGCTCGGTCCCCCGCAGGTCGATGGTTCGCAGGGCGGGGAAGGAGCCGGGGTTTTCGGTTGAATTCGTCACCGCCCCAGTTTACGCCGTCGGGAACCGGCCCGCCGAGTGCTACGGCGGGCCGGTGACGCTAGATGTCTAGGCAGGTCGGGCCCAGCAGCACCGTGAGGTCGCCGAAAAGCGCGGGGTTGGGGTTGACCCTGAACTCGATGCCCA
>JBBSRM010000150.1:0-6327 GCA_038243055.1 Actinomycetales bacterium
ACCATTTCGGAGACATACAACCCGCCGCCGTACTCCCGGCACAAGCGCCGGAAGGCGGCATTGGTGATGCCGGCCATCGGGGCCAGGACAACGGGGGTGTCCACGGTGAGATGTCCCAGTTGCAGCGGTGGCAGCATCAGCTGGGGCGGGGTCGGGGTATCGGGGGAAATCACGGTCACGTCCCCATTGTGTCAAGAACGGGCCGATCCTCCGAATGCCGCCGCCGGGGCGACCTGTCCCCGGCGGTGTAGGTACCTAGTTGGCGACGATGATCGTCGTGGTCACCACGGTCGCCGAGCCGGCGGTGATCAGCTCGTCGGTCAGGTCCGCGAGCGGGGCCATGGCGTCATCGACTTCGAGCTTGACCGGGTACTGGTGGGCCAGCATGGCCAGCAGACCGCGGACTGCCTCGCGGGCCTCGGAATCGGAGAGCGCGGGATCCCAGCCCATGAGCACATCGGCCGGGGCGTCGACACGGTCGGGCTCGTAGCTGATCGCGAAGGAGAGGATCTTGCCTCCGGCTTCCTTGGGCTTATCGCGCAGCACGATGGCGCCCTTGGCACCGGTGGCGTCGTTGAGCAGCATGGTCTGGGCACGGCCCAGGGTCATCTGCGCACGGTCCCACGCATGGACCGCGTTGTAGAAGTTCGCGACCACCTGGGAGAGCTCCACCGAACCGGTGGCGGCCTCCTCCAGGGTCAGGCCCTCGTCCTCGAACACCGGCAGCCGCAAGGAGTCCGGCTCCACGACGACACCGCGCGAACGCTGGATCTGTTCCTGGCCGAGGGAGACGGTGAAGGCTGCCGCGGCTTCGCCTTCGGCGCCTTCGACCGTGTACCGGGACTTCAGCGCGGTGACCCCCGACGGTGCCGGGAATTCGCGCAGACGACGCAGCAGCTCGGTGGCCACACCCTGGCGGCGCAGTCCCGGGGCGACCTCGACGAAGAACCACAGTCGGTCGGGGTGCAGGGAGGACTCAAAAAGCGTGCCGGCGCCGACCGGGACCCCGTCGTCGACGGCGACGAGCGTACGGGCCCACGGGTCATCACTATCGGCACGGAGCATCGTGCGGTCGATATGTGCCTGCGGCGTGGACGGATCCCCGAGGATCTCCAGGAGAGCCAGGTCATCGCCTTCTTGCCACGGCCGGTAGGTGAGGTTGCTCATGATGCTCCTGATGCGAGTTGAAGTGATAAAGCGGCTGCGGGCCGGCCACCGTGGGGTGGCCGGCCCGTGAAGGGTCAGGCTCCGAGCAGACGCTCGGCCAGGTAGGACTTCACCTGGTCCAGGGCCACCCGTTCCTGGCTCATGGTGTCGCGTTCACGAATGGTCACCGCGTGGTCCTCGAGGGTGTCGAAGTCCACGGTGATGCAGAACGGGGTGCCGATCTCATCCTGGCGGCGGTATCGACGGCCGATGGCACCGGCGTCGTCGAAGTCGACGTTCCAGTGCTTGCGCAGCTCCGCGGCCAGTTCCTTGGCCTTGGGTGTGAGCTCTTCGTTGCGGCTCAACGGCAGCACTGCGGCCTTCACCGGCGCCAACCGCGGGTCCAACTTGAGCACGGTGCGCTTATCGACCCCGCCCTTGGAGTTCGGCGCCTCATCCTCGGTGTAGGCGTCCACCAGGAACGCCATCATCGACCGGGTCAGGCCGAAGGAGGGCTCGATGACGTACGGGGTGAACCGTTCGCCGGTGGCCTGGTTGAAGTAGCTCAGTTCGGTGCCCGAGCCTTCGCTGTGGGCGCGCAGGTCGTAGTCGGTGCGGTTGGCCACCCCCATCAGCTCGCCCCATTCGGAGCCCTTGAAGCCGAAGCGGTATTCGAAGTCGACGGTTCCTGCGGAATAGTGGGCGCGTTCCCCGTCGGGGACGTCGTACTGGCGCATGTTCTCCGGGTTGATGCCCAGGTCCAGGAACCAGGCCCAGCAGGCGTCGATCCATTCCTTGTACCAGTGCCCGGCGTCCTCGGGCGCGGTGAAGAACTCGATCTCCATCTGCTCGAATTCGCGGGTACGGAAGATGAAGTTGCCCGGGGTGATCTCGTTACGGAAGGCCTTGCCGATCTGGCCGATGCCGAACGGGGGCTTCTTGCGCGAGGTGGTGAGCACGTTGTTGAAGTTCACGAAGATGCCCTGGGCGGTTTCGGGGCGCAGGAAGGTCAGTCCGGCTTCGTTGTCCACCGGGCCGAGGTAGGTCTTGACCAGGCCGGAGAAGAGCTGCGGTTCGGTCCAGCCGCCCTTGTTGCCACAATCCGGGCAGGCGATCTCCGACATGCCGTCGACCGGGTCGCGCTTCTTCTTGGCGGTGAACGCCTCGATGAGGTGGTCCTCGCGGTGGCGCCGGTGGCAGCTGGTGCACTCGACCAGCGGGTCGGTGAAGGTCGCTACGTGGCCCGAGGCCTCCCAGACCGCCTTGGGAAGGATGATCGAGGAATCCAGGCCCACCATGTCGTCGCGGCCGCGCACGAAGCTCTGCCACCACTCACGCTTGATGTTCTCCTTGAGCTCGGTACCCAGCGGACCGTAGTCCCAGGCGGAGCGGGAACCGCCGTAGATCTCACCGGCCTGGAAGACGAAACCGCGCCGTTTGGCGAGCGAAATAACCTGATCGAGCGGGGACTGGGGCGCCATGAATTCAACTCCAATGGTTTACGAGGCCGCTGGTTGCGGTCCGTAGCGGGGTGACAATATCGGCCAAGCCTAACGTGATCGCCGTGTCCGCAGGCAATTTCACCTACCGTCGGGTGCTCGCCGGTCGTGGCCAGCGTCCTGCCGGGATGCTGGCCAGGACGACGGCGGCCAAGGTCAACAAGGTGCCCAGCATCGTGGCCACGGCGATGACGGTGCCCGGGGCGGGCAGGATCAGGTCGATGGCCAGCGAGCCGATGAGTTGTCCGGCGATCATGCATAATCCGGAGATCAACACGCCCAGCGATTTGACCAGCAGTGCACCGATGGCGATGAACACGCAGCCGAAGACCCCTCCGGTGTAGAGCCACCATTCGGAGGGGAAGGCCAGATGGCGATCGGCTCCGATCGAGCTGATGCCCCACAGGATGATCAGGGCGGTTCCGCCGACGAGGAAGTTGACCAGGGTGGCGGTGATGGGTGTTCCGTAGGCGGCGGTCTGGGTGCCGTTCATGGCCTGTTGGAATCCCATGAACAGCCCTGCGGTGAACGGCAGGAGCACAGGCACCAGCCAGGAAAGCCCGTCGGCCGAGGATTCCAGCCGGGGCGAAACCGCCCACAGCACGGCGATGATCATGAGTACGGCCCCGGCCATCCGCCGCGCGGTGATGAAACGTTTGCCTCCGGGGCCGAAACCGACCCGGTCGACCATCAGTCCGCTCATGGTTTGCCCGGTCACGATGGCCACGGTGAACAGCGCGACGCCGATCAATGGCACCGCGTGGCTCTGGCCGAAGACGATGTATCCGCCACTGAGCCCGGCCAGGAGGTACCAGAGGGGGAATTCGCGTCCGGCGACGGCCCGGCGCATGGCCACCAATCCGGCCCGTCCGCGGGGCAGCAGCGCCGTGGCCAGCACCATGACCACGGTCCCACCGGCGAAACTGATGGCCGCTGCGGCGTTCGCGTCACCCATCCGTTCGGAGAGCCCGCCGTTGATGCGACCCTGGATGGGCATCATCAGTCCACCGATGATGGCCAGGACCAGGCCTGCCCACAACGGAAGATGACGGGCGGTGGCCCTCGGAGCAATCACTGGGTTCATCGCTGGACATGCTATCCCCGCGTTGGCGGCCGGGCATGCTCGTGACGCAAGATGGACTCATGACAGCAGACCAGCCCCAGCCCATCAGCATCCGCGACGATTCGATCCGTTTGGGGCAGCTGCTGAAGCTGGCGAGTCTGGCCGAGGACGGTTTCCATGCCAAGGAACTCATCGAAAACGGGATGGTCAAGGTCAACGGCGAGATCGAGACCCGTCGGGGCCGGCAGCTGAGGATCGGCGACGTCGTCGGGCTAGCCGGCGAGTCAGTGGTCGTGAGCTCCGAATAGGTCCGTGCCCGACGCGACGTCCTAGGCCAGCACGTGGTCGCGCAGGAATTCGCCCACATGCTTCATTTCCGGCTCAGAGACGCTGTGGGCCATTCCGGCATAGAGCATCTTGGTCAGGTCGGTGTACTCCCCGGCCCAGTCCAGGGTGAAGTCGATCTTGTCCTCGGTGATCACCGGGTCCGCTTGTCCTCGCCCCCAGAACATCGGTTTACGTGCCGCCCTCGTTGCCTCGTCGTCGAAGAAATCGTGTCCATCGGCCTGGATCGCAAATCCCGAAAGCCCGACGACGGCGTCGATCTCCTCCGGGCGGTGGCGCAGGACCGAGGTCGCCACGGCCATCCCCATGGAGAAGCCCAACAGCGTCACCGATGAGTGCTGTTCCTTCACGTCGTCCAGCCAGGCCCACACCTGTTGTACCGATTCCACGACCTTCTCGAGCGAGTAGTCGAGGTCTTCCATCAGCGGGAACCAGGTGTAGCCCGGGCCCATGGCGTACGGGGCCCGGACCGAGGCCAGGGTGAACTCTTCCGGCAGCATCGGTGCCAGGCCGATCAGGTCCTTCTCGTGGGAGAGGTAGCCATGGAACAGGACCAGCAGGGGTGTTCCGGCCCGTTCGGACTCGGGGCGGGACCAGGCAACGACGGGCTGGGGCAAAGTGTCAGTCATGCGGCCATTGAATCACGCGCACCCGCCCTCCAACAGGACGCAGCACGCCACCCGGCGTGCCTTCCCGACACCGCCCGGGGTGGTAAACCCGGGCGGCCGGTGAAACACTGTACCCGTGAGTAACAACGACCCCTCCTCCGCACCACAGCAGTCCGGTCCCCCGTCCTCGGCCACCGTGGACGCACCTCGGCACCCCTGGCGCCGCATGGTTTCCCTGGGCGATTCCTTCACCGAGGGCATCGGGGATCCGGATCCGTTGAGCCCGGGCGGGCACCGTGGCTGGGCGGACCGCGTCGCCGAGGAGCTCAGTCGCGATGTGGACGACTTCGCCTACGCCAACCTCGCGATCCGCGGGCGCCTGCTCAACCAGATCCATGCCGAACAGCTCGAACCGGCCCTGGCACTGCGCCCCGACCTGATCACCATCTGCGCCGGCGGCAACGACGTGCTGCGCCCCGGCGCGGATCCCGATGCCCTCGCGGTGACCATGGACGAGTTCATCGGCCAGCTCTCGGCCACCGGTGCCACGATCCTGCTGTTCAACGGCCCCGATATCGGCGAAACCCCGGTCCTGGGCTCGATGCGCGGCCGGGTGGCGATCTACAACGAGAACCTGCGGGCGATCGGTGCCCGCCATGAGGCGGTCGTTGCCGATATGTGGGCGATGCGCCAGCTCCACGAAGCGCGGATGTGGGCCCCGGACCGCCTGCACTTCTCCCCCTTGGGGCACCACACCATCGCGATGATGGCCGTCGAAGCCCTCCACGTCGAGCACGAGCTCACGGCGTTGGAGCCGAGCCCCCCGGAACCCAAGCCCTGGCAGGTGGCCCGGCGTGAGGATCTGGTGTGGGCCCGCACGCATCTGGCCCCGTGGGTGCTGCGGCGGCTACGGCACCAGTCCAGCGGTGACGGAATCATGGCCAAACGTCCCCAGGCCATGCCGTTCCCGACGGGCGGTGCCACCCAGAGCGTTGGTGCCGGTAATCCGCATAGCGATGCTGACTAGCCCCCCGGCGCAGAAAACTCAGGCGTAGAAACCCGAACGGAGCACCTGGTTCAACTGTTCGATGTCGGTCAGGAAGCCATCGTGGCCGATCGGTGAATGGATGTACTGGACCTGCGGTGTCTGCGGCAACGCAGCGGCCAGACGTTCCGACTGCTGCGGACCGTAGAGCCGGTCGCTGTCGACGGCGGCGATGAGGAATTCCACCCCGTCGGTCCGGTGCAAGGCGGCCTCGACCCCGCCCCGCCCACGTCCGACGTCGTGCCCCACCAACGCCTCGGTGAGCACGATGTACGAGTTCGCGTCGAAGCGGGTCACCAGCTTGCCGGCCTGGTGGTCCAGATAGCTTTCGACCTGATAGCGGCCCCGGTCGAAGCCGGGGCTGCCGAAAGGGTCCTCGTGGGCCTGGCCCTCGTGCCCGAAACGGATTTCCAATTCCGGTTCGGAACGGTAGGTGATATGCGCCAACCGGCGGGCGATTCCCAGTCCCCCGATGGGGCCGGCACCGCTGCCGCGTGGCAGGGCACCGACGGCGTCGATGGATCCGGCCGAGGACACCGATCGGTAGAAGTCCCCACCCTTGAAGTCGGGATCCAGGCGGATGGCCTGGGTCTGGATCTGTCCGAAGGCGATCTGCTCGGC
>JBBSRM010000151.1:0-6306 GCA_038243055.1 Actinomycetales bacterium
CACCCCGGCGGTGATGTCCCGCGCCGCCAAGTTGAAGACCGAGATGCCGGCAGCTGCCGACATGCTCGAAAAGATCGCCGGTGGCATTGCCGTGGAGGGCATGGAATCGCTGGCACCGGTCCTGGTCGACGCCATGGTCCCTTTCGTCAGCCAACTACCGGCCGACTCCGTCGCGGTGGTCATGGAACCCGAGCGGGTCAGGACCCGCTCCCACGACCTCTCCGAGACCAACGCCGAATTCCTGGCCGCGGCGTGGTCCACCGCCTCCGACGGCGGCGCCGCCCCCGTGGACCTGCTCCAGACCCAGGGGCTGAGTGATGCCCTTGATGCCGGGAACTTCTCCACCCTGGCCGATACCCGGTCCAACGCCCTGGCCTCACAGGTCAGCTGGTGGTCGATCACGTCGCTGGCCCAGGACGAGGAAGTCGAACTCGATATCGACTCGCTCAATGTCCAGGCCCGTGAACCCCGCGGCTACCAGGGTGACGTCGCCGAGATGATGGAGTTCATCGGCTCCCGCGTACGTGACAACTGGCGCGTGGTCGTGGCCACCGACGGTCCCGGTCCGGCCAGCCGCCTGGCCGAACTCTTCCACGATGCAGGGATTCCCTGCCACCGGGTGGACAGCGTGGACGACACCCCCACGGAGGGGCTGATCGAAATCACGACGGCGGTGGCCGGCCGGGGGTTCGTCTTCGATTCGCTCAAACTGGGGTTGCTCACCGAGGCTGACCTGTTGGGCCGGTCCAGCGCCTATTCCACGAAGTCCACCCGTAAACTGGCCGCCCGCCGCCGTCATGCGGTTGATCCGTTGCAATTGAGTGAAGGCGACTTCGTGGTGCACGAGCAGCACGGCATCGCCCGCTTCGTCGAGCTGGTCCAGCGCAAGGTCGGCGGCACCTCGGGAGCGGTGCGCGAATACCTGGTGCTCGAATATGCCCCGTCCAAACGAGGGGCTCCGGGGGACAAGCTGTTCGTGCCCACCGATCAACTGGACCAGGTCACCCGCTACGTCGGTGGTGAGGCGCCGTCCCTGTCCAAGATGGGTGGAAGCGACTGGTCGAGCACGAAGTCCAAGGCACGTCGGGCGGTCAAGGAGATCGCCGCGGACCTGATCCGGCTCTACTCCGCCCGCATGGCCTCCCGCGGCCACGCCTTCTCAGCGGACACACCGTGGCAGTCCGAACTCGAAGAGGCCTTCCCCTTCATCGAGACACCGGATCAGCTGACCACGATCAACGAGGTCAAGGCCGATATGGAGCGGGAGATCCCGATGGACCGGTTGATCTCCGGCGATGTCGGGTTCGGCAAGACCGAGGTCGCGGTGCGCGCCGCGTTCAAGGCAGTGCAGGACGGCAAACAGGTTGTCGTGCTGGTACCCACGACCCTGCTGGCCCGCCAGCATGTCGAGACCTTCGGCGACCGTTTCTCGGGCTTCCCCGTCCGGGTGGCTTCGCTCTCGCGTTTCCAGACCCCCAAGGAGGCCAAGGATGCCGTGGAAGGGCTGAAGAACGGGTCGATCGACGTCGTCGTCGGCACGCACCGGCTGCTCTCCAAAGAAGTCCAGTTCAAGGACCTGGGCCTGGTGATCGTCGACGAGGAGCAGCGCTTCGGCGTCGAGCACAAGGAGGCGCTGAAGCAGATGCGCACCAACGTCGACGTCTTGTCGATGTCCGCGACGCCGATTCCGCGGACCCTGGAGATGTCGTTGACCGGCATCCGTGAGACCTCCACGCTGGCCACACCGCCGGAGGAACGCCATCCGGTGCTCACCTATGTCGGCCCGCACACCGATAAACAGGTCTCCGCGGCGATCCGGCGTGAACTCATGCGCGAAGGACAAGTGTTCTTCGTCCACAACCGGGTCTCCTCGATCGATTCGGTCGCGGCGAAGCTGCGTGAAATCGTCCCCGAGGCACGGGTCGAGGTCGCCCACGGCAAGATGAGCGAAGCCAAGCTCGAACAGATCATCGTGGACTTCTGGGACCGGAAATTCGATGTCCTGGTCTCCACCACCATCATCGAGACCGGCCTGGACATCTCCAACGCGAACACCCTGATCGTGGACCGGGCGAATAACTACGGCCTGAGCCAGCTGCACCAGCTGCGCGGTCGGGTCGGGCGCGGCCGCGATCGGGCCTACGCCTATTTCCTGTGGAATGCCGAGAAGCCGTTGGGCGAGGTGGCGCTGGAACGACTCAAGGCGGTGGCGGCACATAATGAGCTGGGATCGGGCTTCCAGTTGGCCATGAAGGATCTGGAAATCCGTGGTGCCGGCAACCTGCTCGGTGGTGAGCAGTCGGGGCATATCGCCGGGGTCGGATTCGATCTCTACATCCGGCTGGTCGGCGAAGCAGTAGCTGACTTCAAGGGCGAAACCGAGGAGAAGGTGGCCGATATGAAGATCGAGCTGCCGGTCAACGCCCACCTGCCGCACGACTACGTGCCGGGGGAGCGGCTGCGCCTGGAGGCCTACCGCAAGCTGGCCAGTGCCACCGACGCCGAAGGCATTGATGCCGTCGTCGCCGAGCTGAGCGACCGCTACGGTGAACCGCCGGCAGCAGTGGTCAACCTGATCGAGGTGGCCCGCTTCCGGGTCAGGGCGCGTGCTGCGGGACTGACGGATGTGGCGATGCAGGGCAACTTCATCAAGTTCGCCCCCGCCACCCTGCCCGAATCGAAACTGTTGCGCCTGAACCGCATGTACAAGGGGGCGCAGAACAAGCCCGCCCTGAATGCGGTGATGATCCCGAAACCCAAGACGGCTCCGGTCGGTGGGCGGGATCTGGCCGACGCCGAGATCCTCAAATGGTCGGGTCAGGTGTTGGAGGCCTTGTTCGAGGACTGAGCCGCCGGAGCATAAAGCGAGGCCCGGCCGAACCGTGGTGGTTCGACCGGGCCGTGCCGTGCGCCGAGGCGAGGCCCCGACGGCGGGGTGCTGCGGTTATTTGACGGCGCTGGGGCCCGACGGCGTGGCGCCACCTTCGTCGGACCAGTCGCTGGTGCCATCGGCCGATCCCAGCGACGGATCGGAGATGTGGTCGCTGGCATGGGGCGGTGTACCGGAGTCGGACTCGGAGGACTTGGCACGGTGCGAGGCGTTGGTCGCGGTTTCCTTGACCTTGCCCGCGACGTTCCCTGCAGCGGAAGCGGCAGCCGAGCCCACATCGGGGGCCTTGTCCTTGATGGTGGAGCCGACGTCGTTCAGCTTCTCCTGGGTGCGGGGGTCCTTCCACAGGTCCTGGGCCTTATCGCGGATCTGGTCATACCTCTCGCGGCCAGCGCGGGCACCCACGAGGTATCCCACCGCTGCTCCTGCCAGAAACGTAAAGATGCGCATTGCAATCCTCCTTAGTTCAAGCGTGGGATCCGGTATGGAACCCGATTCCCACACTAACGTGTTCAACGCCGCTGCGCAGCGAGAGACTGGAGTGAATATTTCGGGGTGTGAGGGTCGGTTTAAGGGAAGACAATCAGACCAGCGATGGAGAAGCGCGCCTTTTGCTGATGCGACGGCGGAGGTTGTTTGCTGGTTTCTCTATAGCAAACCAGCTCCCGGTGGCGAAACAGATGGTGATGACCATCGCAACAATGGCGAACGGTAGTACCCCGGCAACGTAGAATCCAGTGACGGCTAGAAGTTGTTGAATGGGGAAGGCGTAGATGTAGACCCCGTAGGAAATATCGTTTCTTAACCGGAACACTGGATGCTTGAGGAAGGCTCCCATCGCGATGCAGGCATACGCCAATGGCAGAGCTGCGATGATGCGGTAGTCGGGCAGGAACATACTGCCCAAAACAACCGTCGAAGCGGCAGTAAGTGTAGTCCGAGTGGCTGATATGTGGTTCCGATAAAAGTAGATCAACGCCCCGGCCAGGAACATGAGCCCGAAACGTGAGCCGTTGTTGAGCCAGAAGTGCGAGACATCAGTAAAGCTGACAATGCAGGACGTCGCAAGACAAGCGAAGAAGAGTGCGAGGCAAATCCTTTTGTTAAGCAAACGTGTGACTCCAAGGACCAGGACTCCCGCGTAGCAAAGGAACTCCCATGCGAGCGTCCACAATGAGCCATTCCACACGTTTGGATACGGAACATCGCCCAAGGTGTCGCCGATGTTGTATTGGTTCTGCCACAGCGCGATGTTGCTTCTGATGTACTCAGCGGAGTCGGACAACCAGAAGGTCCACGATCCTTGGGTCAGGAGCAGGTAGATAGGAACGAAAATGAATCCAGTGACCAACAGGCAAACGTAGTAGGCCGGCATGATCCGAAGGACGCGGGCAAGTAGGTATTCAATGACCTGAGGGCGACGTACCCACGACCCCACGATGAGAAAACCAGAAATAGCGAAGAAAGCATCGACGAAAATCTGGCCCAGTAGTTGGTGGATGGGGCCCCAGGTGAGGACGGCCCCAGTGATTGGAAACGAGTGATAGAAAATCACACCCACCGCCATGATAAGTCGAATCGAGTTAAGACCATTCGATTTGGCGTCGAACAACTCCCCGAGTTTCACGCTTCTCCCCCACCATGGCGCCTGCGCGCCTACGGTCCGGGCGCCTTTGGATCACGGTATTCGGTGGCAAGATTTCCTGCCACCGTGATGGGTACTTCAAAGAAGCGTGGAACTACTTGTTTCAAACAAGAAGGTGCCCGCCGGAGAACCGGCGGGCACCTTCTCTGCATCGCGGGGCGCTGCGCTACTTCTTGACGACCTCGGCGGCGACGACGCGATCGGCCTGGTGCGAATCCGCACGGCCCAGGAGGTGCTGGGGGATGCCGAACGCCAGGAAGGCGAGGGCGAAGCAGGCAAGGCCCGGCAGCCAGGCGTTCTCCAGCGTCCAGAAGGTCAAGGAATAGAGGGAGCCCAGGAAAAGGATGAAGAACACGGCGAAAGCCAGGAAGTTGCCTGCAAAGTTGCCTTGGCCCGAGTAGGCCTTGCTCTTGCCATCTGAGTACACGGTGATTCTCCTTGTTGTCCAGCGCCGGCTGGCGGTGGTGCGCGCTCGCGCTAGTAGCCGGCGGTTCCCTGCTCACCCTCTACAATAGCAACTCCTGAGCTGGCTCCAAGCCGCGTGGCTCCGGCTTCGATCATTGCTTGTGCATCGGCCAGCGAACGGACCCCTCCGGAGGCCTTGACCCCCAGCTCCGAACCGACCGTACGGCGCATCAATTCGATATCCGCCACGGTGGCCCCGCCGCCGGCGAAACCGGTGGAGGTCTTCACGAAATCGGCTCCCGCTTCGACTGCCGCCTCACACGCCAGGACCTTGGCATCGTCCTCGAGCAGGGAGGTTTCGATGATCACCTTCAGGATCGCACCGCCGTCGTGCACGGTGTGGGCGACGCCGCCGATATCGGCGACCAGGGAGTCCCGATCTCCGCGGCGTGCTGCGGCGATGTCGATGACCATGTCGATTTCGCTGGCACCGTCGGCGATGGCGCCAGCGGCCTCGAACGACTTCACCGCGGTGGTCGTCGCGCCGAAGGGGAAGCCGATGACCGAGCAGGTCAGGACGTTCGAACCCTTCAGCGCCTGGGCGACGGCGGTCACCCAGAGCGGGTTCACGCAGACCGATTTGAACCCGTATTCGGCGGCTTCCGCAGCGATCTTCAGCACGGCCTCGCGGGAGGCGTCGGGCTTGAGCAGGGTGTGGTCGATGTAGGCGGCGATGGTGGTGCCGGTGGGCTGGGGCATGTCTACCTCTCGGTGGTTTTCAGGTGGTGGCGGTGGTGGGGGTTAGAGACCAAGGGCGGTGCTGGTGTCGGTGCGCACCGCGGACAGTCGTTTCCGGGCCCGATCGCGGGCCGCGGGCAGATCCTCGGCTGAGGTGACCGGTTCGATGACCTCGAGGTAGCACTTGAGCTTGGGTTCGGTGCCACTAGGGCGGACGATGACCCGACTGTCGTCCCCGGTGGTGTAGAGCATGGCATCGGTAGGCGGTAGCCCGTCGGTGCCCGCGGCCAGATCGGTCACGGTCGTCACCGTGGAACCGGCCAACGATGCAGGTGATTGGGCACGCAGGCGTGCCATGAGCGCTTCGAGTTCCTCGAGCGAGGAAACCCGTACCGAGAGCTGGTCCGTTGCGTGCAATCCGTGTTCCAAGGCGAGCTCGTCGAGCTCGTCGAGCAGGGTGCGTGAGGTTGCCTTGAGTTGGGCCGCGAATTCGGAAAGGAGCAGCGCTGCGGACATCCCGTCCTTATCACGCACGAATTCCGGGGCGACGCAGTATCCCAGCGCCTCCTCATAGCCGAAGGACAGACCGGGAACCCTCGAAATCCATTTGAAGCCGGTCAACGTGGCC
>JBBSRM010000152.1:0-6294 GCA_038243055.1 Actinomycetales bacterium
CCGAACTGCCGGTGAGCCGACGCGCCCTGCCGCTGCTGCGCGAACAATTGGCCGCGAACCGCATCCGGCCGCTATGAGCACCCCGGACTCCGAGAAGCCCTCCGAGGTCTCCCGACTCCCGGCCCGGGTCCGGGTCACCGCACCGGTGGGAGCACCACTGGGCATGGCCCGGCGTCGTGCCGCCCACGACCCCGCCGCCGAGTTCTATGTCAGGTCGCTGATCCGTTCGCAATTGCGCCTGTCCTTATCGGTGGCGCTGGGGTTCCTGCTGCTTCTGTTATGCCTGGCCGTCATGGTCACGCTCTGGCCGCAGATCCAGGAAATCCGGCTCCTGACCATCCCGCTGCCCTGGCTGGTGCTGGGGATCGGGGTGTACCCGATCATCCTGCTGGGCGCCTTCCTCTACAACCGGGTCAGCACCCGCTACGAGGCGCAGTATCTGGACGTGACCCGAGAATGAACGCCGGAACCTCCCTGTTGGCGATTGCCGCCGTCGTCGTCTCCACCGTCCTGATCGCCGTGCACGGGCTGCGCCTCTCGCGGACCACCGGCGACTTCTATGTCGCCTCGCGGACCGTCAAGCCCTGGTGGAACGCCTCGGCCATCGGCGGGGAATACCTTTCGGCGGCCAGCTTCCTGGGCATCGCCGGGCTCATTGTCGTCTCCGGTCAGGACGCCCTCTGGTTCCCGATCGGGTATACGGCCGGGTACCTGATGTTGCTGCTGTTCGTGGCCGCCCCGCTGCGCCGATCCGGGGCGTACACGGTGCCTGATTTCGCGCAGATCCGGTTGGCCAGCCGGACCGTGCGGCTGGTCACCAGCATCATGGTGGTCGTGGTCGGTTGGCTCTACATCGTCCCGCAGCTCCATGGCGCTTCCCTGACCTTGGGGATCACCACCGGTCTGCCCGGTTGGTTGGGCGCGGGGCTGGTGATGACCGTGGTCTGCCTGACGGTGCTGGCCGGCGGGATGCGTTCGATCACGTTCGTCCAGGCCTTCCAGTTCTGGCTCAAGCTCGGGGCGCTGGCCATCCCCACGGTCTTCCTGCTGCTCCAGCTGGGATTGACCGGCCAGTCCCCCACCCAGGGCGGTCTGGCCTTCGACCTGCCCCAGCAGGTGCTGGGGCGCTCGGGCATCTATGCGACGATTTCGCTGATCGTGGCGCTGCTGTTCGGCACGCTGGGGTTGCCGCATGTGCTGGTTCGTTTCTACACGAACCCGGATGGCGCCTCGGCCCGGCGGACGACGTCGATCGTCCTGGGACTGCTCTCCCTGTTCTACCTGTTCCCCACGATCCTCGGAGTGCTCGGCCGGGCCTACCTTCCGGAGCTGGCTTCGGAAGGAAACGCCGATGCCACGGTGCTCCTGCTCCCCTCACGGATCGTGGGCGGGACGATGGGGAACCTGCTGACCGCCCTGGTGATCGGTGGGGCGTTCGCCGCCTTCATGTCCACGACCTCGGGACTGGTGGTCTCGTTGGCCGGTGTGATCAGCCAGGATCTCTTCGGCGGTACGGTGCGCGGCTTCCGCTTCGCGACGGTGCTGGCCAGCGTCATTCCGTTGTTGTTGGCCCTGGGAACCAGCACCCTGGCCCTGGCCGGGGCCATCGGGGCGGTGTTCGCCTTCACGGCCTCCACGATCTGTCCACTGCTTCTGCTGGGCATCTGGTGGCGTGGGCTGACGGCTGCCGGTGCCGTCGCGGGCATGCTGGCCGGGGCCGTGGGGTGTGCCGCAGCCATGACCGCGCTCTCGGTGTTGCCGCAGCTATCGGGGCTGGCCCGTGAAGTGGCCACCCAACCGGCGGCGTGGACCGTCCCCTTGGCCTTCATCGTCACGGTCCTGGTTTCCCGTGCCACCCGGGGTCCTTCCCCCGAGGCGACGACGCGGGTCATGACCCGCCTGCATGCCCCCGAGCGGACCACGGCCCACGGGTCCGCAGGCCAGCACTAGCTGCGGATCAGTCGATGGAGGCCATCAACTCCACGACACGGTCCAGGAAGGCGTCGACCTGGCTCTCCTCGTACCCATCCTGGCCGACGGCCTCGCGGAAGGCGATCCGGCGGACGGCATCAACGCTCATCGGCACGTCCTGCTCGAAGTACGCCAGTAGTTGGGTACACAAGGCGTCGACGTCCTCGACGTTGTAGCTCGGTGCGTTGCGCCGGCTCGGGCGACGAAAACGTCCGCCCGGCTCCCGGTGCAGGCGTCCCCGAAGGATGCCTGAGAGCCGACCGACCTGCTCGAGCCAGGCGTCTTCACCTTCGGTTTCGATCAGGGCGTCACGCTCCCGCTGGGCGAAGACGTCCTCGAGACGGTCGAGTGCAGCGTCGACCTCCTGCGCGGAGTATCCACCCTTCTGCGGTTCGAAGGAGGTGCGGCGCACCAGGTGGCTGGTGACCACGCTTTCGTCGTCACCGGTCCCGTTATAGGTCGCGCGGGCGCGGGCCAGGAAATGGTCGACCTGCTTGGCGTGGTAGCCGAATTCCCCGGACTCGACCCGGTTGAAGGGGGTTTGGGTCTTTTGCTGGCTGTCCTGACTCAATTAACTTCCCTCAAGCTTGCACTGCACATGATGAACAATTCCACGGTGGCCGGATCCGGCCTCCACACTACTGCCCCCATCCTAAGGCAGCAGCAGGCCGATGGTGCCGTCCGCCCCGGGCAGCAACAGCACCGAAATAATGTATCCGATGGGAATGGAGAAGACGACCGAGTCCAGGCGATCCATCACGCCGCCGTGGCCCGGAAGCAGGTTGCTCATGTCCTTGATGCCCAGTTCGCGCTTGACCATCGATTCGGCCAGATCCCCTGCGGTCGCTGCCGCCACGGTGGCCAGGGCCAACGGGATCCCGATCCACCAGGGGCTATCGAGCAGGAACACGACACAGACGATGCCCACGATGATCGCTCCGGCGCAGGAGCCGGCGAATCCTTCCCAGGACTTCTTGGGGCTGATCTTCGGTGCCATCGGGTGCTTGCCCATGGACGCGCCGACCAGATAACCGAACGTGTCGTTGGCAACGACCAGCAGCAGCACCACCGACACGAGGATCCTGCCGCGCTCCTCCTGCATCAGCAGGATCGCGAAACTGACCAGGAACGGGACCCAGAGGACCACGAAGGTCGAGGCGACCACCGAACGGAACGCACCGGCGGCGCCCTCGACGATCCGCCAGATCAACACCAGCAGGATGCTGCCGGCCAAGGCGAAGCCGAGCGCTTCCGCCCCGCCCAGATAGGCAGAGAACGGGAGCACAACCCCGGCCACCGCCAAGGGCGGTAGCGGCACCTCGGTCTTCGCGGCCGTCAACGCCCGGCTGACTTCCCATGAACCGACGACGGCGAAGACCGCTACGATCCCCACGAACGCCAGCGGGAAGAAGAACAACCCCACCAGGACAGCCCCGAGCAGGACCAGACCGACACCGATCGCCGCCGGCAGGTTCCGCCCGGCCTTGGAGCGCTTGACGTCGAGTTCGCGCCGCTGGCGTCGTGAAATCGGGCCCGGGGCCTCCTGGGGGGCTCCCGGCGCTTCGCCGTGGCGGCCGTCGGCGCCGTCGGGTTGCGTCGGAATCGGCATTAGACGTCCAGCAGCTCGGTTTCCTTGCGCTTGAGCATCTCGTCGATGGAGTCGGTGGCCTTCTTGGTCATCGCGTCCAGGTCCTTCTCACCGCGTGCGCCGTCGTCCTCGCCGACATCCCCGTCCTTGACCATCTTGTCCATCGACTCCTTGGCCTTGCGGCGGTGGTTGCGCACGGCGACCTTGGCGTCTTCACCCTTGCCCTTGACGATCTTCACGAAATCCTTGCGCCGTTCCGCCGTCAGTTCGGGCAACGTCACGCGGATGACCTTGCCGTCGTTGGAGGGGTTGGCGCCGATTTCGGAGTCGCTGAGGGCCTTTTCGATGGACCGCAGAGCAGAGGCATCGAAGGGCGTGATCAGGATGGTCCGCGCGTCGGGGACCCCGAACGAAGCCAACTGCTGCAGTGGCGTCGCGGAGCCGTAGTAATCCACCAGCACCTTGGAGTACAGCCCCGGGTTGGCGCGACCGGTCCGGATCGTGGCGAAGTCCTCCCTCGCCGCTTCGAGGGACCGTTCCATCTTCTCGTTGGCGTCCTGCAGGGTTTCCTCGATCACTACTCTCTCCTTACGAATCCGGGCCGCTCAGCGGTACCCGGGATGGTTTCCACGCTCAACATTCATCCTATGCCACCGGGCTAGACGGTGACGCGTGTGCCCCGGGCCTGGCCGCGGATGGCGCGGGTGACGTTGCCCTCGCCCTCCATGCCGAAGACCAGCATTTCCAGTCCGTTGTCCTTGCACATGGTCATCGCCGTCTGATCCATCACCCGGATGTTCTTCAGCAGGGCCTCGTCGTAGGTCAACGTGCTCAGACGTTCCGCCGTCGGGTCCTTCTTCGGGTCGGCGGTGTAGACACCGTCGACACCGCTCTTGCCCATGAGCACGACGTCGGCCCGGACTTCCAGCGCCCGCTGGGCGGCGACGGTGTCGGTGGAGAAGTACGGCAGGCCGGCCCCGGCACCGAAGATGACCACGCGGTTCTTCTCCAGGTGGCGGATGGCGCGGCGCGGGATGTAGGCCTCGGCGACCTGGGCCATGCTGATCGCCGACTGCACACGGGTTTCGACTCCTGCCTGTTCCAGGAAGTCCTGCAGGGCCAGGCAGTTCATGACGGTACCGAGCATGCCCATGTAGTCGGCGCGGGAGCGGTCCATGCCCGACTGGGACAATTCGGCCCCGCGGAAGAAGTTCCCTCCTCCGACCACGATCGCGGTTTCGACTTCACCGACGGTTGCGGCGATCTGCTCGGCGACGCCACGCACCGTGACGGGGTCCACGCCGATATTGCCACCGCCGAAGACCTCTCCGGAAAGCTTGAGCAGGACCCTGCGCCGGGTCCCTGCCTCGTTGGTGATCTGGGTCGTTTCCATCTGGGTGGTTTCTTCCACGGTGGGCCTCCTCTGGCGGAGCCGGGTCCGCCGTCGTGCAGTGGTTCTGGAAAGGTCTGGGCGTGGCAAGGGGGCGGCCACCGTAGTGGGGGCCGCCCCCTTGTTCACTGCCGCTTGGGCGGGCGGAATCCGGCCGCCGTGTAGCTGCTAGGAGCCTACGCGGAAACGAGCGAACCCGGTAGCGTTCACTCCGGCTTCCTCGAGGACCTTGCCGACCAGCATCTTGGAGTCCTTGGCGAACGGCTGATCCAGCAGCACGATCTCCTTGAAGAACCCGGTGAGGCGGCCTTCGACGATCTTCGTCAGCGCGGCTTCCGGCTTGCCTTCGGCCCGTGCGGTCTCATCGGCGATGCGGCGCTCGTTGGCCACGGTCTCAGCCGAGACGTCCTCGCGGGAGAGGTGCGTCGGGGCCATTGCAGCGGTGTGCACTGCGACGTCGTGGGCCACGGTGTGTGCTTCCTCGCCGGAACCGTCGACGGCCATGAGCACGCCGACCTGCGCCGGGAGATCCTTGGACGTCTTGTGCAGGTAGGCATCAACCGTGGCGCCTTCGAGACGGACCATGCGGCGCACGACGACCTTCTCGCCCAGGATGGCGCCTTCTTCAATGACGACGTCGGCGAGCTTCTTGCCGTTGACGTCGGCGCCGAGGAGCGCGTCCACGTCGGCTGCGCCGGTGGTGACGGCAGCCTCGAGGACCTGGTCGGCCAGTGCGATGAACTTGTCGTTCTTGGCGACGAAGTCGGTTTCGCAGTTGATTTCGATCATGTAGCCGACGGTCCCGTCGATGACCTTGGCGGCCACGAGGCCTTCGGCCGCGGAACGGCCCTCACGCTTGGTGGCGCCCTTGAGGCCCTTCACGCGGATGACCTCGATGGCCTTCTCGGCATCACCGTTGGCCTCGTCGAGGGCCTTCTTCACATCCATCATGCCTGCGCCGGTACGCTCACGAAGCGCCTTGATATCAGCGGCGGTGTAATTCGCCATGTGCAACCCCATTCTCAGTGGTGATCTAGCTTGTTCGTCCGGTGCCATACCGGCGGGGACCCGCCCCGGTTTGAGCGGAGCCGGCGGGCCGTGTGGCCCGCCGGCTCCTGATAGCCCAAAGGTGTTACTTGGCGTCCTCGGCAGGCTTCTCGGCTGCTGCCTCGGGTGCTGCCTCGGGTGCTGCAGCTTCTTCTGATGCTGCTGCCTCGGGTGCGGCCTCGGCTGCTGCGGCGGCTTCCTCTGCAGGAGCCTCCGGCTCGGTATCGGCGACCGGTGCTGCCTCTTCGGCTGCAAGCTTGGCTTCGTCCGTCTTGGCGTTGCCCTCGAGCAGTTCGCG